>JBEKSR010000135.1:0-16649 GCA_049516835.1 Bryobacteraceae bacterium | reverse complement strand
AGACCACGAAACTGGAGACCATGCTCCGCGACGGGCTTGAAAACACCACTGCGCTATCGGCCTTGACTGCCGCCACAACGGGTGCGCCCAGCGTATCACCTTGTTTCTTCCCCCGCCAGACTCCGCGGTGAAATTGGCTTCGTTCCGCATGGCTCTGATAAGATGAAGGCTACTCCCGCATCGCCCCCGATGTTCGCCGCAACTACCATTGCCGACGAGATCCTGGATCTAAAGAAACAGCAGAAGGCCATGCTGCTCGCCCACCACTACCAGGCGCCCGAAATCCAGGAGTTGGCCGATGTCATCGGCGACAGCCTCGAACTGGCGCGCAAGGCCCGCGACTTCGCCGGCGACGTGATCGCCTTCTGTGGCGTGTGGTTCATGGCCGAAACCGCCAAAGCGGTGAACCCCAACCGCATCGTGGTGGTCCCCGACCGCGAGGCAGCGTGCAGCCTGGTGGAAAGCTGTCCGGTCGGGCCGGTCCGCGAGTTCCGGCGCCAGAACCCCGGCCACGTCATCGTCAGCTACATCAACACCTCCATCGAGGTGAAGGCCGAAAGCGACATCCTCTGCACCTCGCGCAACGCGGTGAAAGTGGTCAACTCCATTCCGCGGGAGAAACCCATCCTCTTCCTGCCCGACGGCCACCTCGGCGATTATGTCAGGAAGCAGACCGGCCGGGAGAACATGAAGATCTGGCAAGGCACGTGCATCGTGCACGCCACGTTTCCCGCGCGGCGGGTGGCCGAGGCCAAGGCGGAACACCCCGGCGCCGCGGTGGTGGCGCATCCCGAGTGCCCGGCTTCGGTGCTGGCGATGGCCGATTTCATCGGGTCCACCTCGGCCATCGTCGAATGGTGCGCCGCCAGCCGCGCCGCCGAGTTCATCGTCATGACCGAAAGCGGCATCCGCTACTCGCTCCAGAAGGTGGCGCCGGGCAAGCGCTTCTACTTCGTGGCCAATGAGAACTGCAATTGCAGCGAGTGCCCGTACATGAAGCTGAACACGCTCGAGAAGCTGCGGGACTGCCTGCTCACGCTCACCCCGCGCGTGGAGCTGCCCGCAACCACCGTCCGGCGCGCCCTGCTCCCGCTCGAGCGCATGCTGGCTCTCAAGTAAATGTCACCCGCGGCGCTCCTCGATAGCTACGGCCGCCTCCACGACAACCTGCGCGTCAGCGTCACCGACCGCTGCAACATCCGCTGCTTCTACTGCATGCCCGAGCACGATGTCGAGTTTGTCAAGCGCGGCGAGATCCTGGATTTCGAGGAGATCGAGCGCTTCGTGCGCATCGCCGTCGCGCTGGGGATCGTCAAGCTGAGGGTCACCGGGGGCGAGCCGCTGGTGCGGCGCGGCCTGCCGGAGCTGATCCGGCGCCTCACCGCCATCCCCGGCATCCGCGACCTCGCCCTCACCACCAACGGCGTGCTGCTGCCCGATCTCGCGGAGCCGCTGTATGAGGCCGGGCTGCGCCGCATCAACGTCCACCTCGACACCCTCGATCGCGAGCGATTCATCCGCATCACGCGCCGCGACGAGCTCGGCAAGGTCCTCGCCGGCCTGGATCTCTCGAAGCGCCTCGGCTATTCCCGAATCAAGCTCAACGCCGTGGCCGTGAAAGACCTGGTCGAGCCCGATATCGTGCCCCTGGCGCGCTACGCGCGCGAGAACGGATTTGAAGTGCGCTACATCGAGTTCATGCCGCTGGATGCGCAGAATCTCTGGGACCGCGGCAAGGTGCTGCTGGCGGACGAGATCATCGAGACGCTCGCGCGCGAAATCGCGCCGCTCGCCCCGGTGCCCGATCCCGACCCCCGCGCGCCGGCCTCGGAGTACGCCTTTGCCGATGGCATCGGCCGGGTGGGATTCATCGCCTCGGTGAGCACTGCCTCTTCGCCATCCAGGAAGACGACGTCAAGAGCCTGATGCGCTCGGGCGCCTCCGACGAGGAGATTGCCGCGCTCATCCGCCGCAACCTGGCCGGCAAGTGGGAAGGCCACGAGATCGACTCCGCCAAGTTCGTGCCCCCGCCGCGCCCCATGTACTCCATCGGAGGGTGAGTAGCGCCGCTCAGCCTCTTCCCACAGCGCAAATCCGGGGATGACGGCCGCGCCGCTGTGCGCCGCCAGCTTGGCGAACCCCGTGCCCGCGCAGGCCGGCACGCCGAAGAAGTCGACGAAGACTCCCGAGTCGAGCGATGCGTTCTGGTCCGCCAGAATGCCCACCGCTTGGTTCGCCGCCAGCGCTTTCAGAATGGCGCGCTTTCGGTAAGCCTGCATGACTGTGCGCAGCCGTAGTTGGTAACGTCGGACCTTAGCCCTGCAGGGCGAGGAGGACCGACGATGGAAACCAAGGCGCAACGCAACGAGGGCGAGCTTCCGGCCGGCATGCGGAGGGTATGTCGACGTTTCGAGCGTTGGCGTAAAGGCCATAAGGCCCGCTTGCCGATTCCAGGGAGGTTGTGGGCTTCAGCGGCGCAGGTCGCTCGGGAGCAGGGGGTGTTCCGCACCGCCAAGATACTGCGCCTGGAATACGGCAAGCTGAAGAGGATGGTGGGGGGCACTCAAAGCGCACGACCTTGGCCAGGCACGTAAGCCACCGCAAGGCCCTTCGCGAGAAAGGAGCTGATGCCATCAGAGCGCTGCCTGCGGTTGTCCCCGGTCTTGCAGTTCAGAAAACGCCAAAAACCGAAAACTAGGGCTGTATGCTCATGGTCACTCCCGAGCGGCTCGCCACATTGGACACAGGTATCATAATGACCACGGGCTGATTACCGGCCGGCGCGTCGGGCGGCACGATAGCGTTGATCTGGTAGAGGGCCGCACAGCACGGAGTAAGGCCGGAGAAGAGCACTTGCGCTGCTTTGCCGCCGATTGTCAGTACAGGCATTTCTGCACTGCGGTTGAATGGCTCCGCTGCGCTGCCGTGGCCGCCGTCTGCTGCTGGCGGGTTGGTTACGCCAAGCCCCGTGCAGTAGATCACCACCGCTTCCCCGGGTTTCGCAGGCGAAGTGCTATTCACCGGGGTGAAGTCAGAGCTGTGCTGGATGACGGCAGGTCCTTGGCCGTCGGCGGACACCGTGAAGATTGCCGGCGAAGCCGGAGCGATAGTCACCGGCTCTGGTTCACTGTCGGGCTGGCCCGCCACGCGCACCAGCAAACTGCCTTTTGTCGCGCCTGCGACTTCAAACGGGACCTGGGCGTTGACCTGATCGAACGTGGGATTGCCGATCACGGCGAAAACAGGGGCTGGTGCGCCGTTGACAAGCACCTGTGTGCCGCCCAGTTGAGTTGGCAAGGGGAGAGTCGTGGCGAGTTGCACACCCAACTGGCTCGCTAGCCCTGTCCCAAAAACCGAAATCAGGCCGCCGGGGGCGATTACGTCAGCTTTTGTGGTATCGAAACTAGCGCCGTTCACGATCCCATTGCTGCCGATCTTGGGCGGAGGCGCCGTGTTGGCGAGCGAAAATGTAGCCGATCTTCCGAGGGCCAACGGGGTTGCCGTCATCGTGTATGGGCCGACCTGCGAATTGGCCATGCAGACCGCCGTAGCGTGGCCGTTGATATCGGTGAGAGCCGAGAATGTGAAGGTACCACTCGAAAAGGTACAGGATGGTCCGCTGGCCGGCGCGGCAAAGTCTACGCGAATGCCGTTCTCCGGGGTCCCGGCTGTAGAGGTGACCGTGATCTGAAACGCTGTAGGAAACACCTTCCCCGCCGCCGTAGTTTGGGGCGTTCCAGCAGTGGCAGTGACGGTCGAGCCAGGTTCCGTAATCACCGCCCCGTAACGAATCGCCCGAATGCGGCGGTTGATCACATCCGCGAAGAAGAGGTTGCCCTCCTGGTCGATCGCAATGCCAACGTCCTGTATCGCGTCATTAAACCTCGCTTGAATTGCCGGCCCGCCATCTCCCAGACCTGTCCCAGACGGGTTGTTGAAACCAAACTGGAAGGCATGTCCGTTGGGTTCAATCCTATATGGGGCCATGAACAGGTTGCCGCCGGGACCGAGTCGCAGCCGCTGGCCGGCGCCGGAGAAGAACGTGGTAATGATCCCGTTCGGATCCACCTTGCGGATACGCTGATCCCTCGAGGATCCGTTTTCGCCAATGTACATGGTGCCGTCGGGAGCAACGGCAATTCCGTAAGGCGTGTTCAGGCATGCCTGGGTCGCTTGCCCGCCATCGCCGCAGTATGATCCCCCTCCGTAACCCTCAGGACCATTTCCTGGGCCGCTGCCCGCGACAGTGGTGATCACTCCAGTCCGGGCATCGATACGCCGGATTCGATTGTTGTCGCTGTCGGCGATGTATATGTTTCCGGCGGAATCGGTAGCGACGTCCCATGGCTGATCGAGCAGGGCCAGCCCGGCGGGTCCACCATCGCCCGTCAATCCGCGGCCGCCAGTATCGATCACGGCATGGATAATTCCCGACCCATCGACCCGCGAGATGCCGGTGTCGAACGCCACCAAAATGTCACCGTTCGGCGCGCGCGCAAGCGCCACGGGAGACAAGGGAGCTTGCAGCGCGGGCACACCGTCGCGGGTGTAATTGAAGAAGAGGAGAAGACCGCTCCCTGCGAAATTACTCACGTTCCCTTGCCGGTCCACTTTGCGCATGAGATAGTTTCCGGCTTCCGCGGTGAGAAGATCGCCGTTGGGGAGGAATAGCAGGTCCGTACCCGGGTCATTGAGCATGGTCGCGACGGCAGGGCCGTCTCCTCCGATGACCTGCGGGCCTATTCCGGCCACGGTCTCCAACAGTCCGTTACTGAGGTTGATACGCCGGATACGGGAGGCACAGAACTCCGGAAACACGATATTGCCGGCCAGGTCCAGCGCAATCCCCTCTATGTTGCACAGCGGCGCGGCGGCAGCCGTCGCGCCGTCATTACTGAAACCGTAGCCCATTCCCCACGACTGAAGAAGTTGTCCGCTCGCCGTAAGCTTGAGAATGCGCGCCGATTTCTTCGCGATGTCCTGAGTACCCACATACACATTGGCGGCGCTGTCGGTCGCCACGGAAACCACGGGCCCTATGTCGGCTAAGAAAGTGGAGATGATGGCTGTGCGGGCATCAATCTTGCGCACCCGATTGTTCTGCGTGTCGGCTACGTATACGTTCCCGGCTGCATCGGCCGCCAGTCCGCCCATGTCAGCCGTTCCCAGGTCGAACGTGGCGACTAGCGCGGGCCCGCCATCGCCGGAGGATCCCACCGCTCCAGTCCCCGCAATTGTCGTAATGATCCCGTTGGCGTCGATCTTGCGGATGCGGGGATGAGAGCACACGAAGAAGTCACCACCCTCCAAGATGTAAAGGTCACCAGAGCCGCCGAAGGCGATTTTGATCGGATAGTTGAGTTGTGCTCGGTTTGCAGGACCACCATCTCCGGAGACACCGGCGACCGACTCCCCGGCAATGGTCGTGATAATCCCTGTTTTGTGGTCGATCTTTCGGATACTGTTCAAAAATTGATCAGCGACAAAAATGTCACCTTCCGCATTCATCGCCAAGCCGCGTGGGTGGCCGAGCTGAGCCGCGATTGCCGGGCCGCCGTCGGCCGCCACACCGGTCCACATACCGGTCCCCGCATATCGCTCAATCACTCCGTCCGGGCGTATCTGGCGGATCGCACTCTGGTTCGGCTCACTGAAGTACATTGTGCCGTCGGCACCGAAAATCAGACCACCGCCCCCGCCCGAGTCCACACTGGCCTTCGTGGCTTGTCTGCCATCGCCTCGAAAGACGCCGATCCCCATCACGGTAGTGATGTAACCCGGAGGCAAGCTCTCCAATGGTGGTGGCAGATAAAGGAATTCGGCGTAGGCGTTCGGCCCGTTGCCGCTGAGCTGCACGCTGGCTATGCCGTTGTCGTGCGCCGGCGTTTGGAAGGTAATTTGGGTATCGGAGACCGCAACAGGGGTGAGTGCCGTCCCATCCAGCGTCAGCCTGGTACCTGTGAAACCGGATCCGGTCAGGGTGACGACTGTTCCGCCGTCGATAGGACCCTGAGCAGGGCTGAGGCTCTGAATCCTGGCCTGCCCTGGGGCTGATATCGATGCGGCAATAAACCAGAAGAGCAGCCACGAACAGCGTTTCATAGCCGCTAGATTTTAGCTCCGAGCGGTCTGGAAGACCAGCCTGACCTCTTGACCTCGGTGCCCGGCAATGCTCGGTTGGCTCGCATCCGAAGCGGCTACTCGAGAAAAATGCCCAAATCGCTCAGAAATTGCCATTTGCCGGTGGGCATGGTTGCTGCAATCCTACCGAAAACTCACGATGCACTCCATCGGAGGGTGATTGACACAGGCATCCCAAGGCGCGGGGTGCCCTCTGGGCCCTGCGCCGCGTGGACGCAGGTGTCGCTCGGGCGGCTTCGACGTGGCGCAGCCTCTCAGGCTGCCGTCTCCGCACTCTTGCGGAGACGTCTTGCGGGCCGTGAACCACGCGTCCCCAAGAGTGGGGACGCGGCAGACTAAGAGTCTGCGCTACGCGGCCGCGTCTTCCACCTGCGGTGGATCCACAGCCACTGGTCAGGGTACTCCCGGATGGCGTCCTCGATGCGCTTTTGCACCGCCTGTGTGTCGCGCGTCACGTCGCCCGTCATGGGAACCGGCGGGTAGAACCGCAGGACATAACGACGCTCGCTTTCCGACCACAGCGCAAATCCGGGGATGACGGCCGCGCCGCTGTGCGCCGCCAGCTTCGCTAAGCCCGTGCCCGCGCAGGCCGGCACGCCGAAGAAGTCGACGAAGACTCCCGAGTCGAGCGATGCGTTCTGGTCCGCCAGAATGCCCACCGCCTGGTTCGCCGCCAGCGCTTTCAGAATGGCGCGCGCGAAGTCCTTCTTGAAGATCGGGCGGTTGCCGGAGAGCGCCCGGCGGCGCTCCACCAGCGCGTCAATGAGAGGGTTGTCGAGCGGCCGCACCACCACGTTCATGGGCGCCGCCAGCAGCGCGTGCGCGTAAGCGCTCAACTCCCAGTTGCCCAGGTGGGCGGTGGCGAACAGCACCCCGCGCCCCGCGCGAATGGCGTCCTCGAAGTGCTCGTGGCCTTCCCAGCGGATCCAGAGCTCGACGTTCTCCCGGCGGATGGAAGGGAACTTGGCAAACGTCACCAGCAGCCGCGCGATGGATCGGAATACCCCGTCGATGATTTCAGAATGATCGGCCCCCGGCAGCGCCATCGACAGATTGTGGCTGGCTACCCGCCGCAAGCGGGGAATCGCCAGATCGAGAAGCCGCGCGTAACCGCGAGCCAGCCAGTCAGCCAGTGGCGCCGGCGCCCATTCCAGCGACTTCACGACGCCCAGGGCGAGCCCGTATTCGATCCCGTTCCGAACCCTGCCGCGGGTGCCCACTACGCGTGTTTCTCGCGGCGCCGCCGGTACGTAATCAGCCCGCCGATGCCCCAGACCATCAGAATGACAAACCAGAAGCCGTATAGCAGACTACCGCCTTCGGTCTGAAGCAGCGCTGTTCCGGGCATGTTACCAATCATCAGCGCCACGATTATCGCCAGCAGGTGCCAGTACCAGGCCTGGGAACGAAACCGGTAGAGCAGGTAAATGGGAATGAGCACCGCGAACGCGTCGAGAACGATTGCCAACAGCGAGAACATCAATGGCCTCCTCCAGTATTGTAGTTCCAATCATCGGAGTTGGGAAAACCGCCCATTACGAATGAATCCGCGCTGGTAGCGCCGGCGGTCTTGCCGCCGGTGTGTTCCGGTTCGGACAACCCCACCGGCGGCAAAGACCGCCGGCGCTACGCTTCGATCCATCCCCCGCCCAGCACCAGCTCGCCACCGTAGAAGACCGCGCCCTGGCCGGGGGTGACGGCGCGTTGCGGCTCGTCGAAGACCACCTCGACGCGCGTGGCGTCGCCAGTGGCATGGAGCGTGGCGCCCGCGGCCTCGTGCTTGTTGCGGATCTTCACCTGTGCGCGCATGGGCGCTAAAAGGCCGGCGATCGAGATCCAGTTCACGCCTTTGGCGAAGAAACGCGCGCGCAGAAGTTCGTCGTTGCCGCCCACGATGACGCGCTGCCGCTGGGGGTCGGTCGAGATCACATAAAGCGGCTCGCCGGTGGCCACGCCCAACCCGCGGCGCTGGCCGACGGTGAAGTGGTGGACGCCCTCGTGTTCGCCCAGCGTCCGGCCGTCGGTGGTGACGATCGAGCCGCGCGTTGGCTCCTTCGGGACGCCACTCTCCGCCAGGTAGGCGCGCAGAAACGCCGCGTAGTCGCCGTTGGGCACGAAGCAGATCTCCTGGCTGTCGCCCTTGGCCGCCACCGCCAGGTTCATCGAGCGGGCCAGCTCGCGGACTTCGGGTTTGGTCAGCTCCCCCAGCGGGAACATGGTGCGGGCGAGCTGCTCCTGGGTGAGGCCGAATAGGAAGTAGGTCTGGTCCTTGGAATCGTCCACCGCGCGCAGCAACTGCCAGCGGTCCGAAGTTTCGTCCCGGTGGATGCGCGCGTAGTGGCCGGTGGCCATCTGGCGCGCGCCCACAGCGCCGGCCATTTCGAAAAAGCGGTCGAACTTGATGTAGTTGTTGCAGAGCGTGCAGGGAATGGGCGTGCGGCCGGCCAGGTACTCTTCCACGAACGGCTTCACCACCTGCTCTTCGAACTGCCGCTCGAAGTTCACCACGTAGTAGGGAATGCCGATCTGCTCGGCCACCCGGCGGGCGTCGTAAACATCGTCCAGCGAGCAGCACCGCCCCGAGGCTCCCTCCGCGGCAAGCTCCGGCAAGCGCCGCTGGTTCCAAAGCTGCATGGTCAGCCCCACCACGCGGTGACCCTGGCGCACCAGGAGCGCGGCCACGGTGGAGCTGTCGACGCCGCCGCTCATGGCGACGGCAATGGGCGCCTCAGCCATGTACGGAGATTCTGCGGAGGTGCGCCACCGCGCCCTCCAGCGCGTCTGCCAGGGCGTCCACCTGCTCGGCGGTGTTGCCCCGGCCGAGGGAAAAACGCATGCTGGCGCGCGCGCGTGCCGGCGGAAGGCCGATGGCCGTGAGGACGTGCGAAGGAGCCACGGCGCCGCTCGAGCAGGCCGCTCCGGTGGAAACGGCGAAGCCGCGGAGGTCCAGCGCGATCACCAGGGCCTCGCCTTCGATGCCCTCGAAACACATGTTGGAGGTGTTGGGCGTGCGCTTCCAGCGCGAGCCGTTGATGGTGGCGCCGGAGATGCGGCCGGCAACCGCGTTCTCCAGGCGGTCGCGGAGCGCCGTGAGCCGCTCGCACTCGCTCGCCAGGTTGCGCCCGGCCGCTTCCACCGCCGCTCCGAATGCCGCGATGCCGGGAACGTTCTCCGTGCCGGGGCGGCGGTCCCGTTCGTGATGGCCGCCGAAAGCGATGGGCGCGAGCCTGGCGCCCCCGCGCACGTACAGGGCGCCCACGCCCTTGGGACCGTAGATCTTGTGGCTGCTCACGCTGTAGAGATCGATCCCCGCGGCTTCGACATCCACCGGGATCTTGCCCAGCGCCTGCACCCCATCCACGTGAAACGGAACACCGGCCCGCCTGGTAATGCGCGCAATCTCCTCCACCGGCTGGATGGTGCCCAGCTCGTTATTGGCGTGCATGACCGAGACCAGCACCGTATCGGGCCGCAGCGCGCGGCGCACATCGTCGGGGTCCACCACGCCGTCGGAACCCACGCGCAGCCAGGTGACGGCCACGCCCTCGCGTTCGAGCTGAGCGCAAGGTCCCAGCACCGCCGGATGTTCGACGGCGGTGGTGATGACGTGCCGGGCCGGGCCGGCGGCCGCCCGCGCCACCCCCAGCACCGCCATGTTGTCGGCCTCCGTGCCGCCGCTGGTGAAGACCACTTCGGCCGGGCTCGCGTGGATCGCGACCGCAAGCTGCCGGCGGGCCGCTTCCAGCCGCTGTTTGGCGGCCTGGCCAAAATGGTGGATGCTGGAAGCGTTACCATACACTTGACCGAGACACGCCGCCAGCGTCTCCAGAACCTCGGGAGCGAGGGGAGTGGTGGCGTTGTGATCGAAATAGAAGCGCTGCACCGACATTCATTTTACCAATGCCCGCACCCATCCTCACGCTCACCTCGGATTTCGGCCTCTCGGACCACTACGTGGCCGCCATGAAAGGCGTAATCCTGAGCATCTGCCCGCCAGCGCGGATTGTAGACATCAGTCACGGCGTCAGCCCGTTCGAGATCGCCGAGGGCGCCTACGTGATCGCGCAGGCGTACCCCTCGTTCCCACCCAAGACGGTGCACGTGGTGGTGGTGGACCCGGGCGTGGGCACCGCGCGCCGGCCGATCCTGCTGGAGGCCGCCGGGCAGTACTTCGTGGGGCCGGACAACGGCGTTCTTTCCATGATCTACTCGCGCGAGAAACACAAGGTCCGGCTGATTTCGAACGACCGGTACTTTCGCAAGCCGGTGAGCCGGACGTTTCACGGCCGCGATATCTTCTCGCCGGTGGCGGCTCACCTGGCGGCCGGCGTGCCGCCCTCGCGCATGGGCAAGCTCATTCAGGACTACCTGCGGCCGTCGTTCGAGAAGCCGCAGCGCACCGGAAAGCGCACGTGGACCGGCCGGATTCTGAAAATCGACCGCTTCGGCAACATCATTACCAACTTCCACGTGAGCGAGTTCCCGGACCTGGACCGCAAGAACTTCTCGCTGGCCATCGGACCGCGGCAGGTCGGGGTGATGGCGCACAACTACGCCGAGTGCGGCCCTGGTGAGCTGTTTCTGGTGGCGGGGAGTTCGGGATACCTGGAGGTCTCGGTGAGCCAGGGATCGGCGGCCCAGACCATCGGCTGCGAAACGGGTGCGCCCGCGGAATTGATGATTTGGTAGGGGCCGGACATGCTGGAAATGATCGATGGGCAGGCGAGCACCGCCTGCCCCACCTACGCCGCGCCGCTCTTGTTGATGGGAATCACCGTGGCAGGGGCCTGCTGCGGCTCGAGTGATCGCAGTACCTGCTCCAGCTCCGAGTCTTGCAGGGGCTTGGACAGCACGAAGCGGCCATCGCCCTCGAAATCCGCGCACAACTCCGCATCGTAGCGGTCCGATAGGAGAATGAACGCGCCTACGCGGGACTGCATCCGCTCCGATAGCTCCACCCAGTTCAGGCCGGGGGCGTGGACGGAGCAGAAAGCCGCGTCGAACCGCAAGCGCTGCGACAGTTCCAGGCCGGTATCGGCATTGGCGATGGGGACCACGCGGAGTCCGCGCGCCGCCAGCAATCCCAGCATCTGCCGCTGGGCGGTCTCGTCCGGCTCGATGACCAGCGCGGTCATGCGGCGGGAAAAATCGCGCGCCGGTGCGTGCAAGGACCCAGACCCGGCGCCCACCCGCTCTTTCGAGGTGCTGGGCAGCTCGATTTCGAAATGCGGGTCCGACTGGCCGCTTTCGATGAGCCGCACCTCTCCGCCGTGGCCGGCAATCACGCTGCGGGTGACCCCCACCACGGCGGCGGTCTCCTCGGGCTGGCGCGATCCGGGAGAGGCTGTAAACGCCACCTCCACCACCAGCCGCTTGGCCAGCACACTGGTGCGGATGGTAATCGCTTTCTGCGGGGCGTCGGCCAGCGACTGCTCCGCATGCACGAACAGGTTGAGAAAAACCTGTTCCAACTGGCCCTGGGAGCCCAACACGTAGAGCGGCTCACGGCTGATCAGATCGCGGACGCGAATGCCGGACGCCTTCCAATCGCCTTCGCGAAACTCGATGAGGCTTCGCAGCAGAGTGGTGATGCAGACGGGACGCGCTTCCATCTGCTCGGCCGCGGCGAACGAAACCAGCCGCGCCACCATGGAAGCGGCCTTTTGGGCTTCGGCGGCAATCGCCGAGACCTCGCGTTCGGCGGGGCCCATGAGTCCCTTGCCCTGCGCCCTGGCCGCCAGGTCCGAGATGGAAGAGAGGGGCGTCTGCAATTCATTGACGACGCCCGAAATCAACCGGCCGACGGCGGCCAGTTTCTCGGTTCGGAAAAGCTGTTCCTGCACGGACCGCTGATCCAGCAGCCGGACGGCGACGCCGATCTGATTGCCCAGGTGCTGCGCCAAAGCCTGCTCGTCGGCGGTAAAGTCGCGGAGGCGGTCGTCCTGATCCAGCTCGAGAACACCGACCACCTCGCTTTGGGCCAGCATGGGGACGAAGAGCAGCGACTTGGGAGCGCCGCCGCCGTCACTGCCGGCCATCGGGAAGGGGCTGCGGCCGATATCCGGAATCACCAGCAACGTGCGGTAGTGAAAGCAAGCCACGGCGCCGGCCCGCGCTCCGCCGGGAGGAGAAGCCAGGGGAATCGAAACCGGCTCTCCTGCCTCGCCAGCCACCGCGTCCAGGGTCTTGGCGCCGCGGTTATAGATGTATAACTGGACCCGGGTGACCCCCAGGATACCGGGCAAGGCCTCCGTGATGCGCTTCAGAATGGTATCGGTCGAAGAGGCGCCCAAGATCTCTTCGCCAAGCTGATAGGTCTTCCGCAGGCGTTCGCGCTGCTTGCGAAGGCGGCGATCGCGGGTCCACACCAGCAAAGAGGCGGCCAGCACCATGCCGATCCCGGCAATCAGCGCCAGCGGCGGGATAAACCAGCTCCGCGCCGCGATGGCAATTTCCGCCGGATCGGCCGCCAGCAGCTCGAACCACTGGTTGTACGGAGGATCCGGACAGTATTGGAAAGCCACGCCGGTGGCTTGCACCGTGTCGCCTACCTTGTACTCCGGCGTGCGCGAGGGCGGCTGATTCCGCGCGCGGGGAAAGAATATCCTGTAGGTCGCCACCGGAGCGGCGATCAAGGCGAAATCCCCGGCGGTAGTGTTGCCGACTTCCACCACCCGTCCCTTCGTATGGACCAGGCGCCCGAGGTAGCGAAACCCTTGGAGATCCTGGATGGAAACCTCTGCTGGAGCGGGCGGCTCCTTTCGGCCGTTGAGGGTGATGCGCTCCGGCTGAATTGTGACCGCTCCGGCTACGGAGGAAACCGTGCCAACCACCTCGATTTCCTCGCCAGGATGGAGGGCGTCAAGCCGGGTATTGGGCTGCGGCGCCTGGAGCTCGGCGACCACGGCGCCGAAGCGGCCGTCATCGATCGCCAGCAAGTCATAACCCGGAAAGTGATAGGCGGGAGCGGAGACGACTCCGCGCACGGTTACCGTCTCGCCGCCATGGGCAGTGCTGTAATCGGGCGGTTTGCGGGCGCTAACCTCTTCCAGCGTAAGCTGTTTCTGCGCGACGGCGGGGAACGACAGCAGCGCCGCAAACACCGCCGCCGCCACGCGCGCACGTCTCAGACCGCCCGCTATTGGGCTTGCAACCATCGCTCCGGATTCCCGCCCAAGAGATTATCTATCGGTAGTTTCATATCCGGCAAGTAGCCGAAAGTAGTACAAAATCTACTAACGCTCATGCCGGTTTCCAGTCGGAGGCTCAATCCCGATTGTACCGAATCGCACACTATTCGCCTTCAGGGCCGCGCCGCAGGTTGGCCAGAAGCCAGTTCAGGTAGTTCGTTGCCCCTTCCACGACGGGAAGCGCGAGCAGTTCCGGAACCTCGTAGGAGTGCTCCTTCTCGAGGACTGCGCCGATCGAGCCGATCAGCTCGCGCGAGGACTTGACGACGAGCAGGCACTCATTGGCGGATTCGATGGCGCCCTTCCAACGGTAGTAGCTGCGGATGCCCGGAATCACGTTGACACACGCGGCCAGGCGTTCGTCGAGCAGGACGCGGGCGAGCTTTTCGGCCTCTTCCTGGGTTGCGCACGTGCTGAGAACGACAATTTTATCGGTCATCAAAAAAATCCCGGAGCGAACCGGCAAAGCAATGCTACTATTATGTTCCAGGACCGCATCACATGAAAGCGCCGCTGAGCCGACTGGCTTACGTCATGGCATTCCTCATGGTGATCGGTTATGCCTTTTTCACGTTACGCGGCCCGAAGGGCATACCCGGTCTACTCGAGAGACAGCGCCAGATCCAGGAAGCGGAAAAGCGCAACACGGCGTTGGCGCGGGAGATCGAGCAGAAACGGGAGCATATCAAGCGTCTCACCGGCAGCCCGGCCGAGCAGGAGAAGGAAATCCGCCAGCGGCTGAAGCTCGTGCATCCGGGCGAGAAGATCTACATCGTCGGGGAACCGGAGAAAAAGTAGAGGGGCGGGATCACCGCCGGAGGTCTCCGGCAATGCGCGCGCCGCGCGCGCGTTGGCCGATTTCGTTCCGCGGCAGGATGCCGGAGGCCGGATACGCTATCCTTTGATTGATGCTCAGCCAGAAATTGCGCGAGTGCGGCGTAGTGGGCGCCGGGGGGGCCGGCTTCCCAACCTATGTCAAGGCGCAGTCTCGAGTGGAGTATGTGATCGCCAACGGCGCCGAATGCGAGCCGCTCATCCATAAGGACGCCGAGCTGATGAAGCATTTTCCGGCGGACATTCTGGCGGGCATGAACTCCATGATGGACGCGACCGGCGCGAAGAAGGGCAAGTTCGGAGTCAAGACGAAGAACGCGGAGGCGCTGGAGGCGCTGAAGCACAACCTGAAATCGGACCGGATCGAGTTCGTGACGCTGGGCGATTTCTACCCCTCCGGCGACGAGTACGAACTGGTCTACGCCGCCACCGGCCGCCTGATTCCGCCGGCCGGGATCCCGCTCCAGGTGGGCTCGGTGGTGAACAACGTGGAGACGCTCTACAACGTGCGCCAGGCGGAGCAAGGCGCGCCGGTTACGCGGAAGTTCCTCTCGGTGTGCGGCGCGGTGAACGAGCCGAAATCGTTTTGGGCGCCGGTGGGCACGCCGTTTCGCGACCTGCTGGCCCTGGCCGGCGGCGCCACCGTGGACCAGTTCGGGGTCTTCGTGAGCGGCGTCATGATGGGGACGCCGACGTTCGATCTGGACGACGTGCTGACCAAGACCACCGGCGGCCTGATCGTTCTTCCGCGCGACCATTACCTCATCACCCGCCGCACGCGGCCGCGGCAGGAAATGAACCGCATTGGCAAATCGGCCTGCGACCAGTGCAGCTACTGCACCGAATTCTGCCCGCGATACCTGCTCGGTTACGAGGTGCAGCCGCACAAGGTAATGCGCAGCCTGGGCTTCACCATGACCGGCGCGGGCATCTGGAACCAGTGGGCCGAGCTGTGCTGCTCGTGCGGGCTGTGCACGCTCTATGCATGTCCCGAAGATCTGTATCCGAAGGAGGCGTGCGACCAGGGCAAACAGGACCGGCGCGCAGCCGGGCTGAAGTTCGCGCAGACCAGGCCGCTGGAGGTGCACCCCATGAAGGAGCACCGGCGGGTGCCGCTTTCACAATTGCGGCGCCGGTTGCAGATTGAAGAATACGAACAGGCCGCGCCGTTCCAGGAAGTGGAATGCCGTCCCGCGGCGGTGCGCATCAAGATGCTCCAGCATACTGGGCAGCCCGCCGTGCCGGTGGTCGAGGAAGGCGCAAAGGTGAAGCGGGGACAACTGGTGGGGCGCGTGGAAGATTCCAAGCTGGGCGCACAGGTGCACTCGAGCATCGACGGCAAAGTGCGAAAGGTGACGCCGGAGTGCGTCGAGATTGTGGCATAAGCGATGGCGAACAATTCAATCGGTTTGATCGAGCTGAGCAGCATCGCCGCCGGAATCCAGGCGAGCGACGCCATGCTGAAGGCGGCCGCCGTGGACATGGTGCTGGCGCGTTCGATTTGCTCCGGCAAGTACATGGTGATGGTGCGGGGCGAGGTGGGCGCGGTGCAGGCGGCGGTTTCGGCGGGTATGAGCGCGGGTCATTTTTCGGTGATCGACTCGTTCGTGATTCCGAACCTGCACGAATCGGTATTCCCGGCCATCGCCGGCGCCACGAAGATCGAAGCGCTGGAAGCGCTCGGCATAGTGGAATCGTTCTCGGTGGCCTCGCTGATCGAAGGCGCGGACGCCGCGGTGAAAGCGGCCAACGTGCAACTGATCGAAATTCGTCTGGCGATGGCGCTAGGCGGGAAGGCCTTCGTGACCTTGACCGGCAACGTGGCGGCGGTCGAGGCGGCGGTGGACGCCGCCGCGCAGGTGGTGGGCCAGAAGGGCCTGCTGGTGAACAAGGTGGTGATCCCGCGCCCGCGTCCGGAGCTGCTGAACGAAATGATCTGAGCAGGGCGCGCACCGTAGCGCGAGATTTGACACCTCCTCCGGGCGTCTGTTTTAATGAGAGTACACCACTGCTCCTCAGTAGCTCAATGGTAGAGCATTCGGCTGTTAACCGAAGGGTATTTAACTCCTTTATTTTCAACGTATCCCCTACTGAACACGACGGTTGCCGGACTGCGCGCAGACCACGGCTGTTTACAATCTTTACCCATCTACCGCCGAATTTACCCGAATTTACCCGCCAAATCCCCCCAGTTTCTCCCCAGCGGGGACGTGAATGCGCAGCCAGTAGCCGCAAACGCCGCTGCCGAAAATGTAGCACAAGAGTGAGTTGCGGTCACCAGCACGGTCCCCCGGTTTCGGCGCGATCAGCAAGACAGCCGGTTCGTCCCGGCAGATTCAGCTCTCACTGAAAGTGATCTACTGACGGATCTTACCCCTGTGCAACTGTCTTGTGAGTTGATCTAACTCATTGACTCCTCGGCCAGAAGGGATTCCACAGACTGTGGTATATGTACCCATGTAAATATGACAATTTCCCTTGTAT
>JBEKSR010000134.1:0-14850 GCA_049516835.1 Bryobacteraceae bacterium | reverse complement strand
CTGGTTGGCGCGTTGGATGAGTTGGACTTTGGAGAGGTAACCCATGAAACGATGATAACACTAGCGTTATCGCTAGTCAAGAGAAATGATTGATTTTTTCTCACGACCGCGGAGACGCAGAGACTTCGCAGGAGAAGAGAACAAGAAAATCAAGTCAAAACCTGAGGGCGCAGAGAGGGCGGAGAATCGTGAAAAACCGGGGGCAGAGGAAAGTGGGAGGCAATTTCAGAGTGCATCCAAGCGCCCGTCAGTGGCTCATTTGCCGCATGGCGCCGGGAATATTCCGCCAGCGCCGGCACGAATTCAACTCGGCAGGTACTGACGGTCGCGGCTTTGAAAGCCGCCTCGAGTAGAGCCGCGGGTCGGAGTTCGTAGAGAACCCTGCTAACCTGTTCATGAGTTGCGGGACATACGGCGAAGCGACAGGGCGCTTAGAGAGGACCAGGCCCGGGAGATTCTGGCGCGGGCGGAGCACGGCGTGTTGGCCACCGTGGGCGCCGACGGATGGCCTTATGCCGTCCCCGTGAACCACGTGCTCGCCGGGGACGTGCTCTACATTCACAGCGCCGTGGAGGGGCACAAACTGGAGAACATCGCCCATGAAGAGCGAGTCTCCTTCTGCGCGGTGGCGGACGCCAGGGTGTTGCCGGCTAGCCTGTCCACCCTGTATGAGAGCGCCGTGGTATTCGGGCGGGCGGCTGTGGTGACGGATTCCACGGAGAAACGACGGGGGCTGGAGCTTCTGGCCGTTCGCTTCTGCGGGGCGCTGACGCCCGAGGCGGAAAAGGCCATCGCCACTTCGGCCTCCCGAACAGCCGTGGTGCGCATCCGGATCGAACGGATTGCCGGCAAGGCCCATCGTTCCACCTGATGTCAGCACCGGTTCAGAAGGTCGGCACGCGGCGCCGCCTGCCCCACCTCAGAATGTGTAGCTCTGGAAGACGTAAAGATAGCGGGTGTTGACTCCGGGCGTGGTGGCGCGCACGAACTCGCCGGCGAAGACATGCGCCAATCCCGCTCCAAACGTCCACCCGGAGGCCTGGTATGTTCCAAATACATCGGCCTCCTGGCCGACGTGGGTTCCAGCGTTGCCTTTCGCGGAGCGTACGATGGCCGCGCCGGAGCTGTTATAGAGCGCATCGGCCGGGCTGGCCAGCCACCAGTCGTTATACATCACGCTGATGGCCACCGGTTTCGTGACATGCAGCGTGTCCAGAGATCGCACATTGTGTATGTTGCGCCAGCCGAACAGGTCGGCGCGGCCAAACCTGTCGTGGTTGGACGCGTAAAGCTGGTCGAACGTATTGTCGCGCGTGGCGGCGTTCCGGCTGCCGGACGCATACTTGTATTCCACTGCCAAATCGAGTGGTCTCACCAGTTGAACCCGGCGGGAAACGCCGCTGACCCACGCAAATCCGCGATGCTCAACCAGGCCTGTTTTCCCGTCTTGGATGGCCGTCTCGAGGCTGTACTTCAACGACGCCGGCAGAGGCCCCTCGGCGCGGCCGCCCAGGGTGTTAGTGCCCAGGCGGCCAACTCCTGTGAAACCACCTGGCCGGTTCTGGTCGTGACGGAGTAAGTAAAGATTCACTGTCCCCTTGGGGATGATCTTGGTGAAGGTGTTATATGTGCCCCAAACCCGGTCGCCCAGATCGGGGACATTGAACCGGTCCGCCTTGATCTTCACGACGGAGACCATGAGCGCCTCGAGGCGCGCGCCCGGCAAGCGGTAATAGAGGCGCGCGGTGTCATAGCTGCGCGAGGTGTTAGTCCATTGCGAATCGCCGATCAAGCGGCCGCGGCCTTCTCCGAGGGCGATCACCTGCCGGCCAAAAAGAGCGCCGAACCCGGTCTTGCGCCTGGCGAAAAACTCCAGGTAGCCCTCATACAGGTCCATGGAATCGCGCGCGGTGGCGGGGGCCACGCCGCCATATTCCGGCGCACGCGCGTCCTGGCCGGTGGCCGAGATGCGGAACCAGTCCGCCGCATCGAACTGCGCGCCGATGCGGGTGCGAACGAGAGGGTTATCGAGATCCTTGCCCAGCCCGAAGTTGTTGCCCGTGCGCGATTCCTCACGCACACGGAACTCGAAAATCAGCCGAAAACGGCCGCCGGTCTCTTGCGCGAGGAGCTGATTCAACTCGCCGCCCGGGTTGGGAATCTGAGCTGCTGCTACTCCGCCAGCAAGTAGTAAGACAACAGCTCGAAACCGCTTCACCGCACCACCACGTCCCAGATCTTCGACCTTCGCGAGCTGCCCGCCGGCCCCTCTACGTTCAGCACCACAACGAACTGTCCTGCCTTTTGATACGCGTGAATGGGGTGCTGCTCGGTAGAAACCGTTCCGTCGCCGAAATCCCATTTCCAGGACGTAATCTGGCCCACCGACAGGTCCTCGAACGCCACCAGCCGCCGGTTCATGTCCAATACCTTAAACGACCATTGCGCTTCGATGGCTTTCTGGAACTGCGGCTCCAGCGGCATCAGCCTGAATGCCACCAGCTCGTCGGCCTTCCCGTACATGGTGTGCTTGCGCGAAAGATTCCAGAACGTATGCGCGTCGCTATTGACGTCGTCGTAATCCAGCACCGCCCAGGCGAGGCCGATGAGCTTGTTCTCGGTGAGCACCGATTCCACGGCCCGCTGGGGGCCTTCGCAACCGGCGTAGTCGAACGGTGTGATCCAGAATTCCAGAATGAGCTTCCCGGCCTCACCCGGCTTGAAGTTGTAGTTGTATGCGGCGTTGGCGTAGGGAAGGTCCTTCACATAGGAGTTGCAGCCCCACGCCAGCGTCCAGTCCTTGCCCACGGCCGGCGTCATGATGTGGTAGTTCTGCGCGTGTACGCCGTGCATGGAAAAGTGCGCGTCCCACTGATCGAGTTCCTTGGTGGGCTGGAACTGCGGGATCAGCGGCCCGCCGGAAAGGTCCCCGTCCACCACCAGTTCAAAGGTATCGTTGTGCAGGTCGGGATGCGAGAAGTCCCAGTAATTGTCGTAGGCCTCATATAAAAAGTACAGGCGGTTGAGACCCTTGACCCACCCAACCTTGACCTTGACGTCCAGGTTCTTCTTATCGGGTGCTTTAAACTTGCCGGAATCGTCCACAAGCTGGTCGATGCCAATGGCGTAATCCTCGGGCACCATGGCCCAGTCGTCGGCGTTCCCGTCGATACGCGGGATCATGTTGGGCGGAAACTGGAAGATTTTGAAGGTGGTGCCTGGCCGGTCGAGGGCCACGGCCGGATAGCAGACGAGCGCTGCCAGCGCGAGAAGCGGCAAACGGGATGAAGTCATGGTGAATCCTTAAATGCGACGTTAACATACCTGAGAGTTCCACTTTTTTCGGGGTGTTTTGCCACCGGACGCCGGGCCGGGCGGTAACATTCCTTGGCCCCCTATCGCCTTGATATTGTAACTACATGGCTGCGAATCCCCTTTCCAAACATCTCGGGCGCCTCATGGCCGCCTGGCTTGCCGTGAGCGGCCTGATGGCCGCGGAGCACCACGGAGCTGTCAAGTCCGGAGGATTACCCATCCCCGGCGTTACCATCACCGCCACGCAAGGCGACAAGAAGATGGTCACCACCACCGACGACCAGGGCGCGTATTCGTTCCCCGAGCTGGCCGATGGCACATGGACCATCGAAGTGGAGATGATGGGTTTCGCCAGGCTCACCCGGGATGTGGGGATTGCGTCCGATGCCCCCCCCGCCGACTGGGACCTGAAACTTCTCCCGCCGGGCGCCAATCTTGCCGGCGCGCCGACTGCTCCCGTGGCGCCGGCCCCAACCACGCCGGTGCCTGCGACGGCTGCGCCAGCCGCACCCGCGGCTGCGGCCAGCACCACACCGAAAGCAGCGCCAGCCGCCAAGGCGCAGGCGCGCAACAATCAGACCCCCGCGAGAGGAACGGCCAATGGGGGCCGTCCATCGCTGGCTCAGGCCATGGCCGGATACCAGCGTGTGGATGTGAACGCATCAGAGGGCGGCGCGGCCTCTGGAGCGGAAAACGGAATGGGCAACGAACTGGCCTCGGCCGATCTCAACCAGAGCGCCGCCGACTCGTTGCTGGTGAACGGCAGCGTCAGCGCCGGCCTGAACGCGCCCCAACAGAACGACTGGTTCGGCGGACCCGGCGGCATGGGGGGTGCCCTTGGGCCCGGCGGGCCCGGCATGATGGGTATGGGCGGACCCGGCGGCGTGGGCGGGGTGCCCTCTGGGCCCGGCGGCGATAACCCCGGCGGCGCTCCCGGAGCGGGCGGTGCGGGCGGCGGTCGCGGAATGGGCGGTCCCGGTGGCGGCGGTCCCGGTGGTGGCGGTTTTGCCGGCGGTTTCGGCGGCCGGGGCGGCGGCTTTGCCGGCGGTGGCCGCGGTGGGTCAGGCGGACGCGGCGGTCCGGGCGGCGGCCGGGGCAACGTAGCGGCTTTCGGCAATGCGCGCAGAAACCGCCAGATGCAGTACAACGGCAATGCCAGCTTCACTCTGGATAACTCCGTCTGGGATGCGCAGACTTACTCCTTGAACGGCCAGCAGGTGGCGAAGCCGGCCTATGCCGCCTCGAGCGCCAGCGTCATGTTTGGCGGCCCTCTGAAAATTCCCAAGCTGCTCAAGGGCAACAACGGAATGTTCACCATCAACTATCAGTTGAGGCGAAGCCGCAACGGCACCAGCCAGGTAGGCACCATGCCCACCCTGGCGGAGCGCTCGGGAGATTTTTCGCAGGCTATCGCGCAAGGGCCGGTCACCGTCTACGATCCCCTGAGCGGTCTGCCCTTCCCCAATAACCTGATTCCGGCCAACCGCATCAACGCCGCGGCACTGGCCCTGGCGAAGTACTATCCGCTGCCCAACACATCCGGTTTCACTCGCAACTACTCGGCCCCCATCACGAGTTTGAACAACTCCGATAACATCAATGCGCGGGTGATGAACATATCGGTGACCAAGAAAGACCGGCTTTCGGGCGGCATGGGTTACCAGGGCGGCAACACCACGTCGCACAACCTTTTCGGCTTCGCCGACACCGGGACCAGCCGCAGTATGAACGCCAATATCGGGTGGACGCATACCATCAACACCCACTTGATCAGCAACCTGCGTTATACCTTCAGCCGGTCTCGCAACCTCTCGACGCCATTCTTCTCGAACAAGGAGAACGTGGAGGGAGAACTTGGTATTACGGGCGCCTCCACCGCGCCCATCAATTGGGGACCGCCCAACCTTTCGTTTACCAGCGGCATCAACGGGCTCTCCGATGGCGCCGCCACTATCAGCCGCAACCAGACCAGCGCTGTGGGCGAGAGCCTCATCTTCGTACACAACACCCACAACTTCACCTTCGGCGCCGATTTCCGGCGGCAGCAGATCAATCCTCTGTCCGACGCCAACGCCCGCGGAGCCTTCACCTTCACGGGTCAGACCACCAGCCAGATGATCAACGGTGTGGCCGCCGCCGGAACCGGCTTCGATTTCGCCGATTTCCTGCTGGGCCGGCCGGACACCGCCTCGTTGCAGTATGGCAACCCCGACAAGTATTTCCGCACCAACTGGTACGACGTCTACATGACCGACGACTGGCGCATCAGCACCAAGCTGAGTCTCAACATGGGACTTCGCTGGGACTACACCGCGCCCATCACCGAGCTGTACAACCGCATCGTCAACCTGGATATCGCGTCCGGCTTCACGACCATCGCGCAGGTCTTGCCCGGTCAGACCGGTAAGCTCTCGGGCACATCGTATCCCGCGTCGCTGGTAAATCCCGACAAGCGCAATATTGCGCCGCGCATCGGGTTCGCGTGGCGGCCTTTCCCCAAGCATTCCACGGTGGTTCGCGGCGGATTCGGTATTTACTACAACACCTCGGTTTACGGCACCATCGCCAATAACCTGGCGGCGCAACCGCCGTTCGCCCAGACATTGTCGGTGGCTTCCTCCTCTGCCAACCCACTGACGCTGCAGAACGGTTTCGTCTTCCCGCAGAATACCGTCACCAATACCCGTGCTATCGACCCCAACTATCGCATCGGCTACCCGATGATCTGGCAGCTCTCGGTTCAAAACGACCTGGGGCATGCCTTGGTGGGGACCATCACGCTGCGCCGCACCAAGGGCACGCGGCTCGATCAGCAGTTTCTGCCGAACTCCCTGCCGCCCGGATCGCGGGTGATCGCCACCGGCCCCGCGGGCTACATTTACGAGCAGTCCAACGGCAATTCCGAGATGAACGCGGTGGACTTCCAGTTGCAGCGGCGGTTCCGCAGCGGGATTTCTGCCAACGCGACCTACAGTTTTTCGAAATCCATCGACGATGCCTCGACGGGGGGCGGCGCGGTGGTGGCGCAGAACTGGCAACTGCTGACGGCCGAGCGCGGACTTTCGTCGTTCGATGCGCGGCACACGCTGAACGCGCAATGGCAGTACAGCACGGCCGTGGGCACGCGCGGCGGGACCCTGGTGAACGGCACTAAAGGCGCGTTGCTTAAGGACTGGACGTTCCAGAACAGCATCTCGCTGCGCACCGGTTCGCCCCTCACCGCCATCACTGGCGGCAATCGCGCCACCACCACTGGAACCGGAATCACGGGCAGCGTCCGGGCGGACGCCACCGGCCTGCCGCTATCCCCCGCGACTCCCGGCGATGGCTTCAACATCAGCGCCTTCGCCGCCCCGGCCGCCGGTCTGTGGGGCGATGCCGGCCGGAACACCATTCCGGGGCCGATCGTGTTCTCACTCAATGGTTCCTTGAGCCGCGTGTTCCGGATTGGGGAGCGGCGCAGCATCGACCTCCGCTTCGATGCCACCAATGCCCTCAACCACCCGACCATTACCGGTTGGGGCACCACCATCAATAACTCCACGTTCGGGCTGCCGACGGCGGCCTCCGCCATGCGTAAACTGACCGCCAATCTTCGATTCAGGTTCTAAACTATGCGAGCCACTGTTCTCACATTTCTCACCGCGCTGCTGCTGGTCTCGGCGCAGAATCCGCCCCGGCCGGCGGCTGCGCCCAAACCGAATGGGGCCGCGCCGAATCAGCCCGCGCAGAATGCCCCCAGAGGCGGCTTCAAGTTTGAAGCCACCACCCAGTTGGTGGTCGTCAACCTATCGGCCAAGGACAAGGATGGCAACCCCATCAAAGGCTTGAAGCCGGCCGATTTCACCGTGACGGAAGACGGCAAGGCGCAGGCCATCAAGGTCTTCGAATACCAGGAGTTGGAAGATACGGCGGGGCCCGAAGGGCACCCCGCGCCCGCGCCGGTCCCGGCGCCCGCGCCCAAGCCCGAACCCAAGAAGGAGGCGCCCAAACCCGCACCCGCGCCCACCCCCGCCACGCTGGCCAAGGCGCTGGAAGCCAACGTGGTCAAACCGGTGGTGGCTACCCAAATCGCGCCCGCCAAGCCGGGCGAGATCAAGTACAAGGACCGCCGCCTGCTGGTGATGTTCTTCGATCTGACGGGAATGCCCATCCAGGACCAGATGCGGTCTCAGAACGCCGCTTTGAAGTTCATGCAGGGCCAGATGACGCCCTCGGACCTGATGGCCATTATGACGTTCTCGACCGACCTCAAGGTGCTCGAGGACTTCACCGACGACCGCGACCTTCTGGCCAAGGACATCAAGAACCTGTCCATCGGCGAAGGCACGGACATCGCCGGCGCCACCAGCGACGACAGCTCGGAAGACACCGGCGCCGCCTACACCGCGGACGACACCGAGTTCAACATTTTCAACACCGACCGCCAACTGGCCGCGCTGGAAACGGCGGTGCGGATGCTGGGCTCTCTGTCCGAAAAGAAAGCCCTGGTGTATTTCGCCAGCGGCATGGCCAAGACCGGCCTGGACAACGAGGCGCAGTTGCGCGCCACCATCAATGCCGCCATCCGCAGCAACGTGGCGTTCTATCCCATCGACGCGCGCGGCCTGGTAGCGCAAGCTCCGCTGGGCGATGCCACCAAGGGGTCGCCGGGCGGTCAGGGTATGTATTCCGGCAGCTCCTCGCGGTCGGCCCAGAGTAGCTTCCAGGGACAGCAGGAGACGCTGTACACGCTGGCCGCCGACACGGGCGGCAAGGCGCTGCTCGACAACAACGACCTGGGGCTGGGCATCGTGCAGGCGCAGAAGGACATCTCCAGCTACTACATCGTTGGTTACTACAGCACCAATGAGACGCTCGACGGGCATTACCGCCGCATCAAGATACAACTGAATCCCGCCATGGCATCCAAGCTGGGAAAACCGCTGGATTACCGCACCGGCTACTTCGCTTCCAAAGAGTTCAAGCAGTTCAACTCCTCGGACCGCGAGCGCCAGCTTGCCGAGGCGCTGCTGCTGGGCGATCCCATCACGGACCTCTCGATCGCCATGGAGGTGGATTACTTCCGCCTGGCGCGCACCAGCTATTTCGTCCCCGTGGCCGTGAAGATTCCGGGCAGCGATATCGAGCTCGCCAAGCACGGCGGCTCCGAGAGCACGCGCCTCGATTTCATCGGCCAGGTGAAGGACGCCAAGGGCGCTATCGCCGGCAACGTCCGCGACTACATCGAAGTCAAGTTGAAGGACGAAACCGCCAGCCAGTTGTCCAAACGCACGCTGCAATACGACACCGGGTTCACGCTGGCTCCGGGAGCCTACACCCTGAAGTTCCTGGCGCGCGACAACGAAACCGGCAAGATGGGGACGTTCGAAACCAAGTTCACCATCCCCGACCTGACCACCGAACCGAGGTTCCTGCCGATCAGCTCGGTAGTGTTGAGCAACCAGCGCCAGAAACTGGATGCGGCCGTCGCCACCGCCGAAAGGGACCGCAGGCTGCTCACTTCCGACCCGCTGGTTCAGGACGGCGTGAAGCTGGTTCCCAGCGTAACGCGCGTGTTCAAGAAGGACCAGGACATGTACATCTACCTGGAAGCCTACGAGCCCACCGCCGAGACCACCCAGCCCCTGGTGGCGACCGTGAGTTTTTATCGCGGCAAGACGAAGGCTTTCGAGACCGCCCCGCTGCAGGTGACCGAAGGCTTGAACGCCAAGTCCAAGGCGCTGCCCGTGAGGTTCAGCGTGCCCATGGCCAAGCTGCAGCCCGGCCGGTACACGTGCCAAGTGAGCGTGCTCGACCCGACCGCGCAAAAGTTCGCCTTCTGGCGGGCGCCGATGGTGCTGGTGCCGTAGGGCCGGCGCTACGACCGCCCAAAATCGATGAAGCCGCGCTGCGGGTCGGTGCTGAGCAGCGTGACGCGCAGGCGGTCGCCCACATCCAGGCCGTGCTCGCCACGCATCAGCCGGCCCTCCACCGGAGGATCGAACACCCGGACGAACACGCCTTTGGGGGTCACGCCCGTGACCACCGCGGAGAAGGACTGGCCCACGCGAGGGTGGAGCGCCACAGCGGCCATGCGCTTCTCCATGGCGCGCTCGACTTTCCGCGCGTTGTCCTCCATCAGGGTGCAGTTGCTCGCGATGGAATCCAACTCACTGTCCGAGTAGGGCGCCTGAACCTTGGCCGCCAGCGCCTTCAACAAGCGCTGAGTGACCAGGTCCGCGAACCTGCGATTGGGGGCGGTCGAGTGCGTGTAATCGTGGGCCGCCAGGCCGAAGTGGCCCTGCTCGGGGTCGCCGGGGCGCATCAATACGTACTCGCCGGGGCCCATCAGTTTGAGGACCGCCAGCGAAATATCGGGGTAGTGCACGGCATCGGCCTGTTTGCGCCGCACCAGGAACGCGTTCAGCGCCCCGGGATCTGGGGCCGCGGGCAGCTTCTCGCCGTATTGCGCCGCCAGTTCCACGATGCGCGGCCAACGTTCGGGAGCTTTCACCACACGGCGGATGGAGGAAACGCCGGCGCCGCGCAGCGTGCGGGCCATCACCTCGTTGGCGCCGATCATGAAGTCTTCGATCAGTTGCGCGGCGCGATTGTGGCCGCGAGCGGTGATATCCACCACCACGCCGGCGGAGAAGACCGGCTGCGCTTCCAGGCGGTCGAAAGTGAGCGCGCCCAGCCGGTGGCGGTCTTCGCGCAGCGCCTGGGCGGCTTCGTCCTGCAGCTTGAGCTGCGCTTGGAGATCCGCGGAAGCCGCGACTTTCGGCGGCGGGGCGGCCGTGCCTTCGAGCCAGGGGCCGACGGCGCTGTACGTCAGTTGCGCGCGGTTGCGCAGCAGCGCCCGGTAGACGCTGTTGGAGGCGATGGAGCCGTCCGCGGCCACCACCATTTCGATCACAATACCCGCACGGTCCTGGTTTTCGGAGAGCGAGGTGAGGTCGGTGGAGAGCCGCTCGGGCAACATGGGGAAAGTGCGCACGCCGGCGTAAACCGTGGTGGTTTCCCGCGCCGCGTGGCTATCGATGGGAGTGGCCTTGGCGACCGCCGAATCGACGTCGGCGACCCCCACCAGGACGCGAATGCCGCCGGGCACCCGCTCGGCCCACTCGATTTGATCGAGGTCGCGCGAGTCGTCGTTATCGATGGAAGACCACAGCAGCGAAGTCAGGTCGCGCAAGCCGCCATCGGGCTGGAGGCGAATGGTTTCGAGCTGGCGTTCGGCTTCGGGCGGAAAATCCGGCGCAAAGCCGTGGTCGATCATTTCCTGGCGCGCCGCCGCCGCGAGGTTGAAGTTATCGTGGGCCATAGAATTCGAGGGTAGCATGGGGGCCGCCGGCAACCCGCGCCGGGCGGAATGATACTCTTGAAGCGTGAACTTCGTCACCGGCCTCAAGTGCGTATTCTGTGGGACGGTTCATTCGACGCGCGTGCCCTATACCTGCCCGCGGTGCGGCATCGCGGGGATTCTCGACGTGGAGTTCGACTACCCGGCCATCGCCCGCCGCCTGACTCGCCGCCGGCTGGCCGGGCGCTTGGAGCAGTCGCACTGGAGATACCGCGAGCTGCTGCCCATCGGCGCGGATGCCGCACTGCCGGCTCTCTCGGTGGGGTGGACGCCGCTGACCCCGGCCGCGCCCCTGGCCCGCCACCTCGGCGTGCGCGCTCTCTATCTGAAGGACGATGGCCGCAATGCCACCGGCTCGCTGAAGGACCGCGCCAGCTCCGTGGGCGTGGTCAAGGCTCGGGAAAAGCGCCGCAGGATCATTGCCTGCGCCAGCACCGGGAATGCGGCGTCGTCATGCGCGGGCATGGCGGCCTCCATGGGGATGCGCAGCGTCATCTTCGTGCCGGAACGCGCGCCGGAGCCCAAGGTCACGCAGTTGTCGATTTTCGGCGCGACGGTTTTTCGCGTGCGCGGCAGCTACGAGCAGGCCTTCCAGTTGTGCCAGCAGGCCTGCGAGCGGTGGGGCTGGTACAACCGCAATTCCGGCATCAACCCGTACCTGGTGGAAGGCAAGAAGACCGTGGGCCTCGAAATCGGCGAGCAACTCGGTTGGCAGCCGCCCGATTGGGTGGCGGTTTCGGTGGGAGACGGCTGCACCATCGCCGGGGTCTGGAAGGCTTTTCGGGAGATGAAGATCCTGGGGCTGACGGAGCGCACCCCCCGCATGTTGGGCGTGCAGGCGGAAGGCGCCGCCCCCATCACCACGGCATTTCGCACCGGTGAACCGATGCGGCCCATCGAGCCTCGAACGCTCGCCGACAGCATCGCGGTGGGCGTCCCCAGGAACTGGAAGAAGGCCGTGCTGGCGGTGGCGGAATCCGGCGGCGTCATGCTCAATGTAAGCGACGAGGAGATTCTCGAGGCCATGCGCTACACCGGCCGGCTGACCGGCATTTTCGCCGAACCCGCGGCCGCCACGGCTGTCGCCGGCCTGCGCCGGGCGGTGGCGGAGGGCACGGTCGGACGCCGCGCCAGCGTGGTGGCGGTGATCACGGGGAATGGCTTGAAGGATGTCCAGTCCGCGCGGTCCGCGGTGACACAACCATTCGACATTGCGCCGGATGGAGATGGCTTGCCCGATATTCTACGCAGGCAGGAGTTGATTACCTGAATGCCGCGCTCGTTGCTCATCCGCGATATCCACACCCTGGTTCTGATGGACCCGGAGAACACCGTCCTCCGCGGCGCGCACCTTTACATTGAAGATGGAGAGATCCGGCAGGTTGGAACGCGGCCGGCCAAACTGCCGCGCGTGGACCGCACCATCAGCGGGCGCTATGCGGTGGCCGTGCCGGGGATGGTGAACACCCACCATCATCTCTACCAGACGCTGACGCGCGCCTGCCCCGCGGCGGCCGATGCCGAGCTGTTCGATTGGCTGCGGACGCTCTATCCGCTGTGGGCGCGCCTCGACGAAGAATCCGTGCATGTGGCGGCGCTGGCGGGAATGGCCGAGCTGCTGCTCTCGGGCTGCACCACCACCACCGATCACCACTACCTTTTCCCGCGCGGCCACAGCCGGCTGATCGATGCGGAAATCGAAGCCGCCCGCCGCATCGGCATTCGTTTCCATCCCACTCGCGGAAGCATGAGCGTGGGCCAAAGCAAAGGCGGACTGCCGCCCGATTCGGTGGTGCAGGGCGAAAGTCGGATCCTGGCCGATTCCGAGCGGTTGATCCGCCAGTATCACGACCCCGCGCCGGGTTCCATGCTGCGGATCGCGCTGGCGCCGTGCTCCCCCTTTTCCGTGTCCCCGGAGCTGATGCGCGCGACCGCCGCCCTGGCCGGCCGTTACAACGTCCGGCTGCATACCCATCTGGCCGAGACTCGCGACGAAGAAGCGTACTGCCTGAACCGCTTTGGAAAGCGCCCCCTCGATCTTCTGGAAGATGCCGGCTGGCTCAATGCCAACACCTGGCTGGCGCACGGAGTCTATTTCAACCGCAGTGAAGTGGCGCGTCTGGGCCGCGCCGGCGTGGGGATCGCCCATTGTCCCAGCTCGAACATGCGCTTGGGATCGGGCAGCGCCCCCGTGCTGGCTCTGCGCCGCGCCGGCTGCCCGGTAGGACTGGGAGTGGATGGCAGCGCCTCGAATGATAGTTCTCACATGCTGGCCGAAGCCCGCCAGGCCCTGTTGTTGCACCGCTTGATCCACGGCGCTGCCGCGCTCAACGTGGCGGACACTCTGCGCATGGCCACGGTGGAAGGCGCCCGTTGCCTGGGCCGGGAGGACATCGGAAGCCTGGAAGCCGGCAAGCGTGGCGATGTAGCGCTCTTCGACTTGCGGGATGTAGGTTACAGCGGCGCCGGCGATGCCGTTTCCGCCCTCTTGTTGTGCGCTCCCACGCGTGTGAGCACGCTGGTAGTGGAAGGCCGCGTGGTAGTGGAGGCGGGCGAGCTGAGAACCATTTCGCTCGACCCGGTTCTGGCGAGGCACCGGCGGCTGGCGGCGCGAATGCAGGGCGAGAACTGGCGGAGAGGGGGAGATTCGAACTCCCGGTACCCGTAAAGGTACTCCCGCTTTCGAGGCGGGCGCGATCGACCACTCTGCCACCTCTCCGCGTTGAGAATTCCAGTTTAGCATGACGGTGATTTTGGGCGGCGAACCCAGAGACCCGGTAGGACACGACCACCCACCGCACGAAAGCGACACGCCGCTCAAGCCGACAGACCGGAATACCTCCGACTTGCAATCGTGATGCAACTTGAGGCATTCTGACTATATATGCCTCGGTCGGAAGCAACTACATCGAAGCGCGGCCGGCGCACATTCAAGGCAGGCCGCCAGGGCAAAACCGAACCACGGTATAGCGTCGCTCTTCCGCCCATGATCGCCGACCAAGTGGAACAGTACGCCGAGACGGTCGACACGAGTATGAGCAAGGCGATTGCCGCGCTGGTCCGCCTGGGCCTTGTGAGTCAGGAGGATCGAAAGCGCGAATTCTTCAAGAGATTGAAGGAGAATCTTGCGAACGCCGATCCGAACCAGGAGGATCGGCTAGTCGACGAGTTCCGCGCCCTGATACTTGGCCGTTGAAGCATGCCCAAGATAAGCGATGAACCCACTCAGGCCGCTTGGTGCGGCCTGATCCGGCCGGCGATCTCCGGGCCGCGCACGTCCTGGGCCGTTTCGAGATCGTAATTCGCCTGAAGATTCATCCAGAACTGGGGCGTGGTCCCGAAGTAACGGGCGAGGCGGAGCGCGGTGTCTGCCGTGATGGCACGCTTACCGCGAGCGATGTCATTGACCCGGGTCACCGGTACCAGCAACTCCATCGCAAGCCGATTGGCTGTCAGACCAAGCGGTTTCAGAAAGTCCTCCCGCAAGGTTTCACCCGGATGGATCGGAGGCATGATCTTGGCTGTCTTGGCCATAATTCGCGTCCCTCAATGATAGTCCACTATCTCAACTCCGAGGGCATCGGGTTCGACCCAGCGGAAGCAGATCCGCCACTGGTCGTTGACCCGAATACTGCGCTGCCCCGCCCGATCACCGGCGAGGGTCTCCAGCCGATTTCCCGGAATCGCTCTTAAATCGGAAATGGCCGCCGCCGCATGAATTTGATCGAGCTTTCGCTTTGCCACCGCGGCAATGCGCTGAAACTTCCGGCTGAACTCGCGCTGGAAAACCTTCTCGGTTTCCTTGTCCCGGAACGACCGGATCACAGATCCAGGATACTACCGCACCGCGTTTAACGCAATACGGTAGAATCATGGCGCTCCTCGATCTCAACCCGTGGGCAATGCGCGACGGCGGATAGAGGGAATGCCTTCGGCTTGCAATGAAGCGGGCTCATCTGTGCGACCGGACAAAGGAACGGAGGACCTCCGGGGAAGATCTATTCGAACTGGCCGAATGGAAAGCGTAAGATCCCGACGTGCCCGGCGTGTCGGCAGCTATTCCGCGGGCTAGCCCAACTTCCACACGACAATTGTAGGATTTGGCCCAAAAGAGGGCTTCCCGATGTGTATCTCGTTTATGCTCAATCAGGCGCCTCTAGAAATTCGGAAATAGTCACGAATTATTGAAG
>JBEKSR010000133.1:0-14909 GCA_049516835.1 Bryobacteraceae bacterium | reverse complement strand
GCCATCGACTTCCTCCGCCGCTTCAACGAGCTCGCGCATACCGTTCCGGGCGCCATGACCGTGGCCGAGGAATCCACCGCTTTCCCCGGCGTCTCCAAGCCCGTCTACCTCAACGGCCTGGGTTTCACCATGAAGTGGAACATGGGCTGGATGCACGACATGCTGGCCTACTTCGGCAACGATCCCATCTACCGCAAGTTTCATCACAACAACATCACCTTCAGCCTGCTCTACGCCTTTCACGAGAACTTCGTGCTGCCCATCTCGCATGACGAGGTGGTGCACGGCAAAGGCTCGCTGCTGAACAAAATGCCCGGCGACGAGTGGCGCCAGTTCGCCAACGTGCGCGCCTTCCTGGCCTACATGTGGGCCCACCCCGGCAAGAAGCTGCTCTTCATGGGACAGGAGATCGGCCAGCGCGAGGAGTGGAATTCCAACACCGGCGTGCGTTGGGAGCTGTTGGAATTCGACTATCACCGCAAGCTCCAGGCCCTCATGCGCGAGCTCAACCGCCTCTACCGCTCGAGCCCCGCGCTTTACCAGGTGGACTTCCACTACACCGGTTTCGAATGGATCGACTTCCACGACTGGGAGGCCTCCATCATCGCCTTCCTGCGCCGCGCCGAGGACCCCAGCGACTTCCTGCTGTTCTGCTGCAACTTCACTCCCGTCCCGCGCCAGGGCTACGAGTTCGGCGTGCCGGAAGAGGGCTTTTACGAAGAGATTCTAAACACCGATTCGGAGCTGTTCGGCGGATCGAATATGGGCAACGGCGGCTGCGTTTCTTCGCGCCCGGTGCCCAAGCACAACCGCCCCTACAGCATCGCCGTGACGCTGCCGCCGTTGGCGGTGGTGGCGTTCCGCAAACGATAGCGCCCTATCAGGACTTCGTGTATAATTGCTCCCGTAGACTGGAGGACAAACGGATGCACCTACGACTTTCCATGCTGGTTTCTCTCTTGCTGCTCGCCTTCACCACCGCCTGCACGCAGGCACCGCCCCCGGATACCCACGACGCCGATGTTCAATCCCTCAAAGATGCGGAAGCGGCGTGGGCCAAGGTCATGGCGGCCAAAGACTTCGAAAAGACTGTGAGCTATTACGCCGATGATGCGTCGGTGCTAATGCCCAACGCGCCGGCCATCAACGGCAAGGACGCAATTCGAGCGGCTTTCAAGCCGGTTTTCGACGATCCCAATTTCGCGATGACTTTCCAGGGGTCGCGCATCGAGGTTGCCAAGTCCGGCGACCTGGGCTACACGCAAGGCGCCTACACCATGACCACGACGGACCCCAAAACGAAAAAACCCGTCACCGACAAGGGCAAGTACCTGACGGCCTATAAGAAGCAAGCCGACGGAACGTGGAAAGCCGTGGCCGATATGACCAGTTCCGACGCGCCGCTGCCCGTGCCGGGCAAGAAATAGCGCGCGCGGCCCGCTCACTGCGTCGAGCGAATCTCCGCAAGCCGCCGGCGCAACTCGTTCGGCAGTCCGCCCTCGACCTCCGGTGTGATCAGCCCGGCCGCGTCCATATCCTGAATGTGGACGCGGTCTCTGAGCCGATGGCTGGTCAGCTTCATGCGCACCAAATCGGCCACCGGCGCCAGCAGCACGCCTTCTCTGGTTTCGACCGGTGGCGAGAAATCCGGCACGGCCTCGGGATATTCCGGCCGCACCTTCTCGCGCACCATCACCAGGTGTACCGCGCTTCTCGCGCTGGGCTTGACCGAATCTACCAGCATATCGACGCCGGCCACGTGGCGATACTCGAAGCCGAACGGCCGCACAGCATCCGCGATTCTGTCGAGGTCGCGGCGGTCCACGGCCATATCGATGTCGCGCGTCATCCGCGCGGCCAATGGATCCTTTTCGGAAACGTGTAGAAAAACAGCCACTCCGCCAACCACGCGGTACTCGATACCGGCGGCTCGCAAAGCGGATGTGACGCGTTTCAGTACTTCGAAAAGCTGTTCCACGTGCTCGTCGTATGCGGTTGCGGAGATCACGGGCCTATGGTTTCAGTATAAGACCCCTACTGCACCGCCAGCGCCTGCCGCGGAAACGCGAACTTCCGGCCTACTTCGTCGATCACGTTGAGCTGGCACGTGTACCGCCCCGGCGCCAGCCCCTTCAGCGGGACCTGAAGCTGCACCGGCACCGCGTTCGGCCGCGTGGCCGCCAGCTCCGTGGCCTTCAGCGGACCGGCCTCGAACGCCTTCGCGCCTTTCTCGTTGAACAGGCTCATGCTCACCACGATGCGCCGCGCGCGCAGATTGGCCGGGTCCGGCGCCGCATCGTACACGTCGAACGAGATGGTCATGTTCTGGTCGCGCCGGAATACTTTGGTGATGCTGGGCACCACCTTCTCCTGGCCCACCACCAGCGGGTTCGACATGGCCACTTTAATGACCTTCTTCTCCTTCTCCGCCGCGCCCACGGCGGCCTTGAACGGTTCCCGCTGGTTGCTCCAGATCACCGAGCTGGTTTTCAGCACCGCCGAGTCGGCCGCCAGGTCGGGCACCACGAAGCGCATGTCGAACGTGCCCATTTTGCCGCTCAGGTTCTCGCGCACCAGGAACTTCATCCGGTACTTGCCCGGCGACAGCGTGAAACCGGCGTCGTAATGGAAGTTCCGGTGGCTCAGTCTGGCGGCCTCGCCCGCTTCGAGCTTGACCTTGATGTAGTCCCGCACGGTGCCCACGGCCACCTTGCGGTCGTCCAGGATCTGCCCCAGAAAGTCGAACTCGGTCTCGCCGCCGCCGCGTTTTTGCGCCAGGTCGATCACCGATCCCGGAACCTTCACCGAAACCGGGACGAAGTACGCCGTCGGGGTGATGCGGAAATAGTCCACCTCCACCGCCAGCGGAATGTCCGTCACCGGGTCGCCCGCGTTCATGGCCTCCTGCAGCTTCTGCTCTTTATCCTGGCCGGTGAATTTGCCCCACACCTTGTCGGCGTAATATCCCTGGCGGAACTCCAGCTTGGCCGACAGGTTGTTGTTGAGCTTGACCGTGATCTTGCGGTACTTGCCGTCCACCGCCAGGTTGGTCGAGTAGTAGCCCAGAACGTAATAGCTGCGGTACTCCTGCTGCGCCTGCACGATTCCGAGCGAGAGCTCATTGCTGTCCAGGAATGCCTTTCCGCCGGTGTCCGACGCCAGGGTGGCCAGCGTCTCCTGCGAATTGTTGATGGCGGCGCGCTGCGAGTTGTATACCGAGCCGTTGAAGATGCCGGTGCCGCGCGAGGCCGCTTTGCTGGCGCCCCCTCCCGGAGGATCCGCCATCAGTCCCCGCGCATCGATGGGATAAATCGCCACGTTGGCTTTCGCGGCCGCGTTGATGGACGCCTCCAGTTGCGCTTGGTTGTCCACCCCGGTCCTGGCGACGCCGCCCGCGAAGTAAATGAGAGCCTTCTTCTCCGGCAAAGCCGACAGCTTTTTCGCCGCGTCCTCGATGGCCGCCAGCTTGCGGTCGGTGTTGTAAATGTTGAACTCCGTCTCGTCGGGCACGAACGCCGCGCCGGTGTCTTCGCTATCGTCGGTGCCCGTGTCCGCCGCGTCGGCCAGCTCGCTCAGCTCGCCGATCGGCAACGCATTGATGATGTCCTTCAACTGCGTGCGGTCGGCGGTGAAATCGGTCTTCACCTGGAGAACCGTCGAGTACAACATGATGGCCACCAGGTCCGCCGTGCTCATCTGGGTGTCGATGAACTTCAGCGCCGCCTCCTGCGCGCGCAACTGCTCGGGAATCCCCATCGACGAAAAATCGAAGAACATCACCATCAGGCGCTTGTCGTGATACTGCACTTTGCCCGGTGTTTCCGTGGTGATGGTGGTCTTGGGAGGCTCCGGTATGGCATTCACGTCGTCGAGCGTCGGCGGCGGTGGGGTGCCCTCTGGGCCCGGCGCCGGCTCCATGCCGAGTTTCTGAACTTCGAAGACCGATATCTTCTGCGGCTTGCCGTCTTCGAGCACCGTGAAGTCGTTTTGCGTGAGGCTGTCGATGGCCTTCCCGGACTTGTCCTTCACCGTGACGTCCACGATCACCAAATTGGCGTTCGCCGTGAACGTGACTCTTTTGGCCGGCTGCTGTCCCGCCGCCGAAAGCACCCCCAACGCCACCAGAGCCAAAACCCGGTGACTGACGAGACTGTCCCAAGGCGCCGGGGTTGCGCCGCGCGGACAGCCCCGTCTGTCACCGGGTTTTGTGGGGCCACTGTCCCCAAGTCTTGTAGGCCCACTGTCCCCGGGTTTTGCAGGCCCACTGTCCCCAGGTTTTGCAGGCCCTCTGTCCCCGGGTTTTGTAGGCCCACTATCGCGGGGTTTTGCTTGTCCTCTCATACCTAAAAGTTAAACCTCAGCGTCAGCGTGACGTTCCGCGTCCCCGACGCCGCCGTCGGCAACCCGTAGTTGGACGCGTTAATCGTGGTGCCGATGTTCGTCACCACCACGTGATTCAGCGCGTTGTTGGCAGCCAGGCGCAACTGCAGCTGGCGCCGGCTGTCTCCGAATCGAAACGCGCGGTTGAGCGAAGCGTTCAGACCGATCTGGAACAGGCCGGGGATGGTGTCCCGTCCTGCGTCGCCATACTGGCCCGCCGGAGGCGTGGTAAAGGCGTTGAGGTTGAAGTAGGGGAAGTTGCCGGCGTTGATGTTCTCTCCCGTCGCTTGCGCGCGTCCGGCGCCGAACGCCGCGGTTCCGCCCGTATTGGCCAGGTTTCCGGAAACTCGCGCCGTCAGCGGCGTGCCGGAAGTGGCGGTGAAGTTGCCGCTCAGAGTCCACCCCGTGAAGGCCTTGGTCTTCCAGCCGCCGTTCCGCCACAAACCATGTATGCCCACGGGCGAAGAGAGCATGTAGCCCACGGTCAGATGGTGCCGCTGGTCAAAGCTCGACAGGCCGCGCTCCAGGCGCAAATCTTGGGGGTTCTGGGCCACAACGCCGCCGCCGCCCCCAAAACTCGAAGCGTCGTCGATGGATTTCGAGAACGTGTACAGCGCGTTGGCCGATACTCCCCGGCCGAAACGCCGCGTGATCCGCGCCTGTCCGGCGTGGAAAATGGAATTCCCCTGCGAGGTCAGGTAAGAAAACCCGGTGGCGTTGCCGATTTGCAGTTGCTGCTGCGCAGTGAGCGGCGACGAGCCCGGCGCCGCGCGGTTGGGCTGCTCGGTGATGGGCAGGCCCGTGCCTTTGGTGCCGATGTATTCCAGCTCCACCAGCAGTCCGTGCGAGAAGGTTTGCTGCAGCGCGAAGCTCCACGTCTGCGCATACGCCAGCTTGTAATTCTTGTCGATCGCGTACGTGTTGGTGATAGTCTGCGACGGCTGCGCCGGGAATCCGTTCTGCAGCGTGAGAGGATCCGCGGTGCTGGTGGTGAGCGACGCGTTCTTCGCAAATGGCGGCTGCGCCGCCATACTGGATGCGAACCCGCCGTAAGACGAGCCGCTGAAGAAAATGCTGTAGCCGCCGCGGATCACGCGCGCATGCTTCTGCGAAGGCCGCCACGCGAAGCCCAGCCGCGGCGAGTAATTGTTCTTGTCCGGGTCGATCAGGCTCGAGGGATAATTGCCGGAGTACGGCCCGGCGCTATTGGCCGGCGTCACCACCGCCACCGCGTTCCTCTGCGGGCTGAGGTCGAGGTTCGCCAGGTGCCCCTGTAACTCCGTGTACGGAGCGAAGTACTCGTACCGCAGACCCACGTTGAACGACAAGCCCGGCCGCACCCGCCAATCGTCCTGCGCGTACCAGTTGGCGGCCCAACCGCGGAAGTAATTGTTGGCGCTGCCCAGCCGCAACGAGCTGGTCTGCGGCAACCCCAACAGAAAATCGGCGAAGTCGAACCCCGTCCCCGCCACCGGCTGGCCATGACTGTCGATTTCGCTGGTCAGCAATCCGCTGAAGCTGAACGACCCGCGCGAATTGGCGTACGACAGGCTGTTCTGCTGCAGCCGCCGGTACCCCACCCCGAACGTCAGGTTGTGCTTCCGCCGCACCACGTAGGTGATGCTGTCCGTGATGTTGGTGGTCTGGTTGCGGCTCACCGAGGCCGATCCATCCGAAAGGCCGCCGAAATTCGTGAAGGACAAGCTCGGAGGGCCATAGTTGATGGGGTCCTGCGAGGTCCCCGTGATCCCCAGTGCCGCCGCCACGTTGTCGGTGTACGCGAAGTATGGCGCCAGCTTGCTGATGTTCCGGCTGAAGGTGATGTTCAGGCTGTTGTTGAACAGCGGCTTGAAGCTGTGGCTCCAGCCCGCCGACGCGCTCAAGCCGTAGCCGCTGGTCGAGTCCTTGTACCCGAAAAGCTGCTGGCTTTTCGAGTCGTTGCGGTTGTACTGCTCGTTGAAATTAAGGCGGTCCTTGGTGGTCAACGGCGCGTTAAGCCGCACGCCGAGGCTGTCGCTAACCCTCGGAGTGGACGTCGCCAGGTGGTAATTCTGCACGATCCCGGGGTACGTGGGCAGCGGGAAGTACTTCAGCAGCCCCGCCGCCGCCGGATTGAATCGCGCGGCGGGGATGGCATTGCCCGGGAACGGCGCTCCGCTCAGCGGATCGTAAATCGTGACCGCCGTCGTGGTCGTGGCCTGCGAGAAATCGCCATTCCGCTCCGCGAGTGTCGGCACCGACGACGTCAGGCTGTTTCCGCTGCGCGCCCTCTGGCCCGTGTAATTCACGTATAGAAGGTATTTGTCCGAGGTAATCAGCTTGGGAATGCGCAGCGGCCCGCCCACGTTGAAACCGAACCTGCCCGAGCCCGACGACGGTTTTGGCGCGGTCAGACCGTTCAGCGAATACGGCGCCGCGTTCAGCACCGAGTTGGTCACGTCCAGAAATACCGAACCGGTGTACGCCGGTTGCGTGCGCCGCCGGTTGCCGAAGGCCGCGAACTGCCCGTTAAACGGCCCGCGCCGCTGTGCGTTGGCGCCGCCTCTGCCGCCGGGCCCACGGGGCGCCCCGCCGCCGCCGAACCCACCGCCGCCACCGCGGCCGCCACCTCCGCCTCCGCCTCCGCCGCCACCACCTCCGCCGCCGCGCCCGCCACCGCCTCCGGGACCGCCGCCGCCAGGACCGCCCCCGCCCATACCCGGCGCGCCGCCCAAGCCGTCGCCGAATCCGTTCAAGACTCCGGCGGCGCCGAAGCCGTTCATGCCCAGCGGATCGGCGCTGGCCCCGGCGGGCCCGAAGGGCACCCCGGCCGCCATATCCCCGATGCCGCCGCCCATCATTCCGGGGCCGCCAGGGCCGCCCATCCCGCCTCGGCCGCCCATCATTTCCATCATCCGGTCGCGCCTGGCCTGTTCATCCGTCGCCGCTCCCAGACCTCCGCTCATACTGCCGTTCACCACGTACGACGCATCGGCGTCGGCATTTCCGCTCTGGTCGGGAGACGGTGCTTCGGTGGCGGCCGACGCCAGCGCCTGCGTGCCCTCTTCGGTGGGCGTCACGGACATGTTCTGGAAGCCGGGGCCGCCCCGCCCCGCCGCCCGCGCACCCGTGGGCGAACTGGGTCCCGGCTGCGCCGCTTCTTTCTTCGGCTCCGGCGCGGGTTTTGGCGCGGCGGGAGCCGGAGGTGCGGGCTTGGCCGCCGCCACCACCGGCGGAGCCGCCGCGGATCCGAGCCGCGGCATCTCCAGCGTCCAGTCCTTGCTGCCCGCGTCGTCCCCTACGGTGACTTCGCCCCGCTGGGTCTGGAACCCGAACATCTCGATCTGGATCTCCCAGACTCCGGGTGTCAGGTCCAGCGTGTAACGTCCGGCCGCGTCCGTGTACACTACCACCTTGGCGCCCCCCTGCACGGCGGTTACCGTGGCTCCGGGAAGGAACTGGTCCGCCGCGCGAACGGAACCGCTATGCTGGACCGCGGAGAGACACCCGGGACCCAGCAGTATGGCAGCGACCAATAGGGGGCGGAGCACGGGACTCTATATCAATACTTCCCTCCCTGCCGGAGTTAGTTCGCCTTTTTCGCCGTGAACTCGATGGGCGGAGGCGCGTTGTCCATGCCTTCCATCGTGCGCGTGAACCTGATCTCGCTGCCGGAGACCTTCCCCTTGAACGAGATCTTCATGTCGTTCCCGCCGAAGTTCCGTACCACCACAAAGGAAATGTCGTCGCCGCTGACTTTCCCGTCGGTGATCTCCACGGGGCCGCCCCGGCCGCTATCCATCGTGCCCGTGAGCTTGGCGCCGTCCACCTTGAAGACAAAGGTGTTTTCCGATGTGTTGCCGCTGCGTCCCGGAACCTGCGCGGTCCATTTCCCCGTGACGTCGGCAGCCGAAGCTGTCAATGCGAAGATGCCCAGAAGGGCAGTCAATAGGATTGTTCTCATGCAACCTAAGATGGTTCTCGCCGGGGCGAAAGTTACAGCCAAACGCCCCCAAATTAGAGCCCCTTCTTCACCAGAAACGCGATCAGGTCGATCACGCGGCAGGAGTAGCCCCACTCGTTGTCGTACCAGGCCACCACCTTCAACAGGTTGCCGTCCAGCACCTTGGTCAACTGCCCGTCCACGATGGAACTGTTGGGGTTGTGCAGCATGTCGGTGGACACCACGGGATCTTCCGTGTAGGCCAGAATGCCCTTCAACTCGCCCTCCGCGGCGGCCTTCAGCGCCGCATTGACTTCCTCGCTGGTGGCCGGCTTCTCCAGCAGGACCACCAGGTCCACCACGGAAACGTCGGGGGTCGGGACGCGCATCGAGTACCCATCCAGCTTGCCCTTCAACTGCGGCATCACGAGGCCAATGGCCTTGGCGGCGCCGGTGGTGGTGGGGATCATGTTCAACGCCGCGGCGCGCGCCCGGCGCAGGTCTTTGTGCGGGAAATCGAGCACATTCTGGTCGTTGGTGTAGCTGTGGATCGTGGTCATCGACCCCTTCTGGATGCCGAACTTGTCGTACAGCACCTTCACCACCGGCCCCAGGCAGTTGGTGGTGCACGATGCGTTCGAAATAATATTGTCCTTGGCCGGATTGTAGGCGTTCTCGTTCACGCCCAGAACGATGGTGATGTCTTCATTCTTCGCGGGGGCCGAAATGATGACCTTCTTGACCGTCCCGCGAATGTGCTTCGAGGCCTCTTTGGCGTCCGTGAACTTGCCCGTCGATTCGATCACGATCTGCGCACCCACGGACGTCCAGTCGAGTAGCGCCGGGTCCTTGCAGGCGAATACCTTGATCTTCTTCCCGCCGACCGTGAGGCTGTCGGCGTCCGCCGTGACCTCCACGCCGAGCGGCCCCAGCACGGAATCGTACTTCAGCAGGTGGGCCAGCGTTTTCGTGTCGGTAATATCGTTCACCGCCACAAATTCCATATCATTGCGATGCAAACCAGCGCGGACCACATTCCGGCCAATGCGGCCGAAGCCATTAATACCAACTTTGACTGCCATTTTTTCTCCTGTTTAGATGAGGGATCGGGTTAACACTAAGGATATCAGGAGGTGCGTATCCCGAGCAATGTGGGGCATGCTTTAGCTTGCCCAGGCCACATTTCTTATGTCGCCCACCCAGCAATCACCGTTCGTACGCCACCTTCCCGCCCACAATCGTATACACCACGTCCGTGGCCACGATCTCGTCCTCCGGAATCGTCATGATGTCGCGCGAAAGCACCGTGATGTCCGCCAGCTTGCCCGGCTCCAGCGACCCTTTCACCTTCTCCTCGAACGCCGCGTACGCGTTCGACCACGTGTACGACCGCAGCGCCTCCTCGCGGCTCATGCGCTGCTCGGGGTAGAACACCGAACCGTCCTTCAGCTTGCGGCTCACCGAGGCGTGGAACGACGCCAGCGGGCTGACGTCTTCCACCGGCGCGTCCGTTCCGTTCCCCACCACCGCGCCCGATTGCATGAGCTTCTGCCACACGTAGGCCCCCTCTTCGGCCCGGGCCGGCCCCAGCCGCAGAATCACGTATGGCCCGTCGGACGTGCAATGAATCCCCTGCATGGCCGCCACCACGCCCAGCTTCCCGAAGCGCGGAATATCGGCCGCGCTCAGGTGCTGCGCGTGCTCCACCCGCCAGCGCAGGTCCGTCTTCTCGGGATGCTCGCGAAACACCTGCTCGTAGATGTCCAGCACCTCGCGGTTGGCCCGGTCGCCGATGGCGTGAATGCAGAGTTGATACCCGTGCTGGATGGCCAGCTCCGCGGTCTTGCGGATATCGGCCGGGTCCTCCGTGTTCAACCCGCGGCTGTCCGGCTGGTCGGCGTACGGCGCCAGCAGCCACGCGCCGCGCGACCCGAGCGCGCCATCCATCTGCCGCTTGATGGCGCGGATGGTCAGATAATTCCCGCCTGCCCCGATGGTGCGGTAGCGGTCGAGGTTGGGCTCCAGTTGCTGGTTCGACGTCCGCAGCATCACCCACATGCGCAGCCGCAGCTCGTGGTTCTCGGCCATGCTCCGGAACACGTCCACCGTCGGGAGCGGCGATCCCGCGTCTTCGAACGTGGTGATGCCCTTGGCGAGACACTCGTCTGCGGCCAGGTTAATCACCTTGCGCAGGTCGGTTCGAGCCGCCCTGTAGACCCGGTTGACGAGCCCCTCGGCCTGTTCGCGCAGCAGCCCCGTCGGATTGCCGTGCTTGTCCTTGAGAATCTCCCCGCCCTTCGGGTTCGGCGTGTCCCGCGTGATGCCCGCCGCCTCCATGGCCTTGGCGTTGACAAAGGCCGCGTGCCCGCTCGCGTGCGTCAGCAGCACCGGGTTGTTGGGCGAAACTTTGTCCAGCGAGCCATGCAACGGAAAGCCTTCCACGTTGGGATCCGGCGCGTGGTCCCACTTGGATTGGTGCCAGCCGCGCCCCACGATCCACTCGCCCGGCTTGGCTTGCTTTGCCGCGCGCGCCACCTGCGCCACGATCTCGTCCCACGTGCGCGCTTCCCGCAGGTCCAGCCCCAGGCGAAACTCGCCCACCCCCGTGAAGTGCCCGTGCCCTTCGATGAAGCCCGGGATTGCTAACATGCCGTGCAAGTCGATGACCTTGGTGTCAGGCCCGATCCACTTTGCCGCGTCCGTGTTGCTGCCCAGCGCCGCGATCCGGTCCCCCCGCACCGCCATGGCCTCGGCCGCCGGCCGATCGGCGTTCATGGTGACGATCTTTCCGTTCCGCAGCACCAGGTCCGCGGGCTGACCGAAGGCCATCGCACAAGCCAAAAACAAAAATGCACGCATGGACATTAGAATACTGATTTATCAGCAGGTGTTCTACCCCAGCGGGCCGTAAAACTTCCAGCTCGTCTGGTAGTCGCGCGCAATCTTCTGCTCGTTGAGCGCCAGCCGCAGCATCTCGATGGGGATGTTCCCCTCGCGGTACATGGCGTCGTGGAAGGCGCGGTTGGTCATCTTCCCCGAATCCACCAGCTCCTTGTGCAACGCGTAGAATTGGAGCGCGCCCAGCATGTAGGCGCACTGGTAAATGGGCGGGTAAGAGCCGTTGAAGCTCCGCCGCACTTCGCCCTCGGCGTTGGCCTTGTCGAATCCCACCCGGTCCATCAGAAACTGCACGCACTCCACCGCGGTCATCCGCTTCAGGTGGAAGCTCAGCGAGAAGATGATGCGTGCGCAGCGGTGCATCCTCCAGACCAGCGCGCCCACGCGCTGCTCGGGCGTGTGGGTGAAGCCCAGGTCCCAGAGCAGCATCTCCCAGTAGAACGCCATGCCCTCGGTCCAGAACGGCGTGCTGAATATGCCGCGGTAGGTCCGGTACCGCTGGGTCATGTACATCTGCATATGGTGCCCCGGAATCAGTTCATGGAACACCGTCGCGCGGGCGAAGAACATGTTGTTGCCGCGGAGGGCCTCGAGCCGTTCCTGGAGCGTCTGGCTGCTGGCCGCCGAGGAGACCTGAATGGTGGCGCCGCCGGTGAAGAACGGATTCACCAGTTGCATCTGCGGGGTCATGGCCTCTTCCCAGTAGTCCTCCTTCACCAGCGGAGGAATCGTTACGAGTTCGTGCTTCTCCACGAACTCGATGGCCTCGCGCGAGAGATCGCGCACCAGGTAGATCATCTGGCCCGGCTCGACGTACTTGTTTTTCACGGCCTCCACGGCTTTCTTCCAGTCGTTGCCGAAGCCCATTTCGTTCGAGGCGCGCAGCATCTCGCGATCGCACCAGGCAAACTCGCGGTTGGCAAGCTGGATCAGCTCGTCGGGCGTGTAGGCGATCATGGCCGCGTGGAGGGCTTCGACCAGCGCATCGTTGCCCGCCGGCCCGATCCCCGAAAGCTCCTCGTTGCTCCCTGCCGGAGCGCCGCCGCGGCCCGCGGCGGCGCCGCCGCGCCCGGCAGTCTCGGCCGTCTCCGTCTCACCTCGCCCTCCGCGCCCGCCTCCACGTCCGCCGAACCCGCCGCCAGGGCCTGCCTCCAGCGGACCGGGCGCGCCCGAGGTAGTGTGCAGCAACTGCGCGTGAGCTTCCAGCGCTTCATCGGCCCGCTTGTATTCGGCGTCCACCCACCAGGCGAACCTCGGATCGTACAGATCGTAGAAGTTGAACCACCCGTGGAAGTAGTTCCGAAGCTGAGCCAGCCGCACCGCCGCCCGATGCATTGCCGCCGGCGCCGCCTTCGAGTTGGGCAGCGCGGCCTTCGCCGCCGCGATGTCCGCGGTCATTTTCGCCAGAACCACGGCGCTCTTCTGCGGGTCGATGGTTTCCATCCGCCGCCGTGCCTCCTCCAGCCCGATGATGGCTTCCTGGAAGGGAATCAGCGGCGCGATCTCAGCATCCTGCCGTGCTTCGCCGGTGAGTTGCTTCTGCTCATCGAGCAGCCGCTCACGCAGCAGCAGGTAATCGATCTTGCCGGCCTGGTTGAGCGCATCGAAGTTGATGTTCTCAACGAGGCGGAGTTGCTCGGTGTAGAACTTCTCGAGACGCTCGCGCCGTCTGCTCGATCCCGGCACCGCATAGACACGATTCAGGTCGCGCAGCTCGACATCGTACCGCTCGATGACCGGCTGCATCCTGCTCGCTCCGGTATCGAGTGGCGTCCCGTCCGATCCGCGTGTGCAGTTGCACTCCGCCGTGCGCTGGGCTTTTCCCCACCCGGACCCCAGCAGCGCCAACCCTCCGCCGCGCAGCACGCTGCGCCGATCCAGCTTCGCCATCCGACACCTCCACGTTCGTAGCCCTAGCTACAACTCCGCATATTACCGTAATAAGATCGTTACAGGAGCATGGGGATATCGCGCCACGATCCGCTACGCATCGCCATTCAGGTGACCGTGTACGTGGCGCTCTATTTCGCCACCGCGTACTTCTGCTTCGGCCCGCTGCTGCTGTGGATCGGCGGCTACCTCACCGGCACGATCGCGACTGGCTTCCTGGCCGCCGTGTTCGCCAACTGGCTGGCCTTGCGCATTTACGAAGACCGCCCCGTGAGCGACGCCGGCCTGTGGCTGAACCCGGATTCGGCGAACAACCTCTTGTTCGGCCTGGCCGGCGGCGTTGGCTCCGCCTGCCTGGTGCTGGCGCCCCCGCTGCTGGTGGGCGCGGCCCGCATCGTGCGCACGCCCGCGGAGCAGCCGTCCGCCGGCGCCATGATCTACCTCATCATTCTCCTCGCCGCCGGCGCCGCGGGCGAGGAACTGTTCTTCCGCGGCTATGGCTTTCAGCTTCTGCTGGCCCGCTGTGGACCCTACGCCACCATCTTCCCGGTGGGCGTCGTCTTCGCTCTGCTGCACTCGGCCAACCCCAACTCCACCTGGTTCGCCATCGCCAACACCGCCGGTTTTGGCATCCTGTTCGGCTACGCTCTCCTGCGCAGCCGCGACTTGTGGCTGCCCATCGGCCTCCACTTCGGCTGGAACTTGGCATTGCCGCTGTTCGGCGTGAACGTCAGCGGGCTTAGAATGAAGGTGACGGGCTACGAGATGTCGTGGACCGCCGGCCGCCTCTGGAGCGGCGGCGCCTACGGCCCGGAAGCCAGCCTGCTGACTTCCCTGGTGCTGTTCGTGCTGGCCGCTTACCTCTGGAAGGCGCCTATTCGCCGGCAGCCCTCGCCACTCACGGACCCGCCCGCGGAAAGTGCCGTATGCGAGCCATCGCCACCGCCGCAGTCTTGACCCTGCTGCCGTCGCTGGCCTTCGCCGGCAACAAGCTGAGCGTGGAAGATCGCATCGAGCTGACCCGCGGGCTGATGGCCGAATACGGCACCGTGAAGGTGCTCCTGCCCCGCTCCAGGAAACCGCTCGAATTCGATGCCAAAACCGGATACGACAAGAGCCAGTGGGCCGCGATCGCCAGGGAAAGCGGCCCCGCCGCCCGCACCGGCGACCTGGTTCAGGTCACCAAGGTCGAACTCCAAGACGACAAGATCGTGCTCCAGATCAACGGCGGCTTCAAGGGCGGCCACAAATGGTATGACAACGTGCAAGTCGGCATGGGCGGCGCCACGGCCCCCATCTCCCGAGGCGACTCCAACGCGCCCAGCGGCACGTCCATTGCGATCCTCTTTCACCAGCCCCTGGAGCCGGTCAAGGCGGCGGCGATCAAGAAAATGCTGGCGCCGGTGATCGACTTCGAGAAACACACCGTCACCGAAATCTATTCCGAGACGCTCCCGCCCGAAGTCCAGCAGGCCATCAAGGAAAAGCGCGTCACCGAGGGCATGAACCGCGAGCAGGTGGTCATGGCGCTGGGCCGTCCGGCCCACAAATCGCGCGAAACCAAGGACGGCCTCGAGTTGGAGGACTGGGTCTACGGCACGCCCCCCGGCAGGATCACCTTCGTGACCTTCAACGGCGACAAAGTGATCAAGGTCAAGGAATCCTACGCCGGCCTGGGCACGCAAGTAGCCGACCCTAGGTAGGGCATGCTTTAGCCTGAAAGAGGCGCTGAAACGAGAATTTTGTTCTCGTTTCGTTCATGAGAATTCAGGCGGCCACCTCCAGACCGATTTCCCGGATTAGGTTGTCGAGTGCCTGG
>JBEKSR010000132.1:0-15175 GCA_049516835.1 Bryobacteraceae bacterium | reverse complement strand
TCAGCCTGCCAACTGGCAAACTGTAGCCAGACGCATTCAGTCGCAGTTCGTCAGATAACCGAATTCAAATCAGGAAGATACCAGGAGAAAAACGCACCCAGCCAAGAGGAAGATCCGTCGGAATCGGCTTCATTGCCTCGCCGCGACCGGCGCACGGGACCGCACCTCGTTCCACTCCCGCGCCGCTCCAGCTTCCTGGCACCTCACGCAATACCGCGCCCAAGAGACCGCGTGCAGCCGCTTCGGCGGGATGGGCTCTTCGCAGGAAAGGCAGATGCCATAGTCGCCCGAATCCAGCCGGTCGAGGGCTTCTTCGATCAGCCGGAGCTGCGCGTAATCCAGAGTGTTCAGATGAAGCGACACGGATTCGTCGCTCAGGAACTGCGCCTGGTCGTCTTCGGCGACTCGGCCTATCCGCGCCAGCGTGTCGAACTTGACGCCCAAACCCGACAGTACCTCCGCGCGTTTTTCCAGTAGCATCTCCCGGTAAGCTCGGTTGCTACCCCGAACCGGCGCGCTCCTTCTCATCTTCATCGGCCCTTCTTCCCGCATCCGATGTTCGGACGCCGGATACCTTATTGGTTCAAGAAAGGTAGCAGAATTCTCGATTGAAAACAATATTTATTTTCGATAGTAGGTGGGGCAGGCGGTTCCGCCTGCCAACCGCTTTGCCAACCGGGCTACCTGGCGCTAAACGGGAAGTGCGGGGAGATCTCCGCCAGCATCTGCCGCTCGGCCGGCGTGAACTTGCTCTTGAACTCTTCACTCGCCATGCGGTCGCTTCGCTCGCTTTCCGACATGCGGTGTAATTTCACCAGTTCCGGGCGCAGCGCGGCAATACGATCGTCGGGAAGATGGTTAAAAAGCTGGATCTGCCTGGTCAGAGTCGCCTGTTTCTCGGGCGGCAGGTTCGCGTACATATTGAGGATTCCGAGCTGCCGGCTCCTTTCCGCGGGCGGAAGCTTGTCGAAATTCTCCAGGGCCTGACGCAACCGCACCTGTTGCTGGGGCGGCAGTCTCTCCAGCAGTTGTTCGCGCCGTTCGGGCGGCATCGCCATCATCCGCAGAACCGGGTTCCCGGGATTTAGAATCCGCCCGCCTCCGGCCTTGGGAATAGCAGACGCCGCGCGCGGCGGAGGCGCCGGGGCCGGCTTCGATCTCGGCCCCTTTTGCCCCAACAGGCTGGAAGCCACCGCTAGCCACAAAACTGTACCGACTTGGGGAGCGCGGCTCATCCGTCACATCTTCGGATCGGCGGCATCGCCCCGCACGCGGTAGCTGAACTCTCCCAGCATGTGCATGGCGTCCAGAGCAGGCTCCACCTGGTCGGGCTCGAAAGCTTCCACTTGCGCGGATCGCGGCTGTGCCGCCGGCGGAGCGCTGGCAGGATGCTGCAACAGCACGCCCGCCATGACTACCAGGCACGCCGCCGCCGCGATGGACAGCCCCTGGCGAACCAAAGCAGGACGCAAAGGCCGCATCAGCAACTGCCACCAGGAGACTTCCCGATCGATCCGCCGGTAGAGCCGCCGGTCGAAATCCAGCGTCACGGGCGCAGCTTCCCAGGCGTCCAGCGCTTCCCAAATCGCTCGCTGGCCGCTCGAGAACTCGCGGCAGGCCGGGCAGATTTCCATGTGTCGCTCCAGAATCGCGGTGCTTTCGGCGTCCAGTTCTCGGGTACAGTACGCCAGCAGCAACTCCGCGTTCTCCCGGGTCTCAATTGGGCACTTCATACCAACCTCTTCTTCCCTATGCCATATGGGCCAAATGGGCGCGCAACGTCTCATACGCCCGAAACAACAAAGACTTCACCGCAGACTCCGAGCATCTCAGCACCCTGGCGATCTGCGAATATTCCATTTCTTCATACTTGTGCATCAGCACCGCCGCCCGCTGCTTCTCCGGCAGCGCCGCCACGGCCTGGCGGACTTCCTCCAGCCTGACCTGGTACACCATCCTCTGCTCCACCGATGGCCGGCTGTCCGATATCTGCCGCGCCGGCATCTCGGCGGGATCCTTATCCAACCGTTCCTGCGACCGCTCGTTCTTCCCGTCCCGAAGCGAATTCAATGCCAGATGCGTCGCGATCCGAAACAGCCATGTAGTGAACTTGGCCGTCGGCTCGTACGAGCTCCGCGAACGGTACACGCGCAGAAAAACTTCCTGCGCCAATTCCTCGGCCACGGCGTGATTCTGCACCATTCTGTAGAGGAAGTGAACAACCGGCGTGCGGTGCTTCTCCAACAGGAGTCCGAAGCTCGCACCATCTCCCTCTTTGACGCGGAGCATTAGCTCAGCGTCATAGTCCAGAGCCGCTGTGGCTCCTCCCATATCGGTCTTAACCCGTTCTGGCATCCCAGGTTGCGTCCCCAAGGGAATAATTCGACTTACCCTATTCCCCCTTCAACGAGCGGTCCATCAGCCGCTGGATCGCCTCGCGCGGAGATTTCCCAAACTGCAGCATCTGGAACATCTGCTCGCAGATGGGCATCTCCACCGAATGCCCCTTGGCGAGGTCTGCTACGGCATTTGCAGTTTTTATGCCCTCGGCAACCATCCTCATGGAGCTGACAATCTCTTCCAACTTCCGGCCGTGGGCTAATTCGACTCCAACCATGCGGTTCCGGCTGAGATCGCCCGAGCAGGTCAATACCAAATCACCGAGTCCCGCAAGGCCGGCCAGCGTCTGTGCCGTGCCTCCCATGGCCACCGCCAGCCTTGTAATTTCCGCCAGGCCGCGCGTGATCAGCGCTGCCAGAGCGTTATGGCCAAGCCCCAGACCGTGCAACACGCCGGCGCCGATGGCGACTACGTTCTTGACTGAACCTCCAATTTCTACACCGATAGTATCAGAATTGGCATACAGCCGGAAAGTGGGGCCCGAGAAGGCCGTTTGGACACATTCCGAGAGGGCGCTCTCGGTGGAAGCCACCACCAGGGCTGTAGGCTCAAACCGTGCAACCTCAACGGCAAAGGTAGGACCGGAGATTACCGCCACTCGGGCTGGCAGAACCTCTTGGATAACCTCCGACATTCGTAAAAGTGTTCCGTTCTCCAACCCCTTGGTGGCGCTCACGAATACCATGGATTCATTCAGAAAAGGGAGCATCTGCTGGTACAGACCGCGCACCAGGTGAGACGGTATGGCGCTCAGGACGATCTCCGCACCGTTCAGCGCCTCTGGGAGTTGGTTGACGACTTCCACGTAACTGGGCAGCCGGCAACCCGGCAGGTAGACATCGTTTTCGCGAGTCGCGCTCATGCGCGCGGCGAGGTCGGCTTCGTACACCCACAGGCGCACGCGCGGGAACCGGGGCGCCAGGATGATCGCCAGGGCCGTACCCCAGCTTCCACCCCCGATAATGGCAAGGTTCTTCACCTGGCCCCCGGCCCCCGGCCCCCGGCCCCCGGCCCCTGCATTCATGGCTTGCGCGCCCCGAAACCAAAGACGTGCTCTCTGCCCGAGCGCAACCTTTGGATATTGCTACTATGTTTGTAGATAATAAATGCACCGGCGATGACTGCGGCCATGATGGGCGGCAGCGGCGGATGCACAATCAGCCACACTGCGAGCGGCAAGGTGGCCGCCATTATGATCGAACCCAAGGAAATGTAGCGCGTCCAGGCCACTACCACCACAAACACCACCAGCACCGCAGCAAGTGCTACAGGTGTAAGACATAGAAATGAGCCCACGAAGCTGGCCACGGCCTTTCCGCCCTTGAACTTCAGAAACACGGGGTAGGCGTGCCCCGCCATAACAGCCAGCGCGGCGGCGCTCATCCACAGCCAGTCATGGGCGGTGAGGCGGCCTGCCATCCACACCGCGAGGTAGCCTTTGGCGATGTCGAGCAGGAGCGTCGCCATGCCTGCGGCGCGTCCGGTAGTGCGCAGCACGTTGGTGGCACCGATATTGCCACTCCCCGCCGAGCGCACGTCGGCGCCGGTCTTCCATTTGACGAGAACATATCCGAACGGAATCGCGCCGAGGAGATACGCGGCGAGCAGAACCAGGATGGGGATCATCGCTTTGCGAGCGGAAACTCCGCAAGTTTAGTGTACACGGAACCGGACGGCCTCAAGGTGCTCTGGTAAAGAAAGAAGCTGGCCGCGTGGAACTCACCAAAATCGAGCGAGGGCAGCCCCGCAACGCCTTCGCGCAGCGGTTGCAGGTTCAGCTTTTCCTTAATGCGCGCCAGCGTCAGGTGCGGGGAAAAGGCGCGTATCTCACGGGCGATTCCCAGGGCCGCCGTGGCGCTGTCCGTATGGTTCGCCAGCGCCTCGAGGCCGGGCGCGTCGATGCCGCACCAGAAGACGCGCGGTGCGTGCGGATTGGGGAAAAACCCGACCTTGCGGATGTGCACGGCGATCGGCGGCTGGGATGCCAGCGCCGCCAGCGCGGCTTTCAGCTCGCCGAGCCGCTCCTCCGGCCATTCGCCGATGAATTTCGTGGTGATATGAAGATTCGCGGGATGGCTCCAGTGAATCCGCGCGGTGGGACGCAGCCGTTCCAAAAGCTGCTCCAGGTTGTGGACCACCTCGGCCGGCAGGTCCAGGCCAGTGAATAATCGCATGTGCCCCCTTCCCATTTTACCGGCGGATGCGGGAAGATGTTACCCGATGCGGTTCGGCCCCATCCTCCAGCGCGGTTTCTACGAGCGGCCCACCATCGAGGTGGCGCGCGCTCTTCTCGGCAAGGTGCTGGTGCATGGAGAGGCCGCGGGAATCATCGTCGAGACCGAGGCGTACCTGGGCGGCGACGATCTCGCCTCGCACTCCGCGCGTGGCGTCACCAACCGCACGCGCGTCATTTTCGGCCCGCCGGGCCACGCTTACGTGTACCTCATTTACGGGATGTACGAGTGCCTCAACATCGTGGCCGAGCCGGCGGGCCAACCCGGCTGCGTGCTGGTGCGGGCTTTGCAGCCGGTGGCCGGAATCGAGATCATGCGCGCGCGGCGGTCGGCCGCTCGCGGGATTGAAGACCTGGCCTCCGGTCCCGGCAAACTGACGCTCGCTTTGGGGATCACGCGCGCGCACAACGGCGCCGACCTGACGCGCGGCCCGCTGGTGGTCCGCGAGCCCGCCGTCGAGCGGGCCTTTGAGATCGCGGTGACCCCCCGCATAGGCATCAGCCAGTGCGCCGGCCTGCCGCTGCGGTTCGTCATCCGCGCGTAGCGCCGGCGGCAAAACCGCGCCCCCTGCGCCCGGCGCTACAGCTAACATGGAGGTTCATGTTCGATTGGAAGCAGGACCCTCATCGGCGCTACAACCCGCTCACCGGCGAATGGGTGCTGGTGTCTCCGCAGCGCACCGCCCGGCCCTGGCAGGGGCAGGTGGAGACCGGCGGCGCGGCCGCCGAGCCGGAGTACGATCCGGAGTGCTATCTCTGTCCCGGCAATGCCCGTGCGGGCGGCGCGCGCAATCCCAACTACACCTCGACGTTTGTCTTCGATAACGATTTCGCGGCGCTCAAGGCATCAACGCCGGTGGACCGTTTCGACGAGAGCGGATTGCTCATCGCCGAATCCGAACCCGGCATCTGCCAGGTAGTCTGCTTCCTGCCGCGACACAACCTCACCATCGCCGGTATGGACCCGGCCGCCCTGCGGAAAGTGGTGGACGTCTGGGCGGAGCAGTATGCCGAGCTCGGGTCGAACGCCGTCATTAACTACGTGCAGATCTTCGAGAACCGCGGCGCCATGATGGGCGCGAGCAATCCCCACCCGCACTGCCAAATCTGGTCGAGCCGCTCCTTGCCGAATGAAGTTTCCAAGGAGCAGGCGTCGCAACAGGCCTGGCGTGAGGAGCGCGGCGGATGCCTTCTCTGCGAGTACCTGAAACTCGAGCGGGCCGCGCGCCACCGCGTGGTGGAAGAGAACGACAGCTTCCTGGCGGTGGTTCCGTTCTGGGCCGTCTGGCCGTTCGAGACGGCCGTCATTTCCAAACGGCACCTGCCGTCGATCGACCGGCTTTCGGACGCGGAGCGTGAAGGCTTGGCGGACATCCTGAAGCGCACCACGGCGCGCTACGACCGCCTGTTCCACGTCTCGTTCCCGTACTCGATGGGGATCCACCAGCGGCCCACCGATGGCCTCGAGCACGAGGAATGGCACTTGCACCTGCATTTCTATCCGCCGCTGTTGCGCTCGGCTACGGTGCGCAAGTTTCTGGTCGGTTATGAAATGCTGGCCACCCCGCAGCGCGACATCACACCGGAGGCGGCGGCGGAGCGGCTGCGGGGGGTCTGAGGTAGCTTCGGACCGCGTTCGTGAACTGCCCGATGGAAGCCAGATCGTCGCGGAATTGAAAGATCTCTTCCACCACGTGGAAGCCCAGGCGGCGGTAGCTTTCGAACTGGGACTCATCGAACCATTGGTCGCTGGTGGGCTGGTGCGGAAACGCGGGGTTCTCGGCCGCGTAAGTTAGCACATCCCGAGGCTCATTGCCGGTGAGCGAGGCCTTGATGTAGATCAGGGTCCCATCTTTCACGGCGTGACCGTCCACCGCGCTGTATACGATCCGGCCCACGGCGCAATGCTTCGATGCCGCGGTGATCTCCTTGGTGATAGACAGACCGTCGGGGAAACCAATGGGGATGCCCAGGTCGATGCGAATCTTGCGCGTGGCATTGCCCAGATCGTCGAAGTGGAAGGAAGGGTCCTGGGATCCATCCACGACGATTATGGTGGCGCATCGCCGCAGAACCATCTCGTAGAGGCCCAGGTTTTCAAAATGACCGCCGTCGGAGAGGTTCACCCAGGCGTTCTTGTCGTTCGTCAGCCCGAACGCCTCGTCGATGAAGGGCCTGACGGAATACGTCGGACCGGGCTTGGTCCAGTACCCTCTGCCGGGCGCGCCCGGGTTGGGCCGCCAGGCGCCCAGGCGCGCATTGAATAGCATCATGATCATGCTCAGGACCGGAGAGGAAGCGTAGCCCATGTTGGGGTTGGCCGCCGCGCCGGAAATCGCGATGGCGCCGCCGAGCGAGATTCTGTCGGCGTACAGCCGCGATTCCTGGTACCCCAGCCGGCCACTTCCCGTGCGGTATTTCGTGGCGGTGAAGGATTCCGCTTTGCGCTGCTGCCACGCCAGGTTATCGCCCTTCACCAGGTTCAACGTGGCGTTCACCACGTGCAGCGGCCTGGAAGGCAAATCCGCCATGCGCAGGTTGTCGTTGGGATCGAAGCCGGTGAACGGATGCGGTTTCCGCCGGGTGTTGGACGCTCCCAGAAACGCCCGGATCAGCCGCACGCGGTACATGGCGTGAAGCGAGAACTTGTTGGCATCGATGAACCTGGAAAGAACCACCGCGGGGATGGCCAGTAGCGCCGCCAGCAACAGTTCCATCAGCACGGGATTAGGCTCCGGGACGGCGGCGAAGGGACTCCAGGGCGGCGGAACCTGCCTCCACAGCGTGAGCTGTTGGATGGCCCTCTCATTAAAGGTAGCGACCAGCCCGACCAGGAGTAGCAGGAACACCGGCATGATGAGCTGGGGGGCGAAGCGCGACACGAGTTGGGAGATTGAGGCCGGGAGCTTAGTTTCCTTCTCCTCCTTGCCTTGAGCGGTCGCGCTGACGCCCGAACTCAATCCCAGCCTGCTGGCAATGAAACCGGCGGCGGCCGTGGCCAGGGATTGCCACCCGATCGACGGAAGCTTGTCCACCAGTACCGGCGTCATCAGGACCACGCCACTGAGGGCGAAATAGCAAACCAGTGAGATGAAGAGCCATGCCAGGGAGCGCGCCCACCATTCGCGATCTTCGTCTTCCGTCATGGTGCTGGTCAAGGCTACGAGCAGGCCCTGAGCCATCGCGAATATGCCCAGGAGCGCCGGCAACGAGAGCCACATGTACAGCCGCTCGTCATACAGGTTTTCGGTGGCGGGATCGGTGAACAGCCAGGTCATCCAGAAGGCGAGCAGGCCGCCCACGGCCCCGGTCACAACCGAAAATATCAGGCCTTTCCACAGCCACTCCCGATGGAATGGGCGGCGTTTCAACAATGCGATCAGCAACCCGGCAACCACGCCCACGGCCATGACGCCGATGCCATATACGACGCAACTGGCCGGCCCGGGCTCCGATTGGAGGTAGCCCATCCAAGCCCAGTACAGCGAGAAACCGATTGCGGAGAGTAACAGGGGGGCCAATCCGAAGAGAAGGAATCGAGCCTGCGGCCAGCGCGCGCCGCCCGCGCTCGGAAGATCGACGACCATGTAGGCTATACCGGCCACCAGCAGAGCAGCCGACGGGTAAAGAATGCGGCCGAATGGAAACTCCGGGTACTCCCCGACGAGGGCGAACAGAATCCGCGGTGTCACCAGAACCGCCGCCAGTAGGGGCAGCAGCACCAGCCAGTTCAAAACGATATTGCGGACCACCGTGGCGACCAGCGTCCAGGTATCGGCCGAAAAGGCCCCCAGTTGCGGGTTCAAGTAGTTCGAGAACTTGCGCAGGTGCCGCAGCGGGGCCGGCTCCGGCTCCCACCCCGCGTCCGGCGCTGCCGCGAGTTCCCGGACGACTCCGGCGCACCCGTCCGGGTGGCGCGACACCCATGCGGAGAACCAGCCGCCCAGATATCCTCCGCCGGAAACCGTGGAAAGGTAGCCGACATCGGCCAGGAGCCGCGGCGGTGTGGCGGGATCTTTCGGAGACCAGGAATGCGCCGCCAGTCCCTGCAGCACGCCCAGCCCGAAGGTAGCGCTGCGGATGCCGCCGCCGGAGAAGCACAGGGCCGTCCGTTTCCCCGCGTGCAGGCGCGCCATCAAAATCTTCCGGAAGGCCAACTCGGCCGCGTAGTAATCCGCTTGGGCCGGGCTGTCCTCGGGTTTCCCCGCATCCTGCCAAAGCTTTCGCTTTTCCCGATACTCCTTTAGGGCACCGGCGTACTGGCTATCGCCGCAGTTCTCGGGATCTCGCGGCGGATCCGCGCCGCGCCAGTATTCTTCGCCCAGCACCCCCCACACCGACAGGGGGTCCTGCTGGTCGGGGGACACCCATCGCAGGAATCGGCTCAAGAGTTTGGAACTCGCGCTGGCCCGCATAATCGCGCCTCCGGGTGATTCGGATGAACTATACAGCGAATAGTCGGGGAGCGCAAGCCCAGGACGGAGGTTTACCAGATGACGCGGGAATAGTGCCGGCGGATTCGCGCGTCTTTGGTGACCAGCGGGGCCTCCGCCGCTTTGGCATTCGCCACGATTAAACGGTCGAACGGATCCCGGCACCAGTTCTCTTTGAGCGCGTACTCCACCACCGTCCGGAAGGGCAAATCGCAAACACGAAGACCGAGGTTGGTGGCCAGCGTGTCCACAACTGTCAATGCGGACGTGCGCAGCCGGCCGATTTCGTGGAGCAGTTCCAACTCCAGGACAGTGGCCGGCGAAACCACGAGGCCGCAATCTTCAATGGCTTGACGAGCGGCTGCCCCGAGTTGGCCCCAGTCGCCCTGAATCACCCAAAGGAGGACGTGGGTATCCAGGTAAACCATCATTTGAGTTCAGTCCACTCCTTGGACCAATCCATGCCGATGATGTCTTCGACGTCGCCCACAAAAATGTTCTTCCTCGTCTTCAGCCGGTCGAGCTTGGAGACGGGCTTGTCGGGCACGATCTTCAAGAGCTTGCCCTTGCGGACGACCTCAACCGGGACGCCGGTTGCGATGGCCTCGTCCAGAATCCGGTAGACATTCTCGCGCAGTTTCGAAGCCGTGACGCGCATCTTGATTCTCCAGGTTTCATCGTACCACACGTACGATTTGACATACTCGCACGTACGATCCGCCGGCCGGGCCGGGCATGCGCACTCCCGCGCAAGGGGTTAGAATGGCATCGCAAATGGCAATCTATAACCGGCGACAACTATTCCAGGCGGCGGTGGCAGGCGCCGCTCTTCGGGCGGCCGCGCAGACCGTGCCACGGGGCAAGATGCGGCTCGGTGTCATCCTGAGCATCTCCCCGGACCCCGAAGCGGCCATCCGGCGCGTGCACGACCTGGGGTTTCCAACCTGCCAGGTGAGCGTGCGCGAGACGGACGACGCCACGGCCGCGAAGTTGCGCGGCGCGCTCGACAAGTACCACGTGGAGGCCACTTCGGCCGTATCCACCGGCCCGGGTCCGGAGGTCTACGACTTCTACCAGGGGCCGCTGACCATAGGTCTCGTGCCGCGCCAGTACCGCCAGGCGCGCATCGCGCGCATGAAAGAGGTTTCGGATTTCGCCGGAAAGGCCGGGATTCCCGCGGTTCAGGGCCATTGCGGTTTCATCCCCGAAAACCCCAACGACCCGCTGTACACCGAGGCGGTTGAGGCGATCCGCGCCGTGGCGGAGTACTGCCAGAAGAATGGGCAGAACTTTCGCTGCGAAACCGGGCAAGAGACCCCTATCACGCTGGTCCGGGCCATTCGAGACGTTGGGCTGGACAACACCGGCGTGAACTTCGACGCGGGCAACCTGATTCTGTACGGCAAGGCGAACCCCGTGGACGCGGTGGAAGTGTTCGGGCCGTACATCCAGGGAGTGCACGCCAAGGACGGGTTGTACCCCACCGATCCCAAAAAGCTCGGCCGCGAGGTCCCCATCGGCGAGGGCATGGTGAACTTCCCTGCGTTAATCGGGAAGCTGAAAAAGATTGGCTACCAGAATCCGCTCACCATCGAGCGCGAGATTGCGGGTGAGAAGCAGACGGCGGACATTCTCGCCGCCAAGGCGTATCTGGAAAAGTTGATCGGCCCTTAGCAGGGCGGCAGGGCGCCTCCGGCGCAGCAGCCCTGCGTCATAGGTCGACTGAACGGTCAAGCGTGTTGAAAGGAGAGCGAGTCAATGAACGATAAAAACACGGATCGGCGCACATTCCTCCAGGCGGCGGGAATTGCCAGCGCGTTTACCATCTTGAAGCCCCGCGTGTTGCGCGGCAGCGCGGCAAATTCGGCGGTGCGCGTGGGCTTGCTCGGTTGCGGCCGGCGCGGCGGCACGGATGCCACTAACATCGCGCAGAATACGGATGCGCGCGTGGTCGCGCTGGGAGACATGTTCCAGGATCAGATCGACAAGGCCAAACAGCGCTTCGACAAGCTCGCCGAATCCAAAGGCTACGCCGGGGTGTCGCAGACCTTTGTGGGACCGAAGGCGTTCGACGAGATCGTCGAGTCGAAGGAGATAGACGCGGTGGTCATCGCCACCCCGGCGTACTTCCATCCGGAACACCTGGCGGCGGCGGTGGCCGCGGGCAAGCACGTCTATCTCGAGAAACCCGTGGCCGTGGACGTGGCTGGGGCGAAGCGCGTCCTCGAAACCGGCAAGAAGGCGGAGGGGCGGCTCAGCCTCGATGTTGGTTTTCAGATCCGCATGGCGCCGCCCTTCGTCGAGCTGGTGAAGCGCATCCACGACGGCGCGCTGGGTGAGATCGCGGCCGCCGAAGCGCACTATTACGCCTCGCAGCCGGAACAGCGCAACTGGCCAAACGCCTCCGGGAACGCGCTGCGGCTGCGCAACTGGATCGAGGACCGCGTGCTCTCCGGCGACATCATTGTCGAGCAGAACATCCACGCTCTCGACATTTGCAACTGGGTGCTCAAAGGCCATCCGCTGAAGGCCATCGGAAGGGGAGGACGGAAAGGCCGCGGCGGCGCGCCGGGTGACGATTGCTTTTCGCACTTCGACGTGGTGTTCCAGTACCCCAACGATGTGCACGTGAGCTTCAGCTCGACGCAGTTCGGAAAGGGGCCGTTCGAAGTCAGCGAGCGTTTCTTCGGCACTCGCGGAGCCTCGCAATCGCCCTACAGCGGCCTGTTGGGCATGGTGGGCGACCAGCCCTGGACCTGGGCGGGAAGCGAGAAAGCGCAGGATGCCGCGTTCTCGGCCAGCGGGTCGTTCTCGGACAATCTCGCCCAGGCCGATTCGGAAAAGCAGAAGGCGTTTATCGGCAGCATCACCGGCGGCCAGTTCCATAACCAGGCGGCCACTGGGGTGGAGTCGGCGCTGACGGCCATGCTCGGCCGGCAAGCCGCCTACACCGGCCGTGAGGTGACCTGGGAGGGCCTGCTGCGCTCCAACCAGCACTGGGAGTCCGGCATCGCCCTCCGCAAGCTGGCATAGCAAAAGAGGCACGCCTTGCGATTCTCGAGCATGATTACGGCCGTGGATGCTCACGCCTGCGGTGAGCCGGGCCGCGTGATTACGGGCGGCGTCCTGGATGTCCCGGGCAAGACCATGTTCGAAAAGAAGATCTACCTGGAGACGCAGGCCGACCATTTGCGGCGCCGCATGTTGCGCGAGCCGCGCGGCTACCCCGCCTCCAACTGCAACCTGATCCTGCCGCCTACGCATCCCGAAGCTGACGCGGGCTTCGTGATCATGGAGCAGGTCGAGTACCCGCCCATGTCGGGCACCAACACCATCTGCGTGGTCACCGTGCTGATCGAGACGGGGATGGTCCCGGTTTCCGAGCCGGTCACCCGGCTCAAGCTGGACACGCCTGCGGGACTCATCGCCGTGGAAGCCGAAGTGACGCGCGGCAAGGTGAAGAAGGTCACCTTCCAAAACGTTCCGGCGTTCGCCACCCACCTCGACACCCCGCTCGAGGTCCGCGGCTTGGGCACGGTCACCGTCGACGTCGCTTATGGCGGCATGTTCTATGTCATCGCCGAAGCGGCCCCGCTGGGCTTCCGGCTCACACCGGACGAAGGCCGCGACATCGTGCGCGTGGCGGAAATGATCAAAGCGGCGGCGCGCGAGCAATTGAGGGTGGCGCACCCCGAGAATCCCGGCATCGCCGGAGTGACCATCGCGCAGATCTCAGGCCCGCCATCGCGGCCCGAGGCCCACGCCAGGAATGCCGTGGTGGTCTCGACCGGCACGCTCGACTGGTCCCGCCCCCAATCCTGGACCGGGTGCCTCGATCGGTCTCCTTGCGGCACCGGCACGTGCGCCAAGATGGCCACGCTGCACGCCAAAGGCAAGTTGGCGCTCCACCAGGATTTCGTGCATGAAGGAATCCTGGGCACAACCTTCACCGGCCGTCTGATCGAAGAAACGTGCGTCGGGCCGTACGCTGCCGTCGTGCCGACGCTCTCCGGGCAGGCCTGGATCACCGGCTTCGCTCAATATGTGGTCGACCCCGACGATCCGTTCCCCGACGGCTTCACCGTCGGAGACATCTGGGGGCTCGAGGAATAACCGTCACCAGCTCAGGCGCACCAGCGAGACTGCGTGGCGCGGCAGCGGGAACCGGATCTCCACCTTCCCGTCCTTCGCCTCCAGCCACCGCGGCGAGTCGAGCAGTTGCAACTCGCCCGCCGCTTCCAGCCGCGCATATTGTTCGGGCGATGGCTGCGCCGGCGACCCCATCCGCTTCCAGGCCGTATAGGCGTTGCTGTGCTCGTCGTCGATCCGGTAATGCTCCATGAGCACCCGCGCAGCCGTCTTCGGAATGCCGGCGAGCGCCAGGTGAACCGGCGCCGGCTCGGCCGGCAAATCGTCGTCGTGGTAATTCCAGACGAGCGCCGCTATTTCGCGGTCGGAGCGCGCGGCCAGGCCGTCGATGTCCGCGGCGCCGTGCACGCCCGATTCGAGAATCGCGTCCAGCCCGGCGGCGCCGCTGCTCTCCACGTTGACGCGGTCGCCGCGCATCAGGCCGGCCATCCGAAAAACGTTCAGAATCGGCTTGTCGATTCCGTTGGTTGCCAGCGTGCGAAAGCCCTCGAAGTAGGGCTGATCCTCGAACTCGAAGGCCCACGTGAGCATCCCCGCAAGGTTGGACTTGTACCGGTCCGCCAGCTTGAAGATGTTGCCCATCGCCGCCGCCGTGTAGCTCGGGTACATAGTGCCGTTGCGGTACACATTTTGCGGATACAGGCGCGCCGAGCAAGCCGCGCAGCCCTCCGGGTCGCACTCGCTGAGCACGATGGGAAGCGCGCGGAACTCCGGAAACCCGTTCACCAACTCGAGTCCCCGCGCGACGTCCACCAGGTTCTTGTCGAGGCCCATCCGGGCGTGGCCCTCGACCACGCGCGCCTGCCCCTTGGCGTGAAAGCTGATGAAATCGAGCGGAGCGCCGCGCTTGCCCGTCACGGCATTCGCGCCGCGCGCGCAGTGTTCCAGGAACTGCTTGAGAAACGTGGCGCCCCTGGCGCCGCCGGGACCGGTAGTGCCCGGGCCGCCCACGCGCGCGGCCGGCAGGGCACGCTTGATGGCATCGGCGGTGTAATCGTACAGCTTGTCGTATTCCTCCGGCGTGCCGCGCCAATACGAAATGTCGGGCTCGTTCCACAGCTCCCACGACCATTGCTCGACCTCCGCCTTCCCATATCGCTCCACCGAATGCGCGACCCACCGCCGCACCAACTCCGCCCACTTCGCATAGTCCTTGGGCGGATAGGACCAGCCCTTGCCGTCGTCGGGCTTGGGGTACTGCCGCGTGTATGGCTGAGGATTCGTGGAAAGCGCCTCGGGCATGAATCCGATCTCGACGAACGGCCTGGCGTTCACCTGGATGTAGGTGTCGAAGATGCGGTCGAGGATAGTCCAGTCGTAGACCGGCTTGCCGGCGGCATCCTCGGTGTAGGCGTTGGTAGAGCCCCACTTCAAAGCCGGCGTGCCATCGCCGGTCACCAGGAGATGATGCGCGCGGATCTGGACGGGCACGGGACTCAGCGCGGCCAGCTCGCCGATCAACTTCTTGCCGTTCGTGGAGTAAGTGTAGTTAGGCTCGTCGTAGCCGAAGTAGGAGAAGATCGGGCGGAACAGGCCCTGCTTCACCTCGCCATCCACACGGATCTCGACGGCCTGCTGCGCGCGTGCCAGCGACAGCGCCACCGGTAAGAAAGCAATCGCCCGCAAAATACGCATGATTCCTGTGATAGCACAGCAGGGTTGCCGTTCGGACAACCCATCGTGAGCGGCGCCGTAAGCCGGTCACCGGCCACCCGCTCCGATGGCCGCACAACCCGCGACAACTGGAACGCCACCACCATTCCGCGCCGGGTTGCGTCCGTTGATCCCCTCGCGGCGGTTGTCGTAGCGATAAGTGAGGTTCAATCTCAGGCCCAACAGCGCCGGGAGCCATCCGCACGTGAACAGGGCGCGCACGAAGCGTCCCAGTACGCGGTCGAGCCGGTAGAATTGCGCGTAGAGCCAGTCGGCGCCCTCCTGGAGTTGCGCGGCGGTCATTCCC
>JBEKSR010000131.1:0-15296 GCA_049516835.1 Bryobacteraceae bacterium | reverse complement strand
TCGACTCCAGGCGCCGGAGTTCTTCGCGTTCCACATGACGTACGCCCATCTGCACACCTCCCATGGTCCTTATGACCAAAATAACCGGTGTGCCAAATGTCAAGAAGGTAGGGGCGGAAGAAGGGCTTCGACAACAGCGCTCTCGCAGGTTTCACCGTGCGGGAGCGATTCCGAAGGCGAGCGCTGCGTCTTCGTGGCACGCTGCCGCAAGGTGAAGCGCGTCGGATGCGGCGGAATTCGGAAGCTCTGCGCGGGGCCTGGCGATAACCGTCGCCGGCACGGATGTTCTCGATGTTGCCAGCCGGACCCAGCGCCCTGAATCGCGCGCCCGATTCGGTTGGCGCGGGGTTGGTGGAGACCTGAACGGAGCTGGCCCGGGGTGCGTTTTGGGGAAATGCGGCGTGAACTGGGTTCGTGGGACAGGTTGGAAACCTGCGGCGGGTTGGCAACCCGCCAGTTGCGCCGGTAGACAACCGGCGTGCAGCTTGCCCAGCTGCCCCACAAGCGCGTCCAGCCTCCATTTCCCCCAAAGCGGTTAAGAACCCGCTAGCCCACGTAGGATGACATTTCCGCCCCGATCCAGGCATAATTAGGTGACATCCCCCGAGAAGAAAGAGCCTGGAACCGCGTGTCGTATAGATTTGAGAAGAACCGGCCATCTCCTGGGGCTGCCGCTCGACCCGCTTTGAATGGGCGCGCTCTCGGTGCTGGAGCGGAGGCCAGCGTCCGGCAACTGATCGCCAACGGCAAACCTAAGGCCGCGGTCGAAGCCGCCAAGGAAATTCACAAGGCGCAGGCCACGGCCGCCTCCGAAGCGCTGCTGGTGGATGCGTACGCGGCGCGGATTCAATCGCTTATCGATCGGAACCTGGCGGCGGAGGCCAAGGCCATGCTGGAGTTGGTGCGCGATCGCTACCCGTCCGCACGGGAGCGGCTGAATGGGCGCCGCGGCTTCGGGGCAATCGACTCCGGCCGGCTCGAAGAGCTGGTGCGGCCGCTGAACGATCCGGAGATCAGCGCGGAACGCCGCGCCGCCATCGAAGCGGCCATCGCGCGCGAGGCCGGTGACCTCGCGGCGCTGGCCGAGTGCGCCGTATTGCCCTCGGAACACGCTCTGCGCCAGGCCGCGTCCGCATTGCAGCGCGCGTTCCTCGCCGCGACTGGAGGGCCCATCGGCGAGGAGGCGGTCGAACTGCCGGAGGTTTCGCACCGCAGCCCCCTGGCGCCCTGGAAACTGCTGGTGCGCGCCATCGCCTGCTTCTATCGGGGGGAAGACGAAGCATGCCGGCGGTACTTGGAAGCCATCCAGCCGGAATCCGCGCCGGCGCGGCTGGTTCCAGCCATGCAGGCGATGCTCGGCGGCAAGCCGGTGGGGCTGACAGCCGCAGCCGCCGTGCTGGTATCGTCCACAACCTCCGATCCCGCGGTGCTGCGGAAGGCGCTTGAGGCATTGGAGGGGGCTTTCAACTCGCACAAAGACGGAATCATTCTCAACAGCATCCGCGAAGCCGTGCGGGCGTGCCGCGAGACTGCGCCCGATCGGATCGAGAGATTGAAGCAGCACATTTCGGTCCGCTGCGCGGTGGCCGGCATGAGCAAGGAAAAAGTCAGTGCGGCCATGGGCGGGGCTGCCCGGCAGGACGCCTATGTTTTGAGGCTATTTGCGCGTGGGATGGAGGAGGTCGGGGACCCTGAGAATGTCGCGATGGCCTGCGCGGCGTGGGATGAGTTCCGGCAACAGGCGGTGCGCGAAGGATGGTTCGCGGCGAACGGCCCGGAAGCCGCCACGCTCTATCTCCATATGGCGGGCGTGCTGCAAAAGCTGCCTCACGAATTGCTGGCGGATCTGCAAAAAACCACCCCCCGGCAAAACAAAAAGTCCGTCGAGGAAATGTATTTCCTGTACCCCGAAAAGCTGTATGAACGCGCCTGCGCGCTCGATCCGCATTTCGAATCGTTTTCGCAATGGATGGACTGGGCGAAACGCGGCCGGGCGAGGCAGGCCGAGAGAGTGGCCGAAGCGTGGCACAAAATCCGCCCCATGGATATCGAACCGATTCTCCTCCTGATGGAAGAGAAGGAGAAGCGAAACGCGTTCCATACCTCCCTGCAATATCTGGCCAAGGCGGAGCGCATCGACAGCGTTCATCCCGCCGTGCGCAGAGCGCGGCTGCGTCTGCTGGCGGGGAGCGCCCTGCGGCACCTGCAGCAGAAGAAGCCCAATCTGGCGGAGGAGAAGCTGGCTGAGATGGAGACGCTGCCTCAGTCCCAGCAGGGCGACCGGCCGGCATACCTAGTGGCCTTGCGCTATATGGTCTGCGCGGTTCGCGGCGCCGGCGATGGGGCCGCCGCGCATCGCGCGGAAGTGGAGCGCGTGCTCGGAAGCAAAGCGGCTGCCGCGCTCCTGATCTTCGGCGTGGCCAATGCCTCGAAGCAGGACCCGCTCGAAAAACCGCCCCCCATCGAGATGCTCGGCAAAACAGAGCGCGCCGTGCTGCCCGAGGCCGTGATTCGCGTAGCCGAACTGGCCAAGGACATGCAAATGAGCCAGCCGATTCCCGGGGATTGGCTGGTGGAAACGGCGAAGCAATTCCCGCGAGGCAGCCAGTCGCTCAATGTGGGCCAGCTTCAGGCCCTGGCGGAGGCGGGCCTGTGCGCGAAGCATTTCGAGCTGGCTTATGCGGTTTCCGCGGCCGGGCTGGAGCGCGGCGGTCCTACCGAAGCCAGCTTTCTGCTACTGCGTGCACAGTCCTTGCCGAAGTACGACGAAGGGCGGTGGGCGGTGTGCGCCGTGGCGGCGGCGGAGCTGGCGCGCCAGCAGCGCCAGATGCACGTGGTCGAGAAGGCCCTGGAACTGATTGCTGATTCCGCTTTCGGCGATCTCTCCCTCACCCTCGAACAGGCATCCACGGTGCTCCAAAAGGAGAAGGCGGAACGGGCGTTCCCCACGGCGCGCCGCGCCGGCCCCGACTATAGCGATTTCTTAGGGGCGTTGTGCAGGTGTCCCGAGTGCCGCCGCGCGCGCGGAGAGGCCGCCGGTCCACTCGAAGATATCGAAGAGGTTGATGGCGATGTCGACCTGGACGCGATTTTCGGCGAAACGGCGCTCCCGCCGGACATGCCGCCGGAGATCGCGAGAATCCTGTTCGAGGAGACCAGGAAGTCCGTCCAGCGCGGCGAGTCCCTCGATTCCCTGCTGAACCGGCTGTTCGGACCGGGGATGGGATTCGGCGGGAGACACAGGAAAGGCAGGCGCACATGATGGACCCCAGAGAAGTGCTGGGCGTCAACCAGGATGCCGGCGAAGAAGAGATCCGCGCCGCTTACGTGCGCCAGGTGAAGGAACATCCGCCGGACCGAACGCCCGAGGAGTTCGAGCGTATTCGCGATGCCTATGATAGCCTGCGCGATCCCCGCCGGCGCATGCGGGACAGGCTGCTTTCCGTCGATCCCTTTGTGCCGTTTGTTTCCATTATCGAACTCAAAGCACGGCCGCGCCGGTTCGCCGGGCCGCAGCCGTGGCTGGAGGTCTTGAAAGGAAAGTGATCGGGGAGATGAGCCGGGAGGAGATCCTGCGGCGTTTTGAGGAATGGCTGGACGGCGCGCTCGCCGCCGAGGAGCCGCCGCGCGGGGTCGAGGCGGAAATTCTGGCGGCCATGGCAGGCGACGGCGAGGGCCGGGCGCGTCCGGCGCCTGCCGACGCTTACTCTCTGTGGGCGGCCATGACGGCGCTCACGCAGGAGGTCAAGCTGCAGGGCCGGTCCTTCAAGGAATTGAACGACACGCTGGGCTCGCAGGCGAGCCGGATGGTGGAACGCGAGCGCGACCTGCTGCGTGAGACCGAGCGCCGCTGCCGCACGGAATTCCTTGGCGTATTGGTCGATCTGCGCGACCGGCTGAAGCGCGGCCTGGAATCGCTGCGGGCCAGCCAAGCGGAGCTCTCGAAGACCGCCCGGCGAGGCTGGCGCGCGCGCCTCTTCTCGCGGCCAGGCGAGGATGCCTCCGGCCGAACGCTCGCAGCCTTCAAGAAAGGGTACGAGCTGGGACTCGAGCGCCTGGATCTGACGCTGGAGGAATTCAACGCGCGCGAAATTCCCTGTGAGGGGCAGGCCTTTGATCCGCGGCGGATGAACGCTGTCGATCGCCAGGAATCGAGCGCCGTTCCCGAAGGCACGGTGATTGAGGTTTACCGCAGTGGTTACGAATGGAATGGAGAATTGTTTCGACCGGCGCAGGTGAAGGTTTCCTGCGCGCCGGCGGGAAAAGAACATGAGTGATTTGATCGCCGGTATCGACTTAGGGACCACGAATTCGGAGATCGCCGCGTTCACCGGCGGCCAGGTGCGGGTGCTCGGGCCGGGAGATATGCGCATGCTGCCCTCCTGCGTGGGATTTTCGTCGGCCGGAGAACTGCTGGTGGGCGAGGCGGCGCGCAACCAGCAGGCGCTTTACCCCGAGCGCACCGTGCGCAGCATCAAGCGCCAGATGGGCAGCGAGGAAAAAGTGCGCGTGGGCGGCAAGGACTTTCTGCCGCAGGAGATCTCCGCGCTCATCCTGCGGGAACTCGCGGAGTGGGCCAACCGCGCGCTGGGCGAGCGCCCGCAGAGAGCCGTGATCACCGTGCCCGCCTACTTTTCGGATGCGCAACGGAACGCCACGCGCGAGGCCGGCGCGCTGGCCGGACTGGAAGTGGTGCGCATTCTCAACGAGCCCACGGCGGCCAGCCTGGCCTACGGCTACGGCGACGGATCGCGGCACACGGTGCTCATTTACGACCTCGGCGGCGGCACCTTCGATGTCTCGGTGGTGACGGTGGAGGGCGACCTCACCGAGGTGCTGGCGAGTCACGGCAACAACCACCTCGGCGGCGACGACTTCGACGATCTGCTGGCGGAGCGCCTGGCGGCGGAGTTCGAAAAGCAGCACGGCGTCGATGTCCGCCAGGGATACCCGGCGGCCAAGGCGCGGCTCTGGTGGGCGGCGGAAGAAGCCAAGAAAAAACTGAGCTTCGAACCGTATGTCAAGATCCGCGAGGAGGCGCTGGTCACAAAGCTCTTCAGGCCCTTGCATCTCGAAGTGGAAATCTCGCGCGACGAATATGAGGCCATGATTCGTCCGCTGGTGGAATCCACGCTCGACAGCGTTTCGAAAGCGCTGCAGGATTCCGGCAAGAAGCCCGGCGACATGGATGCGATTCTGCTGGTGGGCGGCTCGACGCGCACGCCGCTGGTCTCCAACCTGCTCATCGAAAAGACCGGTCTGGAGCCGCGCCAGGAGGTGCATCCGGATCTGGCCGTGGCGCTGGGCGCCGGGGTGATGGCGTCGCGCCTCGCCGGGCGCGCCGTGGACCGCGTGCTGGTGGACGTTTCGCCGTACTCCTTCGGCGTCTCCTATCTCGGCGACCGCGGCGGATATCCCTATCCGCACTGTTACAAGCCCATTATCCGGCGCAATACGCCGCTGCCTTTGACGCGCACCGAGCAGTACATGACCAGCCACCCCTATCAAACCGAGGTGGATGTCCACGTATATCAGGGCGACGACAACGACGCGCTGAAGAACATCCTGGTAGGGGATTTTCGCGTCGAAGGCCTGACCGCGATGGAGGATGCCAACGAGATTCTCTGCCGCATGCGCCTCGATCTGGACGGCATTCTGGAGGTGGCGGCGGTGGAAAAGCGGACCGGTAAATCCAAGCACATCCGGATCGCCAATGCGCTGCGCGCCAAGAGCGCCGAGGAGATCGCGGCGGGGCGGAAGCGGATTCAGGAGTTGTACGAGGCGCGCGGCGAGATGGCGGATGAAGCGTGGGAGACGCCGGAGGACCTCGAAGAAGACGTGGTGGATGCGGGCGCCAAGGTGATCGAAATGCCGGCCCCCGTGCGCGCCGGCGGCGACGCCGAAATCGAGAGCCTGCTGGAGCGTTCGCTCCGGCTGCTCGCCAAAATGCACGCCGAAGACCGCGAGGAGGCCATCGGCCTGCACGAGAAAATCGATGCGGCCATGGCATCGGGCGACGCGGCGGCGTTGCAGGAGGCCGCCGGCGCGCTGAAGGAGTTGCTGTTCTTCGTAGAGGGCCGGAATTGACCCGGCCCGTTCGAGTGGCGTACGCGCTCGTGCGCGCCACGTCGGCATTCTGGTCGGCACTGGTGCGGCGCCCTCCCGAGGCCGCCTCTGTCAAGGTCCCGGACGCGCCACCGACGACTCTTTCGTCGGGATTGCGCAGCCCCGGCGTCGAGAACCGGTGCCCGGTCTGCCAGGCGCGTTTTCGCGGCGCGCGTATCTGCTCGCGCTGCGGCGCCGACCTGGAGCCGCTGATGCTGCTGGCGGTCGAGGCCTGGCAATTGCGTCAGGCAGCCCGGCAGGCGCTGGACGCCGGAGACGTCGAGCGAGCACTGGGGCTGGCCATCGAGGCGCAAGGCATCCAAAGCACCGGGAGTGGGGAGGCGTTACGGTTGCTGCTATTAATGGTGCGCCCGGCGTGACTCGAACACGCGACCTTCTGGTTCGTAGCCAGACGCTCTATCCAACTGAGCTACGGGCGCTTGCGAAAGCAACCAACCCTTCCACTGTAGCCAACCGCGCGCGGGTTGCGCAACCGCACACCCCCATCTGCCACAATAGCAGTGTCTCCATGACCGACCGCCTCTATTACACCGATTCCTACCTGCGCGAGTTCACCGCGCGCATCGTGGAACGCTCCGCGGATGGGCGCACCGTCTACCTCGATCGCACCGCCTTTTATCCGGCTTCCGGGGGGCAGCCCTGCGACACCGGGACCGTCGCCGGCGTCCCCGTGCTGGACGTTGTTGACGCAGGGGAGCGCATCGCGCACCACCTCGCCCGGCCGCTCGATGGCGGACCGGTGGAGTGCGCCATCGACTGGAGCCGCCGCTTCGATCACATGCAGCAGCACACCGGCCAGCACGTGCTCTCGGCCGTGTTCGAAGAGTGGTTCGGACTCGACACCGTCGGCTTCCACCTGGGCGCGGAGAGTTCCACCATCGACCTGGAAGGCGGCGCCGTGGAGCCGGGCGCGGTGCTGGAGGCCGAGCGGCGCGCCAACGACATCGTCTTTGAGAACCGTCCCGTCGAGGTGCGCTTCCAGCAGGCGGCGGAGGTCCAGGGGCTGCGCAAACCTACGGACCGCGAAGGCACCCTGCGCATCGTTTCCATCGAAGGGCTGGACCGCAACGCTTGCGGCGGAACCCACGTGCGCGCCACCGGGGAGGTGGGGCCGATCCTCCTCCGCAAGCTCGAGAAGGTGCGGCAGAGCGTCCGCGTGGAATTCCTGTGCGGTGGGCGGGCGGTGCGGCGGGCGCGCGCGGATTACGAGGCGCTCTCCAAAACGGCCCAACTGTTTTCGGCGCCGCTCGACGAAGTCCCGGCCATGGTGGCGGCGCAGTTGGAAACGGCGCGCGCCCACGACAAGGCGCGGCGCAAGCTGGAACTCGACCTCGCGGCCTGCCAGGGCAAGGAACTCTACCTGGCGACGGCCCCGGGCGCGGACGGCGTGCGGCGCGTCACGCGGCGCGTCGTGAAAGGCAGCCTGGAAGAACTCCGCGCCATCGCGCAGAATTTCACGGCGCAGCCGAAAGCCGTATTCATTGCCACCCTGGCCGACCCTCCCTCGGTGCTGCTGGCGGCCTCGGCGGATGCCGGCATCGACGCGGGGAAAACCCTCAAGGCGGCCCTCGCCGCGGCCGCCGGCCGCGGCGGTGGAAACGCGCGCATCGCGCAGGGCAGCGTAGCGGAGGCGGGAGTGCTCGAACAGGTCCTGGAAAAGCTCTGACCTAACTCGGCTTCTTGGGCGCGGCGGAGCTTTTCTTGGTGACGCTCTTCTTGGAACCGGCGGCGCCTTGCTTCAGCAACTCCTCGATCTTGTCGCTCAGGTTCTTCTCCTGCCGGTCTTCGGAGAAGAATTTGTCATCGCCTTCGTATTGCGCCCGGATTATGCCCTGGCGGTCGATAAACGCCAGGATCGGCATGTGCGGAATCAGCATGGGCGGATGTTCCAGGTAATTGATCGCCACTGTCTGATTGTCGAATCCGACGGGAAACGGCGGATTGAATTGCCGGATGAATGCGGGCAGGTTGGTCCGGGCCAGGTCTTCGATGGCCGAAGCCAGCACCTGGAAACCACGCGGGCCGTACGCGTTCTGATCCTTGCTCAGATAACCGATGGTCTTCTGGCAATGCGTGCACCAGGTCAGGATGAACGCCACCACCACCACCTTGCCTTGGTACTGGCTCAACAGCACTTGCTTGCCGTCGTTGAGGTTGATGGCGAGCTCGGGCGACTTGCGCGGCACGTTGATCGCCTCGACGGCGGGCGCCGTCACCAAGAGCAAGGCCAGGGCCGGCGCCAGGAATCGACGCTTCGACATAAATCTCAGTTTATCGCAGCGTCGAGCCCTTCCACGCTGGTGACGATGGCGCCTTTTCGGCGGAGATCGAAACGCCCGTCGTCGCCCGAGCCGGTCACGGAATCGGCGGTTTCGGAAGCCACCGACATCTTCTTCCACTTCTTCTCGAGCACCTCGCGGTAGGCCGCAAAATAGCGGCTGGCGCTTTCTTCGCTGTCCCATTCGGCGGCGTACAGCAGCACCACACGGCCGGCCTTCTTGTTCTCGCGCAGCTCGAAGTTACAGCCGCGCCAGTGCGGCGCGATCTCCGCGGCCTGCTGCCTGCCCGTGAATTGCTCCAGCAGCACGGCGTGATCGAGCTCGCCCAGCGCGCCGCCTATGAGGCTCTTGTAGCCGCGCGGCAGATGAGCGTCGGGAAGCTCCGGCTGGGTGGGCTTGACGTTCGAGAAGTAATCCTCGGGATGAATGACCTGCTGGGTGGAAACCGGCGCGCGGCGGAAGACTTCGGCGAAGCCCTCTTGCCCATCGCGCTCGCAGACGGCGTTCTGGAACAGCATGCCCCTGGTATAAGGGAACACCAGCGTCAGGCGCATGTAGAGCGGCGCGTTATCGTAGACCGGGAACTCGCCGGCGGCGCTTTCGCCCAGGCGGCTCATACTGGAGGCGAGCGCGGGCGAGTCCTTCAGCGACTGGCCGCTCTTCCGCGCCAGGTATTCGGACATCAGCCAGGTGGCCTGGCCTTCCATCACGGCCAGCCGCGCCGTGGCTCCGTCGTCGCTCTTGCGTCCCTGGCGGATGAACCGGGCCAGATTGAAATTCTGGTCGGCCAGGGCGTGCGACAGCTCGTGCGCCAGGACCGGCTCCTGGGTGTCCGAGGGCGTCGACTCGGTGATAAAGAGCTTCTTCCGGTTGTAATCGTAGAAAGCCGCGGCCTGTTCCGTAAGCAGGTCGACGGTGGTCTTGGCGAGGTCGAAATCCTGCGGCACGAAACCGAATTTCTTCAGCGCCAGCTCTTCGGCGCGGATCTCCTCGGGGCTGGCGGCGTCTTTCATCCGCTGGTTGAGGAACGCGTTGATCTTTGCCTTGGTGATGTAATCGCAAGGGACCGGGTGGCGCAGTTTCATCCCCGAAATCTGCGTCAGATCCAGGGCGATGCGGTTGGCCAGTCCGCAAACTTCTTTGGCGCGGGAGGATTGAGCGGGAGCCGGCCCCGCATACAGCAGGAACAGGAGCGTGAAAACCGCTGCCAGGCTGTGACGGGACTTCATCCTCTCCACCAGGATAATGCGCGGTACAATGAGAGATCAATCCAATCCATTCACAGGAGAATCCTTTTGGCGGACGACAAGACCTACCAGGCCGAGTATCTGGGAAGCGGCACCTTCGTTTTCAGCAAGCCCAAGCGGAAGAGCAACAAGGTTCGGCAGTCGCAGTTGAAAAACCCGCAACGCGGCTCGCGCAAGTAGCTCCATGTCAGGGACACCTGTCCTCGGATCAACGCACCCTTCAAGCGCCACCCCACATTACTGAGGCTCGCAAAATATGGTGACTGACGGGAGTGTCCCAAGGCGCCGGGGTGCGGGGCGCCGGGGTGCCCTCCGGGCCGGGCCCGGCCCTGCGCCGCGTGGACACCCCGGTCTGTCACCGTATTTTGCGAGCCACATCAAAACCGTTGCACCCATCCCATTCAGGCGTATAATCAGGGCGTCGCTAGATGGAGTAGAACATGACCGGCAGTGTCGTGGGTATAACCTCCATCGCGGGCAGATGGCGCTAAGGCGCATCGCCGGGCGGCGGAGCCACTGCCGAGGGCCGGCCGGATCTCGCCGAAGATCCGGCCGGCCTGTAATTCCCCGCCCTCACTCCCCTGCTGCTTTACCCGCACCGTGAAATCGTGCTCAAATCGATCTTGGGAGAAGAAAGCAGATGAGAAAAGCGCCGCCGGAGAAGGTCTCGCAAGAAGTAATCACCTTTAATGTCAACGAACTGGAGCCGTTGCTCTCCCCACCCCCGATGCGCATCCCGCCGTTTGGGCCGGCTGTGGTCAAGGTGAAGAGCGGGGAAACCATGCTGATCCGTCCGATGAAAATCGAGGAGGCGCCCCTGTTCCTGGCTTATGTCAAGAAGTTGATGGACGTCGACCATGATTTTTACGACATTGTGGGCGCCCGGGTTTACGCCGAGGTACTGGGCTGGGTCAGGAACCGGTTGAAGGACCCGTATCAGCTTCTGGGAATCATCGATGGGCACGTGGTGGCATTCTGCAATGGCCGTCTGATGAATGAGGATATCAATATCAGCCTGCACAGCATGGCCTTCCGGAGAGGCTTGCGGGCCGGAGCCATCATGTATTACGCCAAGTGCGACTACTGTTTCGAAACCTTGAAACAGAAGGAATTCTGGGCCACCTACGAGAGTTATAACGGCCTCAAACGGTGGGGTATTGGAATGGCTCAGCCGTCCTATCCCTGGCCGGATCGCCAGCATGAGCTGGGCGGCGCCAAGGTTTTCTATGTCACCAGGGAATACTGGCAGACCACGGTCAAGAATTACCTGGAAGAAATGATCCAGACCAGGCTGGAACGGCCGGTCCCCGCCGAAGTGCTGAAGCGCAACGAAGAGATCGTGATGCCGGAGAAGTTGGAAGAAGATTGACGCTTCTGGACGTTGGCGGCAGAGTCGGGATGGGGCGCTACCGGCTGCACTACAATTCGAGGCTGCGCGTGGGGCCGCTGGAACCGGCAAAGCTCGAGCCGAATCTGCGCGTTCTCGAAAAGCTGCTGCTGGAATCTGCGCCCGCCAGGAGTCTCGCCTTCCTGATCGACGATCGAGGCGGACGAACCTTCGCCTCGGCCTTCGAGAAGGAACTGGCGCGCCGCCTCAGCGCCGGAGTCGCGCGCCTGGCGCATGGGGATCTGGAAGGCGGCGCGTCCGAGATCAGAGGTCTCGGCTACGGCCTGACGCCCAGCGGCGACGACTTCCTGGCCGGCTTCCTGTTGGGCATGCATGCGCTGGAGATGGCCGCTGGCATCGACCTCGCCGCGCAGCGCCACGCTATCCGCGAGGCCGCGCGCGGCACCAACCCGTTCTCCGAGGCTATGCTGCGCTCGGCCGCGGAAGGCCGGTGTTTCGAGCGGGCCAAGTCGCTCATTCAAGCCTTATTCGATGACGCGGAGACGGATGTGGAACGGCACGCGCGGCGCCTCTTCGCGGTGGGCGCGAGCTCCGGCGCCGATCTGGGGGTGGGCCTGCTTTTCGCGCTGAAGGTGACCGCATGGTTGTGAAGGGCGACATCAAAACCGGCGTGTACTTCGACTCGGTGACGCTCATGATCGTGGGGCGGGACATCACCGCGGCCCCGGGTGTACTGGATGCCGCGGTGGTCATGGGCACGCGGGAGAACCAGGCCATTTTGAAATCCGCGGGCCTTTGGCTTCGCCAGTTCGATGCCGCCGCCGACACCGACCTACTTCTAGCCGTCAAGGCGGCCAGCGCGGAGACCGCTGCCGCCGCTTTGCGCGCGGCCGGCGACCGGCTCAAAACCGTGCGCGACCGCACCGACGCCGCCGGCGAGTGGCGGCCCCTGAGCCTGGAGGGAGCGCTCCAGATTCTGCCGGGCGCAAACGTGGCCCTCATCTCGGTGGCCGGCCGCTATGCGGGCGAGCAGGCCATGCAGGCGCTGAAGGCCGGTCTCCACGTCATGCTGTTCTCCGATAACGTGCCACTGGCGCAAGAGATCGAGCTGAAGAAGTTCGCGCGCGCCAAGGGTCTGCTGCTCATGGGGCCCGACTGCGGCACCGCCATCATCAATGGAGTTCCGCTGGCCTTCGCCAACGCGGTCAACCGGGGCGATATCGGAATCGTCGCGGCGGCCGGGACGGGCCTTCAGGAAGTCAGCAGCCTCATCTCCAACCAGGGCGCCGGAATCTCCCAGGCGATCGGCACGGGCGGCCGGGACGTGAAGAAAGAGGTCGGCGGAATCATGTTCCTGGAGGGCCTGAAGGCTCTCATTCAGGATCCGGCTACGCGCGTGATCGTGCTGATTTCCAAACCTCCGCACGAGTCCGTCTTGAAAAACATCGGCAAGGCTTTGAAAGGCGTCCGCAAGCCCGTCATCGCCGTGTTTCTTGGCGCCGATGAGAAGACCGTGCGGCGCTACGGCATGGCACCGGCCGCCACCCTCGAAGATGCCGCGCTGATGGCGTGTGGGGCAGGCCCTCGGCCTGCCAACGGGCAGGTCGCAGACCTGCCCCACCTTGGCAAGTACATCCGCGGCCTTTTCAGCGGCGGGACTTTCTGCACCGAGGCCCAGGTAATATTCCGAGACATGGGCATCCGGCACGTCTACTCTAATGTGCCCCTGCCGCCCTTTGTGACCCTCCGGAACGTCTGGAAAAGCCAACGGCACACGCTCATCGACCTCGGCGAGGACGTTTTCACGGTGGGCCGGCCGCACCCCATGATCGATTACTCGTTGCGAAACCGGCGCATCCTGGAGGAAGCGCGACACCCCGAAACGGCGCTCATTCTGATTGACGTGGTGCTAGGCTACGGCGCCCACATGGACCCGGTCCGCGAGCTTGCCCCTGTTATCCGGGAGGCGCGGGCCAAACGCCCCCTGATCTTTGCCTGCTCGGTCACAGGCACACCGCGCGATCCGCAGAACCGGACCCAGGTGGTGGAAGGCCTCGAAGCCGCGGGCGCTCGCGTGTTTCCCAGCAACGCCGCGTCCTCGAAGTTTGCGGCGCAGATGGCCCGGAGCCTGGAGAAAAGCTGATGGCCATCCGCGAGCTGTTCGAAACCGAGCTGAAGGTGGTCAACATCGGGCTCGTCTCGTTCAAGGAAAGCCTCGACCATTGCGGAGTTCAGGCAGTCCAGGTGGACTGGCGGCCACCTATACAGGTCGACGGCATCGTGGAGGCGGCCGCTTCCGCAATCGACAGAGCCAACGAGAAGGCCGTGAAGATCATCCTCGCCGGCAAACCCTTCCTGGTGGGGATGGCCAGAGCGCTCGACGTGGTCCCGGGCATGAGGAAGAACGTCATCCTCCACGCCGGCCCCCCGGTCACTTGGGAGCGCATGTGCGGCCCCATGCGCGGGGGCGTCATCGGCGCTCTGCTCTATGAAGGCATGGCGAAGACGGTGCGGGAGGCGCAGGCGCTGGCCGCATCGGGCGCCATCGGGTACTCGCCCTGCCACGAGCACGCGGCGGTGGGTCCCATGGCCGGCATTGTGTCGCCGTCCATGCCGGTCTTCATCGTCAGAAACGAGGAATACGGCAACACCGCCTACGCCACCATGAACGAAGGCCTTGGCAAAGTGCTGCGCTACGGCGCGTACGGACCGGCGATCACGCAACGGCTCAAGTGGATGGAAGAGACCCTCTACCCGGCGCTTCAAAAAGCCATCGAATTGCTGGGAAAGGTGGACCTGAAGAACATCATCGCCCAGGCCCTGCACATGGGTGACGAGGTCCACAACCGCAACCGCGCGGCCACCTCGCTGCTCTTCCGGTTGCTGGCCCCCGCGGTGGTTCGGACGGCGCCGGACGCGGAGCAGGCCGCCAGGGTCCTCGAATTCATCAACGGCAACGACCACTTCTTCCTCAACCTCTCGATGGCCGCATCGAAGGCCACGCTGGATGCCGCGCGCGACACGCCGCCGAGCAGCGTGGTCGTCGCCATGGCGCGCAACGGGACGGATTTCGGAATCCAGCTCGCCGGCACCGGCGGGAAGTGGTTCACGGGACCGGCGCCTGTGCCGGATGCGCTTTACTTCCCCGGCTTCAGTAAGAAAGACGCCAACCCCGACATCGGCGACAGCGCCATCACCGAGACCAACGGCCTGGGAGGCTTCGCCATCGCGGCCTCGCCGGCCATCGTCCAGTTCGTAGGCGGCGCGGCCTCGGACGCCCTGCGCTACACGCGGCGGATGTACGAGATCACGGCCGCCGAGAACAACGTCTATCAGATCCCCGCCCTCAATTTCCGCGGGACCCCGACGGGCATCGATGTCCGCAAAGTGATCGCGAAGAACATTCTCCCGGTCATCGATACCGGCGTGGCTCACAAGAAACCAGGCGTTGGACAGGTAGGGGCCGGCATTCTCAGCGCACCCGCCAAGCCGTTTGAAGAGGCTCTAATTGGGCTTGCCAAGGCCCTGAAGAAGCCGCGTAAGAATAAGGAGAGATCATGAAGACCGACAAGAAGACAGCGGATTTCCTGAAATACATGTCGAAGGTGAAGCTGTACGACCTCACCCAGCCCCTGAGCGTACACACCCCGCCCTGGCCGAGCTACATGCCGCTCTCCGTGCAGTATTTCAAACGCATCGCCGGCGCGCACATGGGCCAGGGCGCCAACGGCCAGATCATCACCACCAGCAACCACGTGGGCACTCACATGGACGGCGAAATTCATTTTCACTCGGCCGGCCGCCCCATCGGCAAAGTGCCCATGGAGGAATGGATCGGCCCCGGCGTGGTGGTGGATATCTCCGGTGAGGTGGATGATTACGACCTCTATTCGCCCGAGATGCTCATGCGCAAGGCGGATATCCGCAAGGGCGACATCCTTATTATTAATACCGGCTTTCACCGCTACGCGTGGAACCAGCCGCAGTGCGACGAAGTGCGCTACTTCGTCAAACACCCCGGCCCCGACCCCCGCTTCCACGAGTGGTGTCTCGACATGAAGTTCAAGTGGCTGGGCCTGGACTGCGGCAGCGCCGACCACCCCATGAACACCATCATCCGCAACTGGCACCCCAAGCTCTTCGCCGAAGCGGAAGAGAAGCTCCTCGCGCGCTTCCATAAGCGCTGGGATGAGATGTTCCCGCAGGAGATCTACTACCAGGTGATGCACATCAAGCTCTTCCCGAAGAAGATGGTCCACGCGGAAAACGTGGCGGGCGAGATCGATGAGCTCAGCA
>JBEKSR010000130.1:0-22446 GCA_049516835.1 Bryobacteraceae bacterium | reverse complement strand
GCCAGGCACTCGACAACCTAATCCGGGAAATCGGTCTGGAGGTGGCCGCCTGAATTCTCATGAACGAAACGAGAACAAAATTCTCGTTTCAGCGCCTCTTTCAGGCTAAAGCATGCCCCACCCCCTAATCTCCCGGCACCCGCTCCGGCTTCGGCGCGAACCACCAGCCCATCTCCGCCAGCGCCATCGCCACCCGCTCGCGGTATGTCTTGATGGTCGCAATCGCCACCATCAGCAGAATGACCGAGAGGGCTATCAGCATGGCCTCCGGCACCGTCAGGCTGTTCTTGAAGAACCACAGCCAGCGCCCGTAAACCAGCTCGATGTGCACCCAGTACACCAGCAGCGACGTGATGCCGAGCTGCCGCACCCAGCTCCAGCCGCCCTTCGAGCCGTAGCGCGTCCACAGAAACGCGCCCGCCAGCAGTAGCAACGTCACACCCTGCTTGGTCAGCACTTGCGCCGGGCTGTTCAGCCAGAACTCCGATTTCGGGTAGATCGAGTACGGCAGACTGGCCGCGCATTGCGAAACCAGAATCAGCACGCCGCCCGCGAGCGCCGCCCATCGCATGGCGCGCCCGGTGGTTTCCGCGGGAATGGTCCGGATTATGCTCCCCGCGCTCATGCCGAACGCCAGGTACGCGGCCCACGGGAAAAAGCTGAAAGAACTGTAATCCGGGACGATGTAATTCCGCGCCAGAGAAGGCACGCCCGGCCAGCCTATCTGCGAAATCACCGGCGAGGCAACCGCAATCGCCAGCCCCAGCACCGCGCACCACCGCGCGCGCTCGGCGGTCCGCAACAGCGCCATTACCGACATCGCCGCGATCGCCAATCCCATGCAGTTGAGAATGTCGACGCGCAACAGGTCAGTCCACGGCGCCGGCCACGCGGAAATCCAGAGCTGCAACCGGAAGGCAAACGCCAGGAGAAACAGATAGCCCGAACGCCGGAACGCCGTCGAAACCCGCTCCAGCGGAGTCAGCCCCTTCCGCTCCGTGCTGTCCATCAGGAAGGCCAGGGTCACGCCCGTCAGAAACAGGAAGATCGCCGGGGGCATCCCGCCCACGAACTGCGACAGCAGGTAAGCGCCGCCCTCGCGCAGCTCCGGCTTCAGAAACGAATGGAAAACATGGCCTTGGAGCATGATTACGGCGCCCAGGCCTCGCACCCAGTCGAGATACTCAAGCCGGTACGCACTGGTCTTGGTCTTCATGTCAGAGTGCGATCCAAACCCCTAGGGTTTCTGGGGATACTCCCGCTTGACGCTCTTCGGCAGGTCCAATTTCACGGCGGAATCCGGAAGGTTGCTCAGCTTGATGTTCGTATAGGTGGCCAACAGGTAGTCCCCTCCTGTTTCGTAAAGCTTCTGCTGCACCGCGATGCCCATGGCGTCGGAAATCCAAAGGTCTACCCTTTTTAGATGCGCGAGAACGTCCCGCGACTTCGGAATTAACTCGAGCCGCGTCGCTTTTTGACCGGCGACCGTTTCCGGGCCCCCCAGTCTGATGGAATAGGCGCTTTCCAGGTCCCGGGAGTTACTGCCGAATCCGAGCAGCATGAATTGTTCCACTAGCGTTCGGCTTTTGCCCAGGTCATATTCCTGTACGGTATTGATTCCAGGGTAGTAAATAGCCCCCTTGACGCCTGCAATCATGACTTGCCTGCGGTTCGGCTGCTGGAAACTCATGAGCACGCGAATGTCGTTCGCCTTCGGCCGCTTCACCGCGATGGTCCCCGCGTCGGCGCTGTCCTCGTTGATCACGGCCGTGTGCGCAATCTTCTGCATATCCGCCTGGAGCCCCTTGAACCTGGCGGCTGCCTCGTCCATCCGGGCTAGCGTCGCTGCCAGCGAGCTATCCGCGGCCGGCGCGCCCCAGCAGAGAGCCACGGCAGCGAAAACCGCGAAAATCGCGTCCTCTATCATCCGGTCAAGGTCGAGCTGACGCTAAATAGCCCTGCAGCTCCCCCTCCGAATTGAGAATCGGTTCCACGCGGGTCACCGCCAGACGATGATTGCTCGTGCGCGTCCGCAGCACCTGTGTCAGCCTTTCCACCTGTTGGCTCTCGGGAATCCCATCCAATAGCTCCCGGTCCACAAAAAAGACCAGGCTCCCATTCTCCGAGGGCAGCATGGCGATGCTGCTGGCATTCGGTATGCGCGGCTGATCGCGGAACCAGTCGCGCGGCGTCAGGAAGATAAATGCCAATATGATCCCGACCATCACGTCATACTGCCAGCTTGCGCGCGGAAAGTCCCACAGGATGAAGCGCTTCAGCATCTGCAACTATTATCTTATCAGGCTGCCGGCCAGGTTTGCCCGGCGCCTTCGCGTCAGCGGAACAACTGCGGAGCGAACTCGTTCAGATAATTGCGCCAGTTGATCCAGGTATGCGCGCCGGGGCTCTCCTGGAACACCACGTTGAAACCGTGTTTCTTGAGCATTTCCACCGTGGGTTTGGTGCTTCGGTCCATGAGCCCGTCCTCGACTCCGGTGCTGAACCAGAGCAGCTTCAGGCCTTTCTTCAGGCTCGCGTCATCGAGATCGGCCGCGTGGATCTTCTCCCAATCGGTTCCCCCGCCCATGCCCATGGCTCCGGAGCTGAATACGCCGACATAAGCGAACTTGCCCAGGTTCCGGAAAGCGGCATTCAGCGTCTGGCTGCCGCCCATCGAGAGTCCCGCGATGGCGCGGTTGGGCCGGTCCGCCAGCACGCGGTAGTGCTTCTCGATGTACGGCATCGCATCGGTGGTGAAGTCCTCGTAGAACTCGTCGCGCGCCGGGGCCGCCGCTGCGCCGGCCGTCGCCGCTCCCCTGCCCCCGAACATAGCCGCGCTAGTGTGTCCGGCGGGCATTACGATAATCATCGGCTTGGCTTTTCCGGCGGCGATCAGGTTGTCCAGGATGAAACCGGCGCGGCCCACCGACGTCCAGGACTCGTCGCAATCGCCCGCTCCGTGCAGCAGGTAGAACACCGGATATTTCTGCTGGTTGTTCTCATATCCCGGGGGCGTATAGACGTGCATGCGGCGGAACTTTTCGAGCGCGGTCGAGTAATAGTGAACCGCCGCGACGGCGCCGTGGGGAACTTTCGTCGTCTCCATGAAGTCCGCGCCGGGAACGTATACCAGGCTCCAGGCGTTATTGTTCGATTCGCTGACCGAGGGATTGCGGGGGTCCATTACGGCGACGCCATCCACCACGAAGGTGTAACGGTAGGCGCCTGGACCGATCGGGCCGACAGTGGCCACCCAAACGCCCTCCGCATTCTTGGTGAACTGCGCCGGGTTCTGCGCCAGCCCCACGATATCGCTCGCGCGCAACTCCACCTTCTGTGCCTGCGGCGCCAGGATGCGAAACGTGGCATGCCGGTCCGGCGAGACCTCCGGCGAAACCACCACCGGCCCCTGCGGCCCGCGGCCGCCCCTGCCCTCCGGAGCAACCGGCGGAGGCGCCTGCGCGAAAGCGCATGCCGCCAGCATGGCGGCGGTGACGACGGAACGAATCTTCATAACCTCTCCTTATATTGAAAGTTCAGAGTACCACCACGGGATGGTACAGGTTCGGCAATACCGCCTCGCCGATGGCCACCAGTTCGCCCTGCCGCGTCACCGCCTTGACGTGCCGCGAGGCCGGTTGCGAACGGAATGGCGAGGCCGCAAAGTTGCGGCCATGGCGGATCTGCGCGGCTGTCAGCTCGTCCACGAACACGCTCGGGAAGCCGGGCAGCATCTTCGCCGCCGGCACCACGGCGTCCACCAGCCGGTCGTCCGCCGCCAGAGATTCCAGTTGCGCAATGGTTCGCGCCTGCTCGATTTCGAATTCGCCGCTGGCCGTGCGGCGCAGCTCATCGAGATGCGCGCCGCAGCCCAGCATCCGGCCCAGGTCGTGCGCCACCGAGCGCATGTACGTTCCGCCCGAGCAGTGCGCCCGCAGACGCGCGTACGGGCCGGTCGCTTCCACCAGCGTCAGCTCGTACATGTGTACCTTCACCGGCTCCAGTTCCACCGCCGCGGATTCCCGCGCTAACTCGTACGCGCGCTTCCCCGCCACCTTCTTGGCGGAAACCGGCGGCGGCGTCTGCATAAACTCGCCGCGAAACTTTTCCAACCCCCGTTCCAGCTCCCCGGCGTCGATTCGGACCTCCGTCTTTTCGCTGGTCGCCTCGCCGGCCCGGTCGTAGGTGCCGGTGGACCACCCGAACCGCACCACGCATTCGTAGATCTTGTCGCTGCGCACGTAGAATTGCGCCAGCCGCGTGGCGCGCCCCAGCACCAGCGGCAGCACCCCGGTGGCGATCGGGTCGAGCGTCCCCAGGTGCCCCACCTTTTTCGTCTTGGCGATGCGGCGCACCTTGCTCACCACGTCGTGCGAGGTCCACCCCTCCGGCTTATCGACTACGATGGCTCCGTCCAAGAAAAAGGGGTCAGACGCATTTTCCAGGCTCATAAAAATGCGTCTGACCCCTTTTTCTTTGCCGTGCAGATGTAGCCCACTGTGAAATTTCGCTCCCGGTCCAGAAAATCCAGGAACGGAAGGATCAGCGCCGGCGGCGCCAGCAAGATCGCGGCGGGAATGAATCCCACCCAGCGCCATCCCCCCGAGAAGAATTGCAGGCCATTGAGCAACCGCCGGGCCAGCAGCCGGAAGTAGCCGCCGGCCGCGCGCACCTCGCGCACTTCCCAGCCGGCTTTCTCCAGCAAGTACGTCACGCCGTAGCGCGTATATCGAAAGTAGTCGTGCGGCGCCTGGTGCACTTCCCACTCGTGCGGCGCCGCCACCAGCAGCGAGCCCCCCGGCGCCACCACTCGCGCCATCTCGGCCAGCGCCGAGGCCGGCTCGCGCAGGTGCTCGATGGTGACAATACTAAGGGCCGCGTCGAAGGCGCCGGTGCGGAACGGCAGCGCCGTAAGGTCGGCAATCGCATCCAGCCGGCTGTAATCCCACGCCGTGTCGCCCACCGCCAGGTCCACGCCGCAATAGCGCTGCCGCGCGAAATGGCGCGCGTACCGCCCTTCTCCCGCGCCGGCGTCCAGCACCCGCGCGCCCGCCGCGAGCCCGCGCGCCAACGCCGCCACGGCATCTTCGATTTCCGCCTCGAAGTGCAGGATGTGCCGCCGCAGCGGGCGTGGCAGCCGGTATGCGAGCGCGGAATACCTCATCGCTTGCGCGCCTCCATCATCACCGTCGAGCCGGCGCGGAAGGCCGCTTCCGCCAGCGTAAACGGCAGCGCCGCCGCCGCCAGCGCCAAGTATGCCAGGTCCTTGGCCAGCCGCGCGCCCGCGCTCTCCGCCACCCGCCGCACGCGCCGCGCCATGGGGTCGAGCCCTGGCGCCACGCTCGACGCCAGGCCCGCCGGGTTGTCGCGCAGCGAGAAGTATTTGCGCCGCACCACCGCCATCCCGCAGTCCTCCAGCAGTTTTTCCACGTCGCGGTCGCGGAAGTCGAAAAGGTGGCGTGGCACGTCCACGCCGCTCCACCGGCGCCCCAGCAGACGGGACTGCCACGACGCCGCGTTGGGAACCTGCACCACCAGGCGTCCATCCGGCGCCAGCAGCTCGCGCGCAGCCGCCAGGTAGGCGCGCGGGTCGTGCACGTGCTCCAGCACGTGGAACATGGTGATGCCGGCAAAGCTGCCGGCGCGCAGCGGAGCGTTGGCCAGGTCCCCGCACACCGCCGGCGCCCGCTGCCGCTTCCATGCGATGGCCGCGGCTTCACGCGAAAAGTCCAGCCCCGCCACGGAAAACCCGCGCTCCCGCATCATCCCCAGAAAAAGCCCGCCGCCGCACCCCACGTCGAGCAGCGGCCCTCGCGCGCGGCCGCCGCCCAGCGCTTGCGTCGCAAAGCGCACGTGGTCCCGCAGAACCAATCGCCGGTAGGCTTCTTCCATCCGGCTGGCCGCGCTCTCATCCGGCGCAAACCAGTAGTTCTCGGGATAGTAGCGGCGCAGTTCCTCGGCGGCGGGCTGCGGATCCAGCCGCGCCAGCCCGCATTCCCGGCACCGCACCACCGCGAACTCCTTCGCCGTGGCGTGGTAAAGCCGGTCCGTCGCCGTGAAGAGCGGCGCCCAGCGGCCGCAGCCGCACACCGGGCACGCGCTCATGCCACTTCCCTCAAGCTCAGGCGGTGCGCCAGAATCAGCCGCCGTACTTCTCCCGGCGTCAACCGGCGGATGCGCCGGATCTCCGCGCGCTTGCGCAACATGCGGGGCGCCAGGCGCAACGCCCCCAGATCGCCGCGAATCAGCGCGCGCGCCATCCTCCACTTGCCCTGCACGCCGGGAAAATGCGCCGTGTCGCCCTCGCCCCGCCGCGCCGCCGCCAAGCCCGCCGCCACGCGCGCCGCGAAGTAAAAAGGGTTGAGCCAGAGCAGGCTCCAGGGAAACAGCTTGACCGCCAGCAGCAGCCGGTTGCGCTCGATCAGTTCCAGCCGCCGCACCGAGTCCATCCCCAGCGTCGAGCCCCGGTGGTGCCGCACCACGGCCTCCGGCGTGTAGATGCACTTCCAGCCGGCGATGCGCGCGCGCAGCCCCAATTCGGCATCGTCGCCATAGGCGAAAAAATCTTCGTCGAATCCGCCGATCCCCTCCAGCATTTCCTTGCGATACAGGGCCGCGCACCCGTCCGGCCACAGCACTTCTTCTTCGCGGTCGTACTGGCCGCGGTCGGCCGCGCCGCTGCCGCGCCCGCGATTCTGTCCATCCGGAAATATCAGGTGCCCCACTTTGTCGATGCGCCCTGGGTCCTCCCACACCAGCACTTTGCTGGCGGCCATGCCCACGTCCGCCCGCCCCGAACAGGCGCGCTCGAGCGCCGCCAGCCACCCCGGTTCGGCCTCCGCGTCGTTGTTGAGCAGCGCGATGAATTCGCCGCGCGCCGCCGCGATGCCCTGGTTGTTCGCCGCGCAGAACCCCCGGTTTTCCGCGTTGCGGATCGCCCGCCAGCCAAACTCCCGTTCCGCCATTTCCGCCGAGCCGTCGGTTGAGCCGTTGTCCACCACGATGGTTTCAAACTCCACGCCCGTCTGCCGCGCCAGCGACGCCAGGCAGGCGCGCAGTAGCTCCCTCCGGTTCCAATTCACCACCACGACGGAGATCAACCGATTATGCTAGCAGGGCGAAGCATCCCCCTGCCTCACTTACTGCTGAGGCTCGCAAAATATGGTGACTGACGAGAGTGTCCCAAGGCGCCGGGGTGCGGGGTGCCGGGGTGCCCTCCGGGCCGGGCCCGGCCCTGCGCCGCGTGGACACCCCGGTCTGTCACCGTATTTTGCGAGACTCAGTAGGCGCTTGCGGCGTAAAACGGGGACTGCCACCAATTCCGCCCTTTGGAATTGGATGGCTGTGCCCGGTTTGCCCTGTTGTATTATGGGTCTAAAGGCCGGAATACCATCTGTATGACCTCCATTGGCGAGACTCTGCGCCGCGAACGCCTCAAGCGCAATCTCGAACTGGGACAGATCGCCCAAGAACTCAAAATCTCCTCGAGATTTCTGGAAGCCATTGAAGCTGGCCAGCTCGACAAGCTCCCGGGCGGCGTCTTCACCAAGAGCTTCATCATCCAGTACGCCCGCCTGCTGGGTCTCGACGAAGAAGAGATCGCCGGCCAATTGCAGCGCACACTCGATCCGGCGCCGGAGGTTCCGGAGTTCGTCGAAACCCTCAAACCCGCGGATTCCGCGATTCGCGTGCCGCGCGTCGAGGCGTGGGAGGCGATTGGCGGAGGCCGCTTTCGCTGGTCGTCGTCGCTCTCCGCCGCGGCGCTCGTGGTGGTAGTGATGCTGCTGTGCTCGGTGCTGTACGCCTGGTGGCAGCACACGCGCAGTCTGGCGCCCGCGCATGAAAGCCCCCCCGTTGCGGCCGTTCAACCAGCGCCACCGCCGGCTCCCGATCGGCAACCCCCATCGCCGGCGGTTCAGCCCTCCGCGACTCCCATCGGAACTCAGCCGCCGTCCAAAGCCCCCGCTCCTGCTCCTTCGACGGAGCAACCCGCGCCTCCGGGCCCACAGGGCACCCCGGCGCAGGGCCCAGAGGGCACCCCGCCGCACGTTCCCGCGGCCAGCGCTTCCCCATCCCATCCCAATACGCCGGTGCGCGTGGAACTGACCGCCGACGAGCCCGTGTGGGTCCTGGCGCGGAGCGATGGCGCGTACCTTTTTTCCGGCACTCTTGGCGCCAAGGAAACCCGCACCTTCGAGGCCGCCAGCACCATCCTTCTCCGGCTGGGCAACGCCGGCGGCGTCACCATCACCCTGAATGGAAAACCCGTCGGCCCGGTGGGTCCCAAAGGACAGGTGCGGACGGTTCAGTTCACCTCGGGCGGGTTCGAGATCGTACCCGTGCCCAAGCCTCCCGTGCCCCTCGATCCCCTGTGACGGCGCACCGCCGCTCTCTGCCGCTTGCGCTCCAGAGTCAGCAATTCGCGCCTTCGCCGATTCTTGACGCCCTCGTCCACCTTGCGCCAGAACTTGCGGAAGTAGCTCGCCGCCGAGAGCAGCGCGAAGAACACCACGCCCCACATGAGAATCATGCCCGGCCGCTGCAGCGCCGGATGGCGCACGCTCAGCAGCATGCAGGAGATGGCCACCACCTGCGAGAGCATCTTGGTCTTGCCTAGGTCGCTGGCCCTGATGGTGTAGCCTTCGGCCGCGGCGATGGCCCGCAGCCCCGAGACCGCGAATTCGCGCCCGATAATCAGAATGGCCATCCATCCCGGCAGCGCGCGCACCTGCACCAGTGCGATCAGCGCAGCCGATATCAGCAGCTTATCGGCAATCGGGTCGAGCAGCGTCCCGATGGTGGTGACCTGTTTCCAGCGCCGCGCCAGATACCCGTCCAGCAGGTCTGTGGCGGCGGCCGAAAGAAAAATCGCCAGCGCCAGCCACTCGTTGGTCACCGTCAGACTTCCCAGCCGGAAACCGACGTTTTCCTCCACCAGCGCCGCTACCAGCAGTGGCACGAAAAAGATTCGGAGAATCGTCAGGACGTTGGGAATCATGGCCCAAACCAACTATAATCCGCCGCCATGTCCCGCAACAACTGGGGTCCTTCCGCCCGGCCCCTGGCCCCCGACCCCTGGATCCCCGACCCCCGGCCCCCGGCCCCTGGGTCCCCGACCCCTGGCCCCCGGGTCCCCGGCCCCCGGCCCCTGGGTCCCCGACCCCTGGCCCCCGGCCCCTGCTCCCCGGGTCCCCGACCCCTGGCCCCCGGGTCCCCGGCCCCCGGCCCCTGGGTCCCCGACCCCTGGCCCCCGGCCCCTGGCCCCTGGCCCCCGGCCCCCGGGTCCCCGACCCCCGGCCCCCGGGTCCCCGACCCCCGGCCCCCGGCCCCTATAATTGGGGATGCCCATGAGGCGAGTCCTCATTCTCGGATCGAAGGGCACTCTCGGCGGCCAACTCGTGAAATTGTATCCCGAGGCCGTCGGCTGGGACCGCGAGGACATCGACGTCCTCGATTATCCTTCGCTGCGCGCCAAAATCGGCTCGCTCGGTTTCATCCCCGATGCCATCGTCAATTGCGTGGCCTTCAACGACGTGGATGGCGCCGAAGACCGCCCCGATCGGGCCTTCGCCCTCAATGCCGATTTCGTCGGCGAGTTGGCGGGGTACGCCAAAGACATGCGCGTCCCGCTGGTCCACTACAGCACCAACTACGTGTTCGATGGCGTCCAGGGCGAACACGCCGAAGCCGACCCGCCAGCGCCCCTCTCCGTTTACGGACGCTCCAAATGGCGCGGCGAGCAACTGGCCGCGGCCAGCGGCGCCTGCTGTTACGTCGTCCGCACCGCGGTGATCTTCGGCCCCAAGGGCTCGAGCGACCTTTCCAAGAAAAGCTTCGTCGACATCATGCTCGATCTGTCTGCCAAGCGGGATTCCATCCAAGCGGTGTCGGACGAGATCAACAGCCTGACTTACGCGCCCGACCTGGCGGCAGGCACGCACCATTTGCTCGAAGCGTTGCCTCTTCCGGGCATCTATCACCTCGCCAACAGCGGCGCCGCAAGCTGGTTCGACTTCGCCCAGGAGATCTTCCGCATCGCGGGAAAAAACGTGACCGTGCTTCCCGTCCCCTCGTCCCATTTCCCGCGCAAGGCGGCGCGCCCGCTCCGGGCGATTCTTCTCAATACGAAACTGCCGCCCCTGCGCCCCTGGAAGGCCGCCCTCGCCGAGTTCCTTGGCGCTATGTCCCCACCCGGGCCAGCGGGACCGATGGAATGAGCGCCTCAATTTGCTCGAATAGCTCCTCTGGGCGAATCGGCTTCGCCACGTAGCCGTCCATCCCCGCGGCCAGGCAACGTTCCCGATCGCCGTCTATCGCGTGGGCCGTCAGGGCCACAATCGGAATGTGCTTGCCTGTGCCTTTCTCCATCTCGCGCACTGCGGCGGTGGCCGCGAATCCCCCCATGACAGGCATCTGTACATCCATCAAGACCAGGTCGAAGTCCGCTTTCTCGAGTTTCTCCAGCGCCTCACGCCCGTCGCCGGCAACCTGCACATGATGCCCTCGCTTTTCCAGCAGTCGGACGGCCAGCATCTGGTTCACCACGTTATCTTCGGCCAAGAGGATGCGAAATCCCTTTGGCCGCTTCGGCAACGGAGGATGGATGCTTGGCTGCGATGCTGGGGCCACGGCCTGTGGCTTGCTTCCAACCGCCTGTAGGATTGCCTCCAGCAACTCCGACTGTCCAATCGGCTTGGTGAGGTACCGGGCCACCCCCAGCTCCCGGCATCGAGCGGCGTCGCCGCTCTGGCTCGCCGAAGTCAGCATCATAATGATGACCCCCGCCAGCCCTGGGTTCCGCCGGATCTGCTCCACCAAGGCAAACCCATCCATCTCCGGCATGTTGGCGTCCACCAGAACCAGGGGAAACGGAAGGCCCGCGTCGAGCGCCTGCTCGAGATGGCTCATGGCTTTTCGGGCGCTCTCCGCCAGTACGGGCTTCAAACGCCAAGCAGTGAGCATCTCTTCCAAAATGCGCCGGTTTGTGAAGTTGTCGTCCACCACCAATACCGCCAAGCCCTCCAGGTTCGCCGGCTCCGGCGTAGCCCGCGCGGTTTGATTTCCTCTCCCCAACCACGCGGTGAAGTGAAAGGCCGAGCCTTTCCCGGGGGTGCTCTCGAGCCACATGCGGCCGCCCATCATTTCCACCAACCGGCGGGAAATGGTCAGCCCCAAGCCGGTGCCGCCGTAACGGCGTGTGGTCGAGCCGTCCGCCTGGGCAAAGGCGTCGAAGATCCCTGTCTGGCTCTCCACGGGGATGCCGATTCCCGTGTCCTGGACCCTGAAGTGGAGGCACGCCCGCCCCTCCTCTTCCGACTCGCGCTCCACCCGCACGTTTACCTCGCCTTGCTCGGTGAACTTGATGGCATTCCCCACCAGGTTCACTATGATCTGGCGAAGAACACCCGGATCACCCACCAGCGTCTCCGGCACGTCCTGTCTCACCTGATAGTTGAGCTCGAGGTTCTTTTCATGCGCCCGCAATGCCAGAGTCTTTAAGGTGGGTTCCAGCGCGTCTCGCGGGCTGAATTCGATCGACTCGAGCTCCAGTTTTCCCGCCTCGATCTTGGAGAAGTCGAGGATCGTGTTGATGAGTTCCAGCAAAGAATCGCCGGAACTCTTGACCATGCCGAGATACTCGCGCTGCTCGGGGCTCAGTTCGGTGTCGAGCGCCAGGGCGGTCATGCCCAAGATGCCGTTCATGGGAGTCCGGATCTCGTGGCTCATGTTGGCCAGAAACTCGCTCTTGGCCCGGCTGGCGGCTTCGGCGGCTTCCTTGGCTGCGCGGAGTTCACTCTCCGCCAGCCTGCGTTCGGTGATGTCCTGAGAAATGCCAACCAGGCGGACCGGTTTGTTCTCCGCGTCCCTTACTAAATGCCCGCGACCGAGGAGATAGCGAACACTGCCGTCTGGCAAGCTGACGCGGGACTCCAGGTCGGGCGGTTCTTCCCCTGCCAGACAGGCGCTGAGCCATCCTTGCATGGCGGCCCGGTCATCCGGGTGGATCAGACCCAGAAGCGTCTCAGGGGACGGGACGAAGGTATCCGGCGAGACTCCATAAAGACGATACGTCTCGGGCGTCCATGCGCTCGCGCCTGTGTCAATGGGCACTTCTGTGCTCCAACTGCCCACATGGGCAATGCGCTGCGATTCGGACAGAGAATACTCTCTGGCTCGTAACTCCTCTTCCGCCTTTCCGCGGCCGGCCAGCTCTCGCTCCAGCTTGGTGTTGGAACCTGCCAGCTCCCCGGTCCGCCGGAGCAGCGCCTCCTCGGTGGCGGCTCGCTTGACGATCAGAGCCACCGTAGTGCCGAGTCCCTCAAGCGTGGCATCTTCATCGGCCAGGATCGGATGTTTGGCGAACAGGGCCAGAACGCCCAGAGTTTCTTCCCCCGACGTTCGCAACTGGTATCCCGCGAACGACACCAGTCCCAACTCGCGGGCCCAGGCATGATCGTGAACTAGCGGATCGTTCTGGACGTCGTTGCTGAGGAACTTGGCTTCTTCGTCCGATGCCAGGCGTCCGATCTTGTAACACCCGAATGGAACACGCCGGTGGCCGGGCCCGTCGATGTGGGTGTAGCGGCCGGAACTCGTCACCAAATGCAAGCACCGGTCACGGCGCCGGCAAACGTGCGGCCCCTCGTGCGCCTCGGCATGCGGGCAGCCCTGCTCGCACAGATCTCCGGGCCGGATCAGCCAGATGCGGCAGAAATCGGCGTCGAACAGGCCGACGATGGCGTCGGTAACCTTCCGGAGTTGGTCCTCCAGCGAGGCCGGGGCCAGCAGCGACTGCCGAAGCCTGCCGAGGCCCCGCTGCCGCGTGAGCGTCTTCTCGATGCGCTCCGCGGCCTGCTTCTGGGCCGTGATGTCGCGCACGGTGGCCTCGAGAAATGCCTGGCCGTCGGTCTCCATCCTGGTAATCAGCACGGTGGCGGGGAAATCCGCGCCGTCCAGCCGCCGGTGCGTCCATTCGAAGAACAGGGAACCTTCGCGCAGGGCCGCCTCGATCGCTTCCCGAGCCTTGTCCGCCGAGGGGCTGCCGTCGGGCTGCCGCGCGGGGGATATATCCCACGGCCCCAACGCGGTGAACTCCGCCACGTCCCTGGCCCCGAACATTTCCAACGCCGCCGGATTGCCCGAGGTGAACTTCCACGAAGGCGCGGCCATGGTCATCATGGCGTCCCGCGAGCCATCGAACAACAGGCGGTGCCGCGCTTCGCTCTCGCGCAGGGCATCCTCCTGCTGCTTGCGCGTCAACGCCACCCCGATGCTGGCGCTGATCCCCTCGAAGAAGTGGATCTGCTCCAGTGTGAAACGGTCTGTCCTCCGGTCATTGAGCTGCAGCAGGCCCACGATGTCGCGATTGACGCGGATGGGAATGAGCGCCACGGAACAATACCCTTGATGAATGCAGTTGTCGCGGGGATGAAGCCTCGGGTTCTGGCCGGCCGGAAGATCCAGCAACGGCAGCGAGTTGTTGGTCCAAAAACTTCCGTCTTGGCTAAAAAGGGGGTTCGCCGGATCGGTCTGCCCGGAAAGCACCAGGCCGCAGGCGCACTCCAAGCTGATGTTGCCGTTCTGATCCCGGCCAATCAGCGAATTCTCCGTAGCCAGGAAATCGGGCGAAAAGCCGTCCTGGACAAAGTATGGGAAGTCATCGCCGCTGCGTAGTCGAATCCCCACCGCGTCGAAGCCCGTTTCCCGCTTGATTGCCGCCAGAATACGGCCGATCGCGTCGCGCAGGCCAAGAGGTTCGTTCAGAGCACCCAGGATTTCGGCGGAAAGATTTTGGTAACGCTCCGCCCGTTGGCGCTCGGTGATGTCCCGGCAAATCGTCGCCATGGCGGTCCGGCGGTTGGTTCCTTGCTCCGTAATGACAAATGTGGATTGCCACATAGGGATCGACGCGCCGGTCTTTTGATGCTTGAATCGCGTTTCCCCCTCCCACCGGCCGTCCCGCGCGACAACTGGCAAGACCCGCTCGCGGAACCACTCCTGGTCTTCATCCATGAAATAGTCGAACACACTGGCGGCTATCGGCTCATCTTTATCGAGGCCCAACATCTGCCGCCCGGCGGGGTTGACAAACATTACTGAGCCTTCAATCGAAGCGAAGCCGATAAGGTCGGTGCTGTTTTCCACAATCGAAGCGATCATCCGGAGATCCTTCTCCATGCGCTTGCGCTCCGTGATGTCAATGGCTGTCCCCTCGATGAAGCCACCTCCGTCCTCGCCCTCCACCAGAGTCATGTTCAGCAGGCCCCACACCGGGCTGCCATCTTTACGCTTCCAACAGGTCTCGTGATTGGTGATAGCCTTATGTTCCTTGAGGAGCTTGATCGTCACCTGCCGGTCGGCAGGGTTGAAGTAGAGTTGCGCCGCCCGAAGCGATAGGAGTTCCTTCTGGGACTCATAGCCGAAGAGGCGCACCGCGGCATCATTGCATTCCACGGGCCGGCCATCGAGTGTCACGCAAAGAAAGGCGGCGGCGTTGCGCTCGACATACCGGTGATAGCGCCGCTCGGAGGCTTGCACGGCTTTTTCGGCTTTTTTTCGCTCGGTGATGTCGCGGGCGACAATCAGCACCGTCCGCTGGCCGCCCAGCAGGAAAGCCCTCGCGTTAATCTCGGTCGGTATCCCGCGGCCATCCCGGGTGAGGTGCTCCGTCTCAAAGAGCCATTGATCCCCGGCGAGTAAACGTCGCATGATCTGGGCAAAGTCCAGCGCCCCGGGCGCGTGAAGATCACGAGGGGACCGCTCCAGCAACTCCTCCCGGGTGTAGCCCAGGCGTTGACAGGCCACGTCGTTCACTTGGATGAAGTTGGTGGCGCCGTCTTCCCCGAGCCCAAACACAAACACCGCATCGTTGCTGTTGTTGAATATGACGCGATACTGCTCCTCGGCCCTTTTGGCCCAAACGTAGCGGTGGTAGCCAAAGAACCAGCCGGCCAGCGCCAAAACAAACACTGCGGCGGCGATGGCTCCCGCCCACGCGTCATGACGAAAGCCCGCCAATGCCCCGGCCACCACCACCCCGGCGATGAAAGCCAGGACGGGTGTCCAGGTCAGGCGTCCGGCATGAATCCGGCTGGTCATGAAAGTCGCGGCAATCGCGACCGTTGTCATCACTATCGGCGGATCTCAAGATTCCTTTAGCGCGGTTTGGAAACCGGCCCCGCCCCACCCCGGCTTATACTTGTAATTCACCATGACCCTCTCCCGCCGCCATTTCTTCTTCGGCAGCCTCGCCTTGCCGGCCCTCGCCGCCACCAAAGCGGCTGGCGAGCGGCCCCATATCCTGCTCATCCTGGCGGATCGTCTGCCCTCCTGGATACTGGGCTGTTACGGCAACCACGAGGTTCGCACTCCCGCCCTGGACCGGCTCGCCCAGACCGGCCTGCGCTTCCTCAATCACTTTGCGTGCGCGCCGGCCCCCGCGCCCGGCCGCACCACCCTGCTCACCGGCCGCACCCCCATGCAGCTTGGCGAGGCGGATGCCGGCTCCCCCGGCGAGGTCCCGCTTTCCAAGGTGCTCGAGGGCGTGGGGTACGCCTGTGCCGCCGCCGATAGCGCCGCCGCCGCCAAGTCCCTCGACGGCCAGGCCGCCGGCAAACCCTTCTTCCTGACGGTCGATTGCGCCCACCTGCGCCCGCCCTACGACCGCGTGCCGCGGAAGTATCTCGACCTCTACGCCCAGGTGAAGTTTGCCACCTTCAGCCAGGAGGCGCCGGCCAGGAATGCCGCCCGCGATAAGGAAATGCTGAGCGATCTCGCCCTCAACCAGCGCCAGGTCGCGGCCGCCGTCACGGCCCTGGATGACGATGTGGCGGCGCTCCTCGCCGAACTTTCCCAAAAGCGCCTGCTCGACCAAACCCTGATCGTCTTCACTTCGACTTGTGGTTCGCTGCTGGGCCGCCACGGCCTGTGGGATTCCGCGCAGGCTTCCGATCCCGCCAATATGTTCGAGGAAGTAGTCTCCACGCCGCTGGTGTGGAGCTGGCAGGGGCGCGTGCCTCCGCAACTGACGCGGCCGGAGCTGGTGAGCGCCTACGATCTGGTGCCCACCCTCTGCGAGCTAACCGGCGCCGCTCCGCCCGCCCGCCATCTGTGCGGCCGCAGCTATCTGCCGCTCGCCACGGGGAAACCGCTGCCCAAGAAACAGCCCTGGCGCACCACGGTCTTCAGCCACTGCCAGAACACTGATATGGCTCGGGACAAGCGTTACAAGCTCGTCCTGCGCGACCAAGGCAAGGGGCCCGGCGAACTGTACGACCTCCCCGTGGACCCTCGCGAAAGGGCCAACCACTACGAGAACCCGCAGTTTCTGACCGTCCGCACTTCCCTCGCCGCGGAGCTTTCCAAGTGGAAGCAGACCTACTCATAAAGGGGACAGACGCATTTTCCATCCAGAAAAATGCGTCTGTCCCCTTTTAAATTACTTCTTCTCCGGCGCCGGACACTTGGCCAGCGAGTGATCGTTATCTTTGTAGCACTTGCCGGTGTCGTTCAGGTCCTTCGATCCCATCTTGACGTGGCAGTACGTGCACGAGGCCACCTTCTCCTTGTTCTTGTACTCGGGCTTGCCGTAGGTGGCCGAAGTGCATAGCACGAAGCCAGCCATCAGGATCGCCGCCGGAAGCGCCACTTTCATCGCGCGCATGGTATCTCTCCTGGTTTTCACGCCTCAGGCGAAACCCATCCTGAGGTCTCAATAGCCTCAACGCATTATAACCCGCATCATCGCCACGAACGCCGGCCGGATGACCTGAAGTCATGGATTCTGCGCGGACGTCCGACGCTGGTCTTCCAGTTGCTTTCGGAAGGCGGCCTCCGATTTCTCCACCCAGCGGCGGTAGCCCTCGGGATCGACAAACGGGTTGCCGCCCGCGCCGTTCCCGCGCGCCTTCAGCTTCTCCGCCAATCCAAATTCCCAACTGTGCCCCGCCAGGAACACGTCGCAGGGCAAGGCGCGCAACTTCGCGAACGTCGCCTGGAAATCCTCGACGATCCCGGGATACTGCCGGTTGTTCACCAATTGGTACCCGGGAGCGCTGACGCTGCAAAGGATCGCGACGCGGTAGGACTTCCGCCCCTCACGAACGGTCGTGGTGTACGAGGTACAGCCCTTCGTGTGACCGGGTGTGAAATGCGCGGTCACGACCACGCCGCCCAACCGGACCTCGCCGCCGTCGCGCAGCACTCCATCCGGCCTCAACGGCGGGAAAGCGTAGGTATCGCCGAATGCGAAGTCCCCCTTGCCGCCACGTGAAAACGGCTCCACTTCCGCTGGGTTCACCAAGAAACGAGCTTTGGTTCGGGACTTTACCTCGGCCACTCCTCCCGCGTGATCGTAGTGGCCATGGGTGGCAAGCAGAATGCGAATGTCTTCCATGCGGAAGCCGAGTTTCCGCACACTCGAATCGACCAGCGCGACGGTCTCCGGAAAACCCGTATCCACGAGAATGTGCCCCTGGGGCGTGGTGATGAGGAACGCGGAAACGTCCGATGCGCCCACGTAGTAGACGTTTCCCACAACGCGGAACGGCTCAACGGGGCGATTCCATTCGGGCGGGGCGGGTGCAAACTGGCCGGAGAGATTGGCGCACCCGGAAATCAGCAGGAGGATGAGAGTTCGCGGTTTCATCGGCCCTTCACAGGTTCGCATCGGGTTCCAGGCTGCGCCACAGGTACCAGCTCGCCACCGTGCAGTAGGGGCGCCACCGCGCCGCCAGCGCCTCCATCTCGGCGGGCTGCGGCAATTCGGCCAAACCGTACGCCTTGCGGATGGCCGCGCGAATCCCCAGGTCCCCCAAAGGCAGCACATCCGTGCGCCGCAGCGCGAAGATCAGAAACATGTGCGCCGTCCACTCGCCGATGCCCTTCACCTCCGTCAGGCGCTCGATCACGGCCTCGTCCGGCAGGTCCGGCAGCTCTCCGAAATCTACCTTCCCGTCGCGCGTGTGCCGCGCCAGGTCGCGTATGTAAGCCGTCTTCTGCCCCGAGAGGCCCAGCGCCCGCATGCGCGCCGGACGCAGCTTGAGAATGTTCTCCGGCGTCAGCTTTCCGCCCGCCGCCTTCACCACCCGGCCGAAAATCACGTTCGCCACGCGCCCGCTGAGTTGCTGGTAAACGATCGACTTCACCAGCGTCTCGAAATCCGGGTCGCGGAATTCGATACCATAGTCCCCAACGCGGTCGATGATCCCCGAAAGTACCGGGTCGGACTGCTTGAGGTGCTGAATGGCTTCCTTCATGATGAAACAATCGCGCCGGGGGATACGTCACACCTATTGTATCCGGATGCGACTACCCTTCTTTTTTGCGCTCGGCGCCGCCCTGCTGGCGCAGACGCCGCCCCAGACCAAACCGCCCGATGACTTGCCCTCCATCACCGTGGACGTCGATGTGGTCAGCATCCTGGCCTCCGTCCGCGACAAGCGCGGCGCCCTCATCCCCAACCTTCAGAAGGACGATTTCACCATCCTGGAAGAGGGTAAAGCCCAGACCATCAAGTATTTCACCCGGGAAACCGACCTCCCGCTCACCATCGGCCTCCTGGTGGACGTCAGCGGCAGCCAGAGGAACCTGATCGATATCGAGCGCCATGCCGCCTCCCAGTTCTTCTCCCAGGTCTTGCGTAAGAAGGACGAAGCCTTCCTCATCAGCTTTGGCGAGGAAACCGAATTGCTGCAAGACTACACCGGCTCCGCGCGGCTGCTCAGTCAGGGGCTCAATCAGTTGCGCGTCAGTTCCGGCGTCGGCGGCATTTCTCCGGGGCCCGTGCCCACCATCGGCCAGCCCCGCGGCACCGTGCTCTACGACGCCATCTACCTCGCCGCCAGCGAAAAGCTGAAAACCGAAGTGGGCCGCAAAGTCATCGTCGTCATCACCGATGGCGTGGACCAGGGCAGCCGCTTGACCCGCAACCAGGCCATCGAGGCCGCCCAGAAGGCCGACGCCGTCATCTACAGCATCGAATACTACGATCCCGGCGCCTACGGTTACGGCAGGTTCATGACCTTCGGCGGCAGCGGCGGCGAAGGCGAGCTGCACAAGATGTCCGATGAGACCGGCGGCCACGTCTACAAAGTGGACCGTAGCCACCCGCTCGACATGGTCTTCCGCGAGCTCCAGGACGAAATGCGCAGCCAGTATTCCATCGGCTACACACCCGTCAACGGCCTGAAGGACGGCTCCTACCGGCATCTCGACGTCAAGCTGGCCAACAAGGACCTCAAGGCCCAGGCGCGCAAAGGTTACTACGCCGTCAAGCCGGAATCCCGCTGACCGCCCGGCGCCGCTCCGCGAAATACCCCTCCAGCGCCTGGCGCACCGGCGGCATGGGCGCTATTCCGACCCGTTCCATCTTGGCGTTCGAGAGCGCCGAATACTTCGGCCTCTTCGCCCGCGTGCGGTATTCCCGCTCGCTGGTGGCCAGCAACATCGGCTTCGTGCCCGCCACCTCGAAGATCGTTCGCGCAAACTGAAACCACGAGATCGGCGCCCCACCCCCGATGTGGAATACGCCCGATGCCCCCCGGTCCGCCAGATCGATGGTTCGCGCCGCCAGCAGCGGAGCGAACGTCGGGGACGCCACGTGGTCCTCCACCACCCGGATCGGTTGCCCCGAACCCGCCAGCCGCAGCATCAGCTCCACGAAATTGCCGCGCGCCGTAGCCAGGCCCCCGGGACCGAACAGGCCCGATGTGCGCACAATCAGCACCCGGTCCAGGTACGCCTGCGCGTACAACTCCCCCGCCAGCTTCGAAACCGCATAAGCCCCCAGCGGGTGCGTGGGATCGTCTTCCGCGTAGGGGTGGCGGGCAAAGCCATCGAAAACGTAATCGGTCGAGAAGTGCACCAGCCGCGCATCCATCTGCCGGCAGGCCAACGCGATGTTCCGCACCGCCAGCGCATTTACTTCGAAGGCCGCTTGCGGCTCCTCTTCCGCCACGTCCACCTGGTTGTAGGCCGCTGCATTGAAGACCACCTCGGCGTCGAACCTGGCAATCGCGTGCTCCACCGCCGCGGCATCCGTGATATCCACTTCGTCGCGGTCCCAACCCATCGCCATGTAATCCCGCGCCCTGAGTTCCCGGACCAATTCGACCCCCAATTGTCCGGCCGATCCCAACACCACCGCTCTTCGGTTCATAGCGTCTCCACCATCACTGCCAGTGGTGGCTGAACACCCACGCCACCAGCGCCAGGGCCAGCAGCACCAACACCGCCGCCATCCCGCGCTTCAGGCCGGGCGTTAGCCACTCCGCCGGGCTTGACCCTTTCCGGCCGCCCGGAAGCTTCCCCACGACCTTGGCGATCTCTTTCCGTCCGCGCCGGTCGGCGATCAGAATGGTCCCGGAATTCCCCCCGCTGGTGGACTTCAGCAGCCTCGTTCGCAGGCCCGGCGGGATCTCCTCCACCGTGCGGTATACCAAGTCGGCGCCGCCCGCGGAGATCAAAACCGTGGACGTCTGGAACAGGCCCGAGCCGTCCGCCTTGGGCTCGTCACAATGAGGACACCGGGCTTCTTCTTCGTCGAACTCTTTCCCGCAACGGCTGCAAGTCATCGCCCTGCCGAGGCTTCCTCTCCCACATGATCCAGCACCACCTGGATGAATCCCAGCGCGGCCTTCGATAATGCCTTGTCCTTACGGTAGATCAAACCCAGCCGCCGGACCATCCGTTCCGGCGCGAGGGAAATCGCGCGCACCTTCCCCGCGGCTATTTCCTCGCCGCAGTTCGACACCGCCAGGAACGTCGCCCCCAGGCCCGCCATCACGAACCGCTTCATCATCTCCGTGGAATCCAGTTCCATCGAGATCCGGATGTCGTCTTCCACCGGCTCCAGCCATTCGTTCAGCCGCGTCCGCGTCTTGCCCTGCTTGGGAAGTATCAGGAAGTGCTCCACCAGGTCCTGCGGCCATACCGCTTTCTTGTCCGCTAGAGGATGATGCGCCGGAACAATCAGCCGGATCTCGTCGTGGTATATGTTCACCACCTGCATGCGCTTCTCTTCCACCGGCAGTTGCGTCAGGCCGAAATCCGCCACGTTCTCCATCACCGCTTCCACCACCCGCGCGCCGTAGGAACGCAGCACCTGGAGCTGCACCGCCGGGAAAAGCTGGCGGTATTCCGAAAAAACCTTTGGCAAAACGTAGATACAGGTGGCTTCGTTGGCCGCGATCGACAGTTCGCCGCGCGGGCTGCTTTCCAGCTCCGCTACCGCGTCTTGCGCCCGCCGCCGCAGTTCCAGCATCTGCTCCGCATATCCCGCGAAAACCTTGCCCGCGGTGGTCAGCGAAATGCGGCTCCCAAACCGTTCGAACAGGTCGGCCCGCAGTTCCTGCTCCAGTTGGCGCACCTGCGCGCTGATCGCCGGCTGCGTGCGGTAGCACGTCAGAGCGGCCTTGGAGAAGCTCTTTAGCCGGACAATCTCCAGAAACGTATGAAGCTGGTCGAAGTCCATGAGGCGCCCTTTGGGCGCGTTTGCTAAGCATTGTAGCAAGATACAGGGGCCAGACACCCGCGTCCCAAGGCGCGTTTCTTGCGCCGCGCGGACGCTGGTGTCCCCGAATTTGCGTGCGCTTGCGGCCCCCCTCCCATCGCGGATACCATCAAGTTACGTGGCGACGCCCAGCTTTCGCCACGCAAGCCCATGCTCCTGCTCCTCCTTCTCCTCGCGTTAGTTCCCGGCCTTCGGGCCCAGACCGGAAACAATGTGCTGCTGGTGGTGAACCGCAACGACCCCGTTTCCCGCGCCATCGCCGATTACTACCGCCCTCGCCGTTCCATCCCCGTCGGCAACGTCTGTTACATCTCCACGACTTCCGACGAGGAAATCTCCTGGAACACCTACGAGGAACAGATCGAGCGCCCCGTCGGCGCCTGCCTCCGCAAGGCCGGGCTTCAGGAAGAGGTGCTGTACATCGTCACCACCCTGGGCGTGCCCCTCAAGGTGGATGGCTCGGGAGGGTCGCTCTTCACCTCCGAGTACTGCTCCGTCGATTCCGAGCTGGCGCTGCTCTATTCCAAGCTGCGAGGCGTTCAGTTCCCGCGCGCCGGCGGCATTCCCAACCCCTTCTTCATGAAACGCGATGAAGAGTTCCGCCATCCCCGCTTTCCCATCTACCTGGTCACCCGTCTGGCGGCCTGGGATCTCGCCGACGTCAAGCGCATGATCGACCGCGCCCTGGCTGCCCGAAACCGCGGCAAGTTTGTCATAGACCTCAGCTCGGCCGACGACAAACAGGGCAACAACTGGCTCCGCACCGCCGCCATTCTCTTGCCCGCCGATCGCGTCATCATGGATGAAACCCCGCGCGTCCTGTACGATCAGAAAAACGTGATCGGCTACGCCTCCTGGGGATCCAACGATGCCAACCGCAAGCAGCGCTGGCTGAATTTCCAGTGGTTGCCCGGAGCCATTGTGACCGAGTTCGT
>JBEKSR010000129.1:0-16847 GCA_049516835.1 Bryobacteraceae bacterium | reverse complement strand
ATCATCGCCATAGTCCTGCTCAGCGTCGTCGTCAACTTCTATATGGAGTTTCAGGCTCGACATGCGGTGGAGGACATTCGCAAGCAGGTGGCTACCACCGCCGCCGTTCTGCGCGACGGCCGCGAACAGGAGCTGCCGGTCGCGGAGCTGGTCCCCGGGGATATCGTCCGGCTCAATGCCGGGGATCTGGCGCCGGCCGACGCCCGTTTATTGGACAGCAAGGACCTGCACGTGCGCGAGTCCGCGCTGACGGGCGAGTCTTTGCCCGTCGACAAAGCGGCGGGCGATCTTCCGGCGGGGCAACACACCATTGCCGACGCCAGCAACAGCATTTTCCTGGGGACTGCCGTGCAGACGGGAATCGGCACCGCGGTCATCGTGCGCACGGGCAAGGATACCGCCTTCGGCGCCATTGCACAACGGCTGGCCATGCGGCCGCCGGAGACCGAATTCGGCCGCGGCATACGCCACTTCGGGATGATGATCACGCGCGTGATGATGCTGCTGGTGCTCTTCGTCCTGCTGGTGAACATCGTCTTACATCGCCCGCTGCTGGAATCGTTCTTGTTCTCTGTCGCGCTGGCCGTCGGAATGACGCCCGAGATGATGCCCATGATCATCACCATCTCGCTGGCGCAGGGCGCGCGCCGGATGGCCCGGAAAAAGGTCCTGGTCAAGCAGCTTACGGCTATCGAGGACTTCGGCAGCGTGGAGATTCTTTGCAGCGATAAAACCGGCACCCTCACAGAAGGCGAGATCGCGCTGGACCGGCACGTGGACGTTCAGGGCCGGGACAGCGACGACGTTCTCCGGTTCGTCTACCTGAACAGTTACTTTCAAGCGGGGATCAAGAGCCCGCTGGACGACGCCATCCTCAAGTATCAGCGCCCCGCCATTACGGAGTATGAGAAGGTGGACGAGATTCCTTTCGACTTCAACCGCAAGCGCCTTTCGGTGGTGGTGCGCCATGGCGGCGAGGACCTCCTCATCACCAAGGGCGAGGCGGAAAGCATGTTCGCCATCTGCGGGACCGTCACCATCGACGGGGTTCCCCAACCGTTCGACGAAAGCCGGCGAGCCCAGGCGACGGAGACCTTGAAGAAGTTGAGCGCCGACGGATACCGCGCCCTGGGGGTCGCCTTCCGGAAGGTGGAGAAGCAGGATGCTTATGCGGTGGCGGCCGAGCAAGACATGACCCTGGCCGGGTTCGCGGCATTCCTGGACCCGCCCAAGGAGGGGATTGTCGCGGTTCTCGAAGCGCTGAAGAAGAACGGCGTTTCCGTGGTCATCATGACCGGCGACAATCAGTACGTGACGCAGAAGGTGGCCCACGATGTCGGCCTCGCTGCCGATCGCATGGTCACCGGCAGCCAGGTGGACACCATGGACGATGCCGCCCTGGCTTACCAGGCCGAGCACGGCGTGCTCCGTCGCTGCACACCGCGGACGTCGGCATTTCCGTAATGAATGGCGTGGATGTGGCCAAAGACGCCGCCAAGATCATCCTCCTGGAGAAGGACCTGGCGGTCTTGAACGAGGGGGTAAGTCCCGTCGGATTCCGTCGTCAACGGAGCGTCTTTCAAGTCATCCCTGGCCACGGGGGAACTGGTCAGCATATTCGGACAACGGCTGGCATCGGGCATCAGCCAGGCGTCCGGTTTTCCACTTCCCATCAGCCTGGACGGCTCCGCCGTTACGCTGAACGGAGTCCCCATGGCTTTGATTTTCGGGTCTCCGGGTCAAATCAATGCGGCGTTACCACTGGACGCGCTGGGGCCGGCGACTGTGCGGGTGACGACGTCCGCCGGGTTTGCCGAAACCGAGATCGATATCGCCGACGTTGCCCCAGCCATTTTTCCCTCCGCGATTACCCACGCCGACGGCACACTGGTTTCAGCCACGGCGCCGGTTACGCCCGGAGAAACGCTGATGATCTACATGACGGGCCTGGGACAGGTGGACGGAAAGATTGGCGCCGGCCAGGCCGCTCCCTCGTCGCCGTTGCTGAGGGTTGTGGCGCCCGTGCAAGTACAGATCGGCGCCACGACGCCAATCACCCCCGATTTTGCCGGTCTCGCTCCGGGCTTTGTTGGGGTGTACCAGGTAAACGCGGCCGCCCCGCGGGATCTGCCGGCCATGGCCTATCTGCTGCGTGTTTCGGAGAAGGGAATCGCCAGCAATTCTCAGATTATCCAAGTGCAGAGCCACAATCCGTAAGGCCGCCGCTCCCGGAAATGCCTGCGCGACTGTGGTGCCCGATGGGGCGCGACGCTCCGCACCACGATCGAATTAGTATACTGATGCGTGCCTCATGTCTGACGTTGGCCAGAACCCACTGACGATCAAGCGGCTGCTACGCCCGCACCTCAGATCCCTGTCGCTGGGCGTACTAGTGGTAGCCGGTGGCAGCGTCGCCGACCTGCTGCAACCCTGGCCGCTGAAGATCATCATCGATACGGTTCTGAAGGCGCGTACCACCAAGGGGTGGCTAAACGATGTGGTCGTGGGACTTGCCGGAACCGATCCGCTGGCAATCCTCCGGCTGGCCGCGCTGGCGGTGCTGGCGATCGCGGCGTTGGGCGCCGCCTGTTCTTATGCGGAGAAATCGCTGACGACCACCATCGGGCAGAAAGTGCTGCACGAGATGCGGCGGACGCTCTATGCGCAGATTCAGCGGCTTTCGCTGGCGTACCGCGACAGCAAGCAGACCGGCGATCTGATCAGCCGCGTGACCGGCGACATCGATTCGGTGCAGAGTTTTCTGGCTTCGGGCCTGCTCAGCACGCTGGTCAGCCTGCTGACCCTGTTCGGGATGATCGGCGTGATGTTCTACATCAACTGGCGGTTCACGCTGATGGCGCTTTCGATCATGCCTCTGCTGTTCGCGGTGGTGTTCACCTACACGCGCAAGATCAAGAAAGCCTCGCGGGCGGTGCGCAAAAAAGAAGGCGAGATGGCTTCCATCATCCAAGAGGTCTTCGCCGCGGTGCGCGTGGTGAAGGCCTTCGCGCGCGAGGACTACGAGCAGCGGCGCTACGAAGTGGAGAGCATGGAGAGCGTGGGCATCGCGCTGCGCGCCCGTGGATTGAAAGCCAAGCTCTCGCCGATGGTGGAAATGATCGTGGCCGGCGGAACCTGCATAGTTCTGTGGTTTGGCGCGCGCATGGTTCTGGACGGCAGCCTGTCGACGGGCTCGCTGATCGTTTTCGTCCTGTATCTGGGAAGGATGTATAAACCGATGCAGGAGCTTTCGAAAATGACCGATACCTATACCAAGGCGGCCGTGGCGTGGGAACGCATTCAGGAAGTGTTGCAGACCAAGCGGGATATAGAGGACTTGCCGGGCGCCGTGCCCGCTCCGCCGTTCCAGGGCAGCATCGAATTCGACCACGTCGCCTTCAGATACGGTCCCGGGTTGCCGGTGCTCCACGACGTGAGTTTCCGCATCGCGCCGGGAGAGACGGCGGCGCTGGTGGGCCCGACCGGTTCCGGAAAATCGACCATCACCAGCCTGGTGGCGCGCTTCTACGATCCCACCGCCGGGGTGGTGAAGATCGACGGATTCGACATCAGGCAGTTCCAGCAGTCGACGCTGCGGCAGCAGATCGGCTTCGTGCTGCAGGAGACGCTGTTGTTCCACGGGACCATAGCGACCAATATCGCGTACGGCAAATCGGGCGCGACCATGGACGAGATCGTGCGCGCCGCGGAACTGGCCAATGCCAGCGAGTTTATCGACAAGATGCCGGACGGATACGACACCGTCGTGGGTGAGCGCGGGGTGACGCTTTCCGGCGGGCAACGCCAGCGCATCGCCATCGCGCGGGCGCTGATCCGCAGCCTTCCGATTTTGATTCTGGACGAGCCGACAACGGGGCTGGATGCGGAGTCGGAGCAACTGGCCTTCGATGCGCTGGACCGCCTGTTGGAAGGCAAGACGTCGATTGTGATCGCCCATCGGCTGGCCACCGTCCAGCGGGCGGACAAGATTTTCGTGATCCAGGACGGTGCGATCGCGGAGACCGGCAAGCACGAGGAGCTACTGGCGAAAGGCGGTCTGTACGCCAAGCTTCATGACATCCAGTTCCGCGTGCAAGAGCGGGCAACAGCGACGGGGACTACCAGCGCGGACTAGCGTTCTTGTGGGACAGACCATCGTTCTTTGTGGTCTGTCAGGCCTCGCTAGAGCACGGCTGTTTGACAGACGACAGAAGGCGATCGTCTGTCCCACTCTCACGGCAGAACCACCAGCGGCGCTCGCAGGAACTCGAACTTCTTCGCCGTTTCGTCGATGACGCTCACCTGGCAAGTGTACCGGCCCGGCTTCAGCACATTCAATGGAACCTGGAACTGCACCGGCAGCGTGCCCTGGCGGGTTGTCGAGAGCGTGCTGAGTTCGACCGGCGCCGACTCGAAGGCCTTCCGGCCCTGGCGATAGAAGCTTACGGCCGCCACCACACGCGGCTTCCTGGTGCCTGCCTGCTGCGCGGGATCGTAGACTTCGAAATAGACGTACAGGTTCTGCTTACCGGTGAGGGCGCGCGTGATGCTGGGAATCAGCTTCTGACCTTCGTACACCAGCGGATGGTTGACCAGCAATTTCTGATTGGCGCCCGCGCCGATGGCTTCGGCGATGGGCTGGCGCTGTCCACTCCAAACCACCGAACTGACACGCAGGCCCTCCCGATCCGCATTCAGGTTGGGAACGGTGAAGTCCGTCTCGAAAGTGCCCATCTTGCCGCCCTGGTTTTCGCGCGCCAGAAACTTGAGGCGGTACTTGCCGGGCGAAAGTGTAAAGCCCGTGTCGTATTGGATGTTCTTACTGGCGAGCTGCGCGGCGCCCTCTCCCATTTTGACTTTGATGGTGTCGCGCACGTTGCCCTTTACCTGCCCCCGGGCGTCGGTGACCTGGCCGATGAAATCGAATTCCGTGGTATCGCCGGCGCCGCGGCGCGACAGGGCGATTTCGCCGCCGGCGATCTTGACCGCCACCGGCACGAAGTAATGGTCGCCCACCAGCCGGAAGTAGTTGATCTCCAGCGCCATCGGCAGATCCGTCACCGGGTCGCCGAGGAGCAGCGCCTCCTGGAGTTGCCGTTCCTTGTCGGTGGAGGTCGATTTGTTGAATTCCTTGGCGGTGAAATACCCGTCGCGGTAGTCGAGCTGCGCCTGGTACTGCTTGGGAACGTTGACCTGCACGCGGCGGAATTTGCCATCGGCCACGGGACTGTTGTCGTAATAGCCGAGAACATAGTAGCTGCCAAGGTCTTCGTGGGCCTGCTGGATGCCCAGGGTGAGGTCGTTGGAATCCAGCAGCGCCTTGCCGCCGGTATCTTCAGCGAGCGTGAACAGGGTTTCCTGCTGGTCGTTGAACTTGGTCTTCTGCGTGGTGATGGCCTGTCCGGTGAACACCGACGAGCCGCGCGGGGCTGCCTTGCTGGCGTCTCCGCCGGGCGCCAGCGCCACCAAGCCGCGCGCATCGATGGGGTAGAACGAGACGTTGGCGCGAATGGCGGCGTTGACGGTGGCTTCGAGCTGCGAATGGTTCTCGACGCCCGTCTTGGGGATGCCGGCGGAGAAGTAGATCAGCGCCTTTTTCTCGGGCAGCGGAGCCAGCATGCGGACCGCGGATTCCAGGCCCGCCAGCTTGCGGTCCGTGTTGAAGATATTGAATTCGGTTTCGTCGGCGATGAACGCGGCCCCGGTATATTCGCCGCTGTTGGGGTCGCCGGTATCAGCCTCAATGGCGAGTTCGCTGGCTTCGCCGATGTGAAAGCTCTTGATCACCTGGGTCAGGCGATCACGGTCGGAGGTGAAATCCTGGGCCACCTGAACAGCCCCGCCGAGGGTCATGATGGACACCATGTCCGACGGGGTCATCTGCTCCGCCAGAAACTTCAGAGCGGATTGCTGCGCGCGGATCTGTTCCTGGGGCTGCATGGAAGAGAAATCGAAGAACAGCACCAACAGGCGCTTGTCCTGGTATTGAACTTTGCCGGCCGTTTGGACATTGATGACGTTGGCTCGGGCAGCCATGGCGGGAGCGGGAGCGGAAGGCGGGGGCGCCGCGGGGACGGCAGGTTGCACGGTTTGGTCGGCGATGCGTTGAAAGTCGAACACCGCGATCTCCTGCGCTTTGCCGTTTTCCAGAAGCGTGAAGTCCTCTTTCTTCAGATTATCGAGGGCCTTGCCGTTCCTGGCGCGAACGAAGACATCCACCACCACCAGCCTCGTGGTGGTCTTGAACGTGGCGGTCTCCGGTTGCTGCCCGGCCAGGCAGAGCGTCAGGAAGACTGTTGCTGCGAGCCTGTACATGCTGGATCTCCCGGTCAAAACTTATAGCGCAATGTAGCCCTGAAGGTGCGCATCGGCTGCGCCACGGTGGGCAGGCCGTAGTTCAAGGCGTTCAGCACCGTGCCGAAGTTGGAAAACGTCGCCGTATTGGTGATATTTGTGGCCTCGATGCGGATTTCAATGTGATTGCGCTCGGTAGCGTGGAAGGAGCGCGTGAGCGCGAGATTCATGGAGAACCGCGACGGCCCCGGAATGGTGTTGCGTCCCGCGTCGCCAAACGCGCCCAGCGACGGCTGCGCGAATGCGGCCTTGTTGAAGAAGCCGCTTCCGCCGGAGACGCTGAGGCCGGTGGCGTCGGCGCGGCTGGCCCCGAAATTCCCGCTGCCCCCAGAATCCGACAGGTTCCCCAGAACCCGCGCCGTGTAGGGGAGCCCGCTCAGGGCGGCGATGTTTCCGGACAGAATCCACGAACGCAGGACGCCGGTAAGGGCCGGACTGGCGAGTGGCACTCTCCTCCCCACCGGCGACTGCTCCGTGAAAGCCAGATTGAACGACTGGCGTTGATCGAAAGTGGAAAGGCCGCGCTCGGCGCGCAGATTCTTGTCGTTCTGCGCCACTACCGCAGCGCCGCCCCCCAGCACGGACGCATCGTCGATCGACTTGGAGTACGTGTACAGCCCCTGGACGGAGAGCCCCTTGCTTAGTTTGCGGGTCAGCCGCACCTGCCCGGCGTGAAATATCGAATTGCCGTCGGAGGTTTCATAGGTGAAGCCGACGGCGTTGCCGATTAAACGCCGGTCCTCCGCGGTGAGGGGCGAACCGGGAAGCGCGCGGTTGGGCGCGCGCTCGACGTCGAGCCGCGTGCCTTTGGTGCCCAAATAGCTTAGTTCCAGCACCCAGGCTTTGCTCAAATTCTGTTCGACGGCGAAATTCCAGGTCTGCGCGTAGCCGTCCTTGTAATACCGGTCGATGGCAAAACTGTTGTTGATCGTCTTGGTGCTGGCGCTCGTGAAGCCGGTGGCCAGGCGCAGCGCATAGTCCAGGCTGGCAAGGATCGAGTTGCTGTGCGCAAATGGCGGCTGAGACGCGAGACGGCCCGGCAGTTCGCCGTATATGGAGCCGTTGTAAAAGATGCTGTATCCCGCGCGCAGGATGATGTGTCTCTTTGGGGTGGGGCGCCAGGCAACCGCCCCTCGTGGAGAAAGGTTCTTGCGGTCGCCATCGATCAGCGCCCGCGGGAACGCGCCGGTGTAGGTCCCGATTTGTCCCGGGGTGACCACCATCGCACCCGTGACACCGGGGGCCAGATCCAGGTTGGACATGCGGCCGTACTTCTCGGTGTACGGTGAGAAATACTCGTAGCGCAGGCCCAGGTTGAGGGACAGGTTGGAGCGGACCTTCCAATCGTCCACCACGTAGGCGCTGTACGCCGACGAGCGGAAGTAATTGGCGGAGCTTCCATACCGGACCTTGGCCTGGTTCGGAAAACCGAAGAGGAAATCCGCAAAATCGAAGCCGGTGCCCGGCAGCAGGCGCTCGTTGTTGTCGAATCCGCTGGTCAGGAGGCCGCTGAACACGAAGAGGCCGCGGCCGTACGTATCCGTGATGGGATTGCTTTGAACGCGCCGGTATTCGCCGCCGAAGGTTACGTTGTGTAGCCCGCGCACTACGATCACAGCATCGCGCAATGCGGACGCCTGGTCGCGCTTCACCAACGGGGTGCCATCCGTCATGTTGCCGAAGTTGGTGAAGGAGAGATTGGGCGGGCCGTAGCTGACGGGATCGGGCGAAGTGCCTTGAATGCCGATGGCGGCCGCCACATTGGGTCCGTTCGCGAAGTAGGGAAGGTAGTTCGAGCGGTTGCGGCTGAACGCCCAGTGAAAGGCGTTGATGGTTCGCGGCCCGAAGTTATGCGTCCAGCCCACTTCGGATTGCCAGCCGAACCCATCCAGCTTGTCTTGAAAGCCGTAGAGTTGGGCCTGCTTTCCGTTGCGGCTCTGCAGGGCGAAACTCAGGCTGAAGCGGTTCTTACTGCTGAGCGTATGGTTGAGCTTGGCCGAAAAATCGGCGGTGTTGAGAGGCACCGCGGTCGCGATCTGGTAGTTCTGGACGCCGCCGGGCAGATTGGGTAGCGGGATGTAATTGAGCAACTGGCTGGCGATCTGATCGATGCGATTGGCCGGCACGATATTGCCGGCGAGCGGCAGATGGCTGATAGGATCGTAAAGGACCAGCGGTCCGGCAACGGTGGGTTTGGAGAAGTTTCCGCCGCGCTGATCCGCGGTGGGGACGGTATCGAAGTTGGCGTATGGCGTCTGGCCGCGCAGGGCTGCGAAACTGAGGAAGAAGATGGTCTGGGGGCTGCCGGGAAGCGGGCCGCCGGCGGCAGCGCCAATACGGCTCTGCGAGTAGCCTGGCTTGTTGAGGGGTTGACCACTGAGCGAGTAAGGACTGGCATCCAGTGCCGAGTCGCGGAAGGTGTACAGGACGTTGCCCTTAATCTGGTTCTGCTGCTTGGTGGCGCCGAAGCTGCTCACCGTGTCGTTCAGGGACTTCTTCTTCTTTGCCTTCTTGGCGGCTTTCTTGGCGCGTTTTTCGCCGGGCGCGAGGTCGCTTTTGGACTTCTTCTCTTTCTTGCCAATGGTCTGATCCTGGTCCAACTGGTCGAAGAAGTTCTGCTGCTGGACGGACTGCAGTCCGCCGCTGAGGCTTCCGTTTACCAGGAAGGCTTCGTTGACGTCGGAGCCGCCCATGGGCTGCGTAGTGGGGGGAGCCACGGTTGCCTCCATCTGCTGTTCGATCTGCGCCTGGCTGTCGGCCTGCTCCTTCACATCCACCGTCTGGAATCCGGCGGCGGGCGCCGTGGCCGGGGTTTCGGCAACGCCCGCAGCCTGTAGTTCCAGGTCGAAATCCAGGACCGATGCCAGGCCTATCAGGGTCCGTTCTTCGCGGGCCGGCGCGAAGCCGAACATCTCGGCTTGAAACACCCACTTTCCCGAACCGGGAAGATCGAGAATATACATGCCACTCTCATCGGTGGTGGTTACCAGCTTCCACTGGTCCAGCGATGCGGTGACGGTAGCGCCGGGAATGGCCTTTTTACCGGAGCGGACGTAACCGTAGTGCTCGCTGCCAAACAGAGTGCTGGAAATGAGAAGGGTAAGAAATCCGCGCAAGAGCCATTCCACAGAGCTGGCCTCCGTTGTATGTGAATCCAGTCAATAAACTCAGCACATGCATGGCCAGATTGGAAGCGGGTTCCCGGCTCCACTCCGGCGCCGGTAGTTCCCGATCCGACATTCACGACAGGCAAAACTAGTGCACTTGCGTGCAGTTTCTGCCGGTATCCGCATAGGCGCCTAATAGCGTGTCATGCGTTTGCATTTGGCCACGCACGTGCCTTCCCCCTTCCCAAGACCGCGAGATGGGCGGTCGCGTGGCAACCGCTTTGCCGCGCAACTCGGAATAGCTCCGATGGCCGGCGCGGAAGCCGCCGGCTTATGCCGGTTTCCGCCTCGTGACGCCGGCACGGAACGGATTGAGTTCGGGTTGAGAACATAGGAGGGAACGCGGTGGCATTCCAGAAGCAGTTCTTGTTGATCGCGTTGTTCGGAGTGCAGGCGACTGCGCTGGCCCAGACCCCGACCACCACGGACCTGTTCGACGGCAGCGTTCTTCACGAAGTCCGCGTGACCATGCTGGACGCCGATTGGCAGGCGCTGAAGGCCGCCTACCAGACCGACACGCCGTTCAATGTCGCCACGTTCCAGTGGAAGGGCGCCGGCGGTCTGACCGCCTCGGTCGGTAATTTCCAGATGCATAACCGCGGCCACGGCAGCCGCAACCCAATCAAACCGGGGTTGCACCTGACCTTCGATGCCAACGTCAAGGGCCAGACTTTTCTCGGTCTGTCCAACCTCGAGCTCAAGCCCAATGTCCAGGACCTAAGCATGCTTCACGAGCGGGTGACCTTTCTGTTGTTCGGCCGCATGGGCATCCCATGTTCACGCGAGGTTCATTCGACCTTCTACGTGAATGGGGAGTATATGGGCGTCTACCTGCTGGTCGAGTATCCGGATACCAGTCTTCTGACACGCATCTTCAACGAGAGCACCGGATATGAATACAACTACGTTCCGGGCGACTGGGCGACGGGTATCCTCGGTAGCGGCTACCATTTTGAATACCTCGGCCCCGATCTTTCGAAGTATGCGTCGGCCACCGTTCCAACGCCGTTCAGCCCCGAGACCCACACCAATGCGCCCGACACCGTGACGTTGGAGGGGATGATCCGGACGATCAATCAGGAGCCGGATGCCACTTTTCTTTCGGCGATGGCGCCTTATCTCGATCTCAAGCTCTTCCTCAGCCACATTGCAGTGGAGAGTTACGTGGCGGATTTCGACTGTATTCTCGGCGACGCATTCGGGATGAACAACTTTCACTTCTACCGGTTTGTGAACAAGCAGTTGTCGCAATTCATCCCTTGGGATAAAGACAACGCGTTCACCTCGACGGCGCGGCCGGTGCTGCAAAACGCCGACCAAAACGTGCTCATGCGGCGGCTCATGGCGATCCCCGAGTACGAGAATTACTACTTCGAAGCCCTGGTCAAAACCGCCATGATGGCCATCACGGACAGCTGGCTGCAACAGGAAGCCACGCGCGAGTACAACCAGATCCAGCAGGCGGCTTACGCCGACACCAAGTTCAAGCTTTATATGGAATGGGGCTACAATGCGCCCGCCACCAACGATCAATTCGACGCCGCGGCGGCGTTTGTAGTGACGTTTGCCCCGGCGCGGTTGCAGTTCATTATGAGGGACATCGTGACGCAGGGCTACCAGTTGCCCTCCAACTATCCGAAGCTTAACGACGGCGGTGTAGTGAGCGCCGCCTCTTTCGTGGCCGATGTCGCGAGGGGCGGACTGGCAAGCATTTTTGGTTCCAACATGGGAAACGGCGACAACACCACGGTCTACATCAACGGCCTTGCCGCCCCGGTGTTTTTCGGCTCGCCGGGCCAGTTCAACATTCAAGTGCCCTGGGAAACTACCGGGATGAGTTCGTTCAGCATGATCGTGAACGGCACGCCCAGCAACGTCCAGTCTGCCGGCGTGATGACCTATTCTCCGGATGTTTTCATGGTTTCTCCGGCTCAGGCCGCGATTACTCACGCCGACGGCAGCCTGGTATCGAACGCTAGTCCCGCGACTGCGAATGAAACGGTGGTCGTCTACGCCACCGGATTGGGGCCGGTGAGCGGCCCGATGGTTAACGGACAGCCCGCATCGTCGACCAGTCTTCAGCCCACCACCCCGCAGCCCGCGACGGCCACGCTTAACGGCATTCCCGCCACAGTGGCCTTCTCCGGCCTGACCCCGGGATTCATTGGCCTGTATCAGGTGAACGTGCAGGTTCCCGCAAACGCGGCTCCCGGCTCGTTCCTCACCATCAACATCGGCGGAGTAAGGGCGCCGGCGGTGCCGCTGCCGGTCAAGTGATGCTCAATCGCGGTCGCCAGCGCCGCAGATCTGCCAGTTAGCCAGCGGGCGTGAGCGCACGTTTGATGTGGTAGGGTTTATTGCCGAACTCGTGGATCCGGTCCCGCTCTTCCAGACTCTTCAGGTATTTCAGCATTTCGCGGCGCACCTCGGCGGTCTCCCAGCCCGGGTAGTGCCTGGCAAGGCTGGCGCAGAAGAACTCCACGAAGCCCGGCTCCCCGTCGCCGTCTTTCTTCTTTCCCTTGCCCTTTCTCTTTTCTTTCAAGCGAAACGAGGCCGCCGGTTTGGGGGCGAAGCGGAACAACTCCTCGATCCACTCCTTGGGCAGACCGGCGGCGACACCGAATGCCATGGCGCTTTCCACGTAGGGCGCGGCCACCACGGTGCGCCCTTCCTTCAGCGTGGGCTCGATCTCCCAGCGCAGGCGGAACAGCAGGTCGGAGGCGTATAAGAGCATCAACACCCTGGGGGTCGGCGTGAGGTTCTTGGCCTTGACCATACGCAATTCGTAGAACGTGTTGGAAGCGTCCCAGAGGCTCCAGGCTGGGTCGGCCGCTCCGCAGCACAGACGGGCCAGACGCTCGGCTTCGGAACGCAGCATCACGCCATTAGTTCCATCCAGCGAAACCAGCCGTCCGCGAGGCCCGGTGCCGCCAGCGGCCTTTCCGCGATCCTTTTTACTCTTCTTCTTTTCCGGTTTCGCCATTCGGGGCTCCCGCCCTGGCACTTAGCCACGCCAGCACCGCCTCGCTGTTCCACTCGCCCCAAGGCCTGCGTTCAGCCGTCATGAACATCTGCCGGATTTCGCGATGCTGCTCCCAAATCGATTGCCGTGCATCCACCTTCAAGAACTGAAAGATGGTGGACAGCGCTTCGAACTCCTGGATCACGCGGCCCAGGAATTGGAGGTGGCTCTTTTTCGGGTCCGCGATATTCGTTACGTCCTGCCCAGCCGCGTAAAAGCCCGGCATCTTGGCCCGGCCGCGGTCGGAAGCAGCCTCGGCGGAGAGCGCAAAATAGAAGACCTGGTCGGGCCAGAAGAGCGGCAGGTAAGCGTTCAACACCCAGTTCAAATCGAGCCCGCGCGCCGAGTCGCGCGCCACCGCCGTGTACAGAAACTGGTCGGCCACCACGACCTTGCCGGACCAAAGCGCGGGCAGGATCTCGGTATTCAACTGGTGCCGGAATGCCGCCGCGCTCAGGAGGCAATACTCCTCGGGGCTTAGCGAATGCGCCAGCTTCCGGGCTTTCAAGATGGGCGAGATGAGCGGCGAGGAGTTCCACTTATAAGTCACCACATCGTGCCCGACGCTGCGCATCCAAGCCTTGAACAGCTTGCGCTGCGTGGTTTTCCCGGAGCCATCGGGTCCTTCGAACGCCACCAGGAAGCCGCGGTTCTTGTCCTGCCGGCGCAGGAGTTCGCGGAGTCTCCGGTCTTCCGCCGCATCGGGGCACTGAAAGGACATGTCTAAACCGAATATACCTTACAATCGGAGGAGACCGGACTTTAGCATGATAAACTCGCCCGGCGGCATCGCTCAAGAACGGGACCAGGTGATTCTGGCGATCAAGCAACGGCGCGAAGCCGTGCTTCAGGTCATCCGCTCCGCGCGCGAGCGATTGCTGATCTCGGTGTTTCGCTGCACCGACGTCGCCGTGCTAGACGCCATCGGAGAGGCATTGAACCGCAAAGTGGACGTCCGCTTCCTGATGACGCCCCGGGCCCGCGGTTGGGAAAAGAGGCTCAAAGCGTTGGGCACGTATCTGGAGAGCATGGGCGCCAAGGTACATCCGTATTCGGACCCGGTGGTGAAGTATCACGCCAAGTATCTCCTGGCGGACGATGGCCCCGCTTTGATTACCTCGCTCAACCTGACGGCCAAATGCTTCGGAGCGACCTGCGACTTCATTCTGTTGACCTACGACCCCGGGGTGGTCGCCGGCCTGCGTGAATTGTTCGAGGTGGACTGGCTGGCGCCGCATTCGACGCTTTCCTCGCAGGTCAATCCGCGCCTGATCGTCGGCCCGGAACGGGCGCGCGCGCAATTCACCGCGCTGCTGGAGAGCGCCAAGCGCTCGATTCACATCATCGACCACAAACTGGACGATCCCGCGATGCAGGCGCTGCTGAAGTCCAAGAAGGCGCAGGGCGTGGACGTGCAGGTGCTCGGCCAGGGGAACCTCGGCGGTCTGCTGGCGCACGGCAAACTGATGATCGTCGACGGGCGCATCGCGGCCATCGGGAGCATGGCGCAGACGGCGATGAGTCTGGACTTCCGCCGCGAAATCGCGGTCACCGTGGAAGAACCCAAGTGCGTACGCAAACTGAAGAACTTTTACCGCCTGCTGGCATCCGGCCGCGAATTGATGGACCCGGCTAAGGCCACCGCTTTTGTCAGGGTGAAAAGAGGCCGAAGGCTAGGCGGCGAAACTTCGTCGTGATCGAGCATGGGATTGACATGGCTTACATCGGTGATAAATGGCGCCTAGGGCCTGTCGCTCTCGGTTTCCCCACAGCGCGTTCCACCAAGAGGACCGGCAAAGACAGATCGCCTGATTGGCGTGCGAACGGGATTACGGCACACACCCGGCGGGACACCGGGAAAATCCAGGCTGAAGAGTTGAATCGGACCTGCCGCCGGTGCGACCCCCCCGGCACCATACCACCTGCCGGAGACGGTCGAGAGCGCGAAGGCCTCCACAACCCGTGGAACCAAGTCCTCCCGGAAGCGCAGAATCATGAGGTGTCCCGAGTCGGCGGCGCCATTCGCAGGGCTTGCGCCACATTTCGTGGCCGAGTCGAGCTCCTGCCAGTTCGCGAAGAGCTCCAACACTCTTTGCCCCCGCGCCGAAGAGGATTGCGGGAAATTGCGCTGCCAGTACCACCCGCCATCGCCCGCTGGGTCGATCCAATGCCCCGAAAAGACGGCCGTGAGGTTGGTAAACGACTTAAGGCCGTCCTGCCAGGTTCGATCGCTCCCGTTCCACATCTCGAGGGCGCAGTTGGAGGCGGGGGCGGCCCCCAGCGCGTAGGCGTCGGGACCCCAGCAGTTATTTGGGCCGCCGGTTCCACGAGACACCCGGTTGCTCGGGGCGTTCGGATCGGAGGAGAAGCTCGCCTGGTCGGAAAGGTAGGAATGCGTGGTGATCCAGCATTCGTGGTCGGGATGAGCGTCGTGAATGCTCTTGGCCCAGTTCAGGACTTCCGACCTGGGAAAGAACTCCAACCCGATCATCAGGATTCGCCGGTTCCCGATCTTCATCCTGGTGTATGTGTTCGCGCCGGATGAACTGTAGGATCCACCCCAATACGCCATGTCGTCCGAGCCGGCCAGTGACATGCCGGAGCCCAGCACCGAAGCCAGCGCGCCGGCGCTGAACGGATTGCCCCCCGTCCATACCCCATCGAGGTGCGCGTCGTCGCGAGAAAAGCCGGCGCCGCACCCATCCACCCAGTCGTGATTGCCAGGCGTCATCTGCTTATGGATGCCGGCCGCGTCCAAACGGCTCCAGGCCTTGGCCGCAATCAAGCTTTCACCGCCATATACGGGACTGGCGAAGTTCACGCAGTCACCCACGCCGATGGCCGCCTTGATGCCGAGCGGCACTCCGTCCACAGGCAAGTTGCAATTCTCGACAATCCAGCTCATCAGATTGTCGTAGCTGGTGGGCCCAGTGGAACAAACATAAGTGGCGGCCATATACTGCGGATCGGGCACCAAAACAACACTCCACGGAGCCGCAGTCTCGGCCAGGACTCTTTTCCGGGTCGCGAAACCTATCGCAGCCGCACTAGCGGCCACCCGCATAAACCCACGGCGCGTAAAATGAGAATGAGCGCGGGGCTTGCTTCCGGGCAGATAGGTGTGCACTACTACTATCTTACACTATCGGCCTAATTTGCTTAGTGCTCTTCCTCACCTTAACGAGCAACCCGTTTGTTTTCAGTAAACCGTCCGCGCTAAGTTAGTGGCTCAATACCACAGCGCCGCAAGGCGCGCGCGGGGTGGTCATCGCTGAGCCGGCTGCGCCAGGACGGCAACGGGGTCGTGACCAAACTCACGGAACGCGCCAGTGACACCGCGAACGGCCTCTTGAGCAAGGTATCCGGGAGAACCGGGATTGAACTCGCCTGTGAACGCGCCACGACGGACGCAGCGCTCTTCCAGCTCACCTTCGACCGCACCGACGCCGGTTCCCTTGATGAAGGGTTGCACCTGGCCATGGATGGGCGCATCGCCGAGGCAGCACTCTTGCCGGGCGTGACGTTATCACCAGGATCACTGATCGAACACGCCTTTGCCGAGCGCGCCGCGTTCACCTTCCAGTTCTTCGACTTGTGGAACCAGACAGATTGTCCAAAGCATCGTTCTTCTCCTTCGCGGTGCATGATTGCAAGCGCGGGTCCAAAGCGGCGAATTGAGCTACATACGGACTGCGGGCCAATCGGCGCACTGCCGGACCGGTGGAGTTCCACTGGCGCAAGGTGCAGAATCTGCACCGAGCCCAGCAGTTGCTGTAGGTCAAACTTGCGGGCGGCTGCTGATCGGGGTTGCCGCCGTCTCCGTGGCCGGCGCCGTGCTGCCGTACACGCCCCTTGGCGCATTGCTCGGGTTTACCCCATTGCCTCTGTCGTTGCTGGGCGCGATCTCGCTGCTTGCCCTGACATACCTGGTTTTGGTGCAAGCCGTCAAGACCTGGTTCGATCGCGGGCATGCGTTGCTTTGAACGGTTGGCATCACGCGTGCACGGATCATTCGGGTAGTCGCGCGGCAAGACGACATTCGGAAAGGAAGACCACATGGCCAATGGACTGGCGACAGCGGACCTCGCCGAGGATGCCGTCGGCACGGTGGATGTTACCACCGAGGTCCGCCGCGAAGAGGCTCTGCTGAAAACGGGGGCCTTGCAGAGCGCGATTTTCAACAGCGCCAACTTCTCGAGTATCGCCACCGACGAGAAAGGCGTCATTCAAATCTTCAATGTCGGCGCCGAGCGCATGCTGGGCTACGCCGCTGCCGACGTGGTGAACAAGATCACCCCAGCCGA
>JBEKSR010000128.1:0-22348 GCA_049516835.1 Bryobacteraceae bacterium | reverse complement strand
CGTCGGCCTTCCAGCGATAGGAAACGGTGCCCTTGGCGTCGTCGAAGGCCAGCTCCAGGGTGGGCAGCGCGGCGTGGCTCAGATACTGATCGAAGACCGGCGTCAGGTTCATTCCGGTTTTCCGGTTGAAGTACTCGACCACATCCTCGGTCATGATGTTCCGATACTTGAAGTGCTGGTAGTAGCCGCGGAGGAGCGCCCACCAGCGGCGGTCGTCGTCCACGACGCTCCGCAGCGTGTTGAGGAAGAGCGCGCCCTTGAAGTACATGTCCTGCGGCGGTTCGCGGTTGACGCCGCGCGGGGCGATGATCGGCTGGGCGTTTCTGACTTTCGACTTGTACCCATTGATGTACTTCAGGGCATCCTCGCGCCCCCACATGTATTCGACGTAGAGGCACTCGAGGTACGTCGCCCAGGCTTCGTGAATCCACATGTCGGACACGTCGGCCGCGGTGATGCTGTTGCCGAACCACTCGTGCGCGCTTTCGTGGATGATGATGAAGTCGAACCTGGGGCTGATGCCGACGCCGGTCCAGTCGCGCTCCAGGTAGCCGTTGGCGAAGTGGTTGCCGTAGGTCACCGCGCTCTGGTGCTCCATGCCGGATTTCGTGGACGATGATGAAGTCGAACCTGGGGCTGATGCCGACGCCGGTCCAGTCGCGCTCCAGGTAGCCGTTGGCGAAGTGGTTGCCGTAGGTCACCGCGCTCTGGTGCTCCATGCCGGAGTAGGGCGCTTCGATCAACTTGTAGCCGTCCTTAGGGAACGGATACTCGCCGAAGTAGTGCTGGAAGGCCTGGAGCATACCCTTGGCCTGCCCGAATTGCTTCCTGGCCTTGTCCAGGTCTTCGGGCAGCGCGTAGAAATCCAGCGGCAGGTCGCCGAGCCGGTCGGCGAAGTGCTGGTAGTTGCCGATGTTCAGCGAGACGTCGTAGTTGTTGATGGGGTAGTGGACGCGCCAATCCCAGCGTGTGTAGCCGTCGCCAAGATCGGTCTTGCCCACGAACTTCCCGTTGGAGACGTCCACCATCCCGTTGGGAATGGACACGCTGATTTGCATGTTCTCGACCTCGTCGCGCCACTGGTCCTTGTTGGGCCACCACACGCTGGCGCCGATGCCTTCGCACGCGGTGTTCACCCAGGGATGCCCGGAGGGATCTTTGCGGAAAGCGATGCCGCCGAACCTGCCCGTCTCGACCGGATTCCCCGAGTAGTAGAAGTCGATGGTGTACACGCGGCCGGCGCGGAGGGTCTCCGGGAAGTCCACGAAGACGGCGCCGGAGTCGCGCTGGTAGTGGAGCGCGGTGGAGCCGAGGAGAATCCGGTCGACGTGGAGCGCTTCGTGCAAGTCGAGCTGGATGCGCGTGCCGTCCTTGAGCATCTTGAAGCGGATGGTGTTCTTGCCGCCGATGAACCTCTTTTCCGGATCGACGCGGACGTCGAGATGGTAGAAGAGCAGATCGTTGTTGGCGCGATACGGCCCGTACTCGCCGCGGAGGATGTCGGCGTGCGTGGGGGCCTGCGCCGCGGCGCACATCGAGGCAAGGACAACGCCGAATACACAATTGCGGAAGGCCCGGTCGCACATGACGCTACCTTATCGCGATTCCAACCTGAATTTCCACTGAGATATGATCGAAGATATGGAGCCAGAAGCCGTCCATCTCAGCCAAGCCGAAGCGATCCGCGACATCGCCGCGATCCTGGAGCGAGTCCAACAAGGCGCCGAGGTGATCGTCGAAAAGGACCAGCTCCCAGTGGCAGTCATACGGCCCGCGGCGCGGCCTGGCCGGCTGCTGTCGGGGTGCATCGCCCTGGCAGAAGCGCACGGCTCGACGGCGACCTTGGATGAAGGCTTCGGCAAGGATCTGGAAGAGATCATCCGCGGCCGCCGGGAGCCGCTGGACGCTTCGCGATGGGACTGATCCTCGACTCCAGCGCGCTGATCGCGGCCGAACGAAAAGGCGAGACGGTCGCGCAGTTGTTGAAGCGGGTCTTGGCCGTGATGGGCAACCAGGAGACGGCGCTTTCCGCTGTTGCTCTGGTCGAGTTGGTCCACGGAATCCACCGCGCCAACACGCCGCCAGTCCGCGCCCGGCGCGAAGCGTTCATCGAGGAACTGTTGGCCGATGTTCCCGTCTATCCGTTCACGCAGCCAATCGCGCTTCTGGCGGGGAGAGTCGACGCCGAGCAGCAGAGCCAGGGCGTCGAGATTCCGTTCCAGGACCTGCTGATTGGAGCCACTGCCCTGCATTTGGAATACGCGGTTGTGACGGGAAACCCGCGACACTTTCGGATGATCCCGGGGCTGGTTGTAAAGGAGATCTGAGGAGCAGCCCGTCGGAAAAGGGGGCCCGCTCCCTAATTGAAATTCATGCCGCACATGCCGGGGTTGCCGCAGGGCCCGCCGTTCGGGCAGGCCGGCATCTCCGCCGATTTCGAGCCGGGCCCAGAGGGCGCCCCGGCGTGCGCGGCAAAGGTGGAAAGCTCCTGCTTCAGATGTTTCTGGCCGCAGGAGGGGCACTCCACCTCCGGCGCGCCGGGGCTGCGGCGCACCAGCTTCTCGAACTTGGTCCCGCAATCTTGGCAACGGTATTCGTAAATCGGCATGGCAATCTATTCCATTATAAGCGTACAGATGCGGTCCATCACGCCGCGCACCTCGGCCGCGCGCCCGTTGTAATTGTTCACCAGGATGGAAAAGGCCACCCAGCCTCCGTCCGGCCGCTCGACGTAGCCCGAAAGCGCGCTGACATGCGCCAGCGAGCCGGTCTTGGCGTGCACTCGTCCAGCGGCGGCGCTCTCAGGGAAACGCGCGCTGAGCGTTCCATCCTGGCCACCCACCGGCAGCACCGAGATCCAGTTCTCGCGCGCGGGCGAGGCGTACATGAAACCGAGCAGCTTGACCACGGTGGCGGGCGTGACCAGGTTGAGGCGCGCCAGCCCGGAACCATCCGCCAGGTTGTAGGCGTCGGGATCGATGCCGGCCTCGGCGAGGAACGCCTGGATCTCTTCGATCCCGGCTTCGCGGCTGCCCAGGTTGCGGCGGGCGCGCGCCACCGCCCGCAGCGCCAGCTCGGCATGCAGGTTCTGGCTCACCTTGGCGGTGATCCGCAGGTCTTCGATCAACGGCGCCGAAACCCGCCGCGCCAGTTCGGCGCCCGAAACGGCGGAAGGCGCGGCCGCCTGGGTGAGGTCCGCTGTTTCGTTGGGAAAGGCGTGCAGCGCCGAAGCGCCGCCGCCGATCGAAACGCCGCGTTCTTCCAGCGCCTGGCGCAGGGCCTGGGCGGCGTATAGGGCCGGATCTTCGATGGCCAGCACCAGGTCTTCGCCGCGATCGCGCAACGGAATCGATCCCCACAGCCGCACCTGGAGACTGCCCGGGTCGCGGCGGAAATGAATGCTCCGCTCGCCGCCCGCCGCCACGGTGCGGATGCGGTTGTCCACCCGGTAGTACTCGAGCGGCGGGTTCCAAAACAACGCGGCCGGGTCTCCCTCACGCGCGCCCGGGCGGATGACGAGGGTCACGGCGTTGTCGTTGACGGTGAGGGCCGAGACCGGCGCTCCGTAGTCGTATTGCGGGTCGTCGATGGCCCAGCCCTCCGCAAATGGCTGCCACAGGTACCAGGTATCGTCGCCGACGATGCCGCCATCGATGCGCTTCACGCCGCGCGCGGCCACCTGGTCCGCCAGGTCCTCGATGGCCGCCAGCGGATTGCCGGTCACCGGGCCCATGCGGTAGGGGATGGCGCGCGCCGACAGGTTGGGATCTCCGCCGCCCACCAGCTTCAGCGCGCCGCGGATGCGGCCCTCGGCGTCCGGCGGGCTGTCGGCGACGACGCGCGTCTGGAAAGTGAAGTCCGGCCCCAGCCGCGTGAGGGCCAAGGCCGTGGTGAACAGCTTGGTGTTCGAAGCCGGGACAAAGAAGCGATCGGGGTTCAGCTCGTAGAGCGTCTTGCCGCTGCCGAGATCCACAATCTGGATTCCCCAGAACGCCGCCCGGGCCGCCGCCGACTCCGCCAGCAGCTTCTCGATGCTCTCCGGCAATCCAGCCGCGACCAAGTGACTGGCAATCGCCAGCGCGAACGCGCAGCGCACCACACCCCGGCCCCCGGCCCCCGGCCCCTGGCCCCTGCTCCTCATCTTCCAGTCACCTTCGATTCCAGCCAAATCAGCAAGACCAGGGCCATCACCATGCAAGTCCCGGCCAAGGGGATTCCGATCACCACTCCCACGCCCAGTCCCGCGGCGGCATATCCGACGCTGGCCGGCGCCAGCAGGCCGCCCACCAGGGCCAGCGAGAAGATCCCGTTGAAGAAGCCCGGATGGTAGTAGGGAAACCGCCTGCCGATGGCCTCCGACACCAGGGGATAGATGCTGGCATAGCCGGCTCCCAGGAAGAATGCGCCGGATGCGGCGCTGAACGCGTTCTGGCTTTGAGACAGGACGAGGCAGCCGAACAGCGCCGCCAGCACGCTTGCCAACAGCAGACGGCCGTGCCGCACGCGCGGCAGGATGGCCACCGACCCCAGGCGGCCGGTCAGGAGAAACAGCCAATAGAGCGCCAGTATGATGAGCGCTGTTTCGGGGCTCAGGCCCACGCGGCGGATCAGGAATAAGGGCAGCCAACCGGCGATGGACCATTCGTTGCCGAATTGAAAGAACAGCAGCGCCGCAAACATCACCGCGCCGGGGCTGCGGAAATCCTTCAGCGCCTGCCGCAGAGTGGGCTGAGCGCCTTCCGGACGGGCCACGTAAGAGCTTTTGGCGTAAATCGCGGCAAAAATCGCCGGAACCACCGCCATGAATGCCAGAAGGCCGGGCACATAGGAGGTGCCCGCCGCCCGCAAGGTAATGGCCACTAGCAGGGTGGCCGTAAGACAGCCCAAACCGTACCAGATGCCGCCCTTGGTGGCCGTGCCGGCGGCGTCGGATTGGAAACTGGGCGAGATGGCATGGAAGAGGGCCATGTTCAGCAGGCCGGCGCCGATGCCGAGCACCAGCAGCCCGGCCACGCGCCACCATGGCGAAGCCGGCGGCGACACCAGCGCCAAGTAGGCCAGGGCCGCACAGGAAAGCGCGCAGGCAAACACCAGCAGGAAAGCGAGGCTGCGCCGCGCCATGATGCGCCGGGCTAAACCCGCCGCCGCCACCACCCCCACGGCCACGCTGAGAAAGTAATTGCCCACCGCCGTGAAATCCGGCGGGTCCCGATGATATCCCCAGGCCGGCAGAATGGCTCCCAGCAACGCCAGCAGAAACCCCGAAAGCAGAAACCCCGCCAGGGCTTTCGCGCCTGCGTTGGCGCTCTTTGAGGGTGTTTCGGCGTTGGAGGGCGGGAAACTCACAGGTCCGATTGTACCGTGGCAGGGTACTTCCCCGGAGACCCTTGGCCGTTTTTCTGGAAATGCATAGCCACGGCCTACCGAATTCCGTAGGAAGAAGCGGTGTTGCCGAACCGTATCAACAACTTGGGCGTGGCACCCGGCTTGCAAGCTATGAACCGGGTTGGCTTAGAGGCTTCTCAGCTTTGGTGCGTTGCCTCCATCTGGGCTTAAACCGCAGCCCCGCTCCGGTCCCATCCGCCGGCGCGGGGTATTTTTTTGGTCTGGTAGACTAATTCTTGTCGCCACATGACGGGACTCTACGCTGGCTGGATAGACCGCTGGGAGCGTGACCTCGCTACGCGCGACACCAACCGCGTGGTTCGGCCGTTCGAATGGGGCCTCGAGTGGCTGGACGGCGCCGGATTCCCATCCTGCCCAGCCGGCGCCGAGGCCGGCGGCGATCCCGCGGCGTGCGTTTCCCGATTCGTCACGGAAGCGCTGGGCGACTCGGACCGCTTCTACTCCTATGCGCCGGTTGGCGACTACCGGTTGACCCAGGACCGGCTGACCTTTACCAGCCCGGCGAGATCGGGCTGCCCGGAGAACGACACGGTCCATGCGCTGTGGTTCCCCGCGCCCAAGGACCAGGGGCGGGCGTTGGTGGTCCTGCCGCAGTGGAACTCCGATGCGGATGGGCACGTGGGTCTGGCCAAGCTGCTCAACCGGTTCGGAATCAGCGCCCTGCGCATGACCATGGCGTACCACGCCGAGCGCATGCCGGCGGAACTCGAGCGCGCCGAGTATCACGTTTCCAGCAATATCGGCCGCACCATCCACGCCTCCCGCCAATCCGTCATCGATACGCGCGCCTGCCTGGACTGGCTGGGACAGCAGGGCTATTCGCGGGTGGGTATCCTGGGCACCAGCCTGGGCTCGTGCATCGCCTTTATTGCCGCCGCGCACGACCCGCGCGTGCGCGTGGGCATCTTCAACCATGTGTCCATGTACTTCTCCGATGTGGTCTGGACCGGGATCTCCACTCAGCACGTGCGCAGGGGCTTCGGCGACGTGGTCAGCCAGGATGACTTGCGGCGGTACTGGTCCGTAATCAGTCCGGCATCTTATCTGAAGCGCTTTCAAGGCCGGGCGATCGAGAGCCTGCTCATCTGGGCACGCCACGACACCAGCTTCCTGCCGGTTTATTCTCAACAGGTCCTGCAGAACTTTCGGGAATTGAAGCTGGCGCACCAGGTTTTCAGGCTGCCCTGCGGCCACTACACCACGGGACGGTTTCCGTTCAAGCTGCTGGACGGGCTGGCGATGTGCCGTTTCGCCGCGCGGCGCCTGTAACCCAAACACCGCATTGTGGTTATCCGCACGTCTACAGATCCCATGAGAGCATGAAAACATCACTGGAAAAGGAGGTGGTCCAGCAAAAATGGAAACTAACATACGACCGCGAGAGGTGGCCGACTATTGAAGTCGAGCCTCTAACGTAGCCGATTCCGTCCAGTGGCGGGATCACGTTCCTGTGGACCGGCTGCCTCACGCGTCAGCTTAAGCCTCAGGTTTTGCCTTTAGGCTACCTTCCCCCGTGGGCTCTCGGGGCTCACGGGGGTTCGTGTTTTTGGTACACTGAATGTTTCGAAAGGATTCCCCCCAACCACATGAAGGCTGGTATTCACCCCGCTTACAAGGAAGTCAACGTCATTTGCGCCTGCGGCCACACCTTCAAGACGAGCTCGACGCATAAGGGCGATATCCGCGTGGAGATCTGCTCGTCTTGCCACCCGTTCTTCACCGGCCGCCAGAAGCTGGTGGACACCGCGGGCCGTATTGACCGGTTCGAGAAGAAGTACAAGGCCTCGCGCGGCGACAAGAAGGCGCAGCCCGCGGCGTAGTGGGGCGGCCATTCCTGGCCGCAGCCGGCTTTCAGCCGGCGGGACCCGCTGGAAAGCGCGTCCGCAGCCTGAATAGGCTGCCCCACATCGACCCTACTTCTTTTCGCCTTGCTTGTGTTGTCTGTGGCCGCGCTCGCGCTCGGCCCGCCACTGCTCGTAGAGTGGCAACTGGTCGGGGCGCAAGATGGTCCTGATCTTCTCCACCTGGCGGGTGTGAATGGCCTCACCCTCGGCGTTCATCTTGTCGTGAATCTGGCGGAACTGGTCCCTGGTCTGATCGAAGATCTGCTGCAACTGGTCGACCTGCTGGCCATCCAGCTTGAGGCGATCGCGCATGTCCGCCACGATGTGCTTGCGAACTTCCTCGGGATCGGGCCTCCTGCCATTGGTTGGAGCGGCGGCCACGGAGACGTTATAGAGCCGGTAGGCAAAACCTCCCACCAGCACCCCGCTCAGGAAAACCAGCAGCAGGGAGAGGAGCGCGGAAAACCTAGTTTTCATCATGTGCCAGTTCACCGGCCTGGATCGGACAGTTCCAGGCGAACCGGGGCAACGTATTCCGGGGTATCCAAGGTGTTGGCATCCGCCAGCGCCTCCAGATAGCTTTGCGAGTAGGCCGACGAGTTGGCGCGCGGAATCGACATGTACACGCCCAACAGGATGGAGAGCGCCACCGCCGCCGTTACAAATGCATTGGCCATGCGCTGGAATGAAAACGTGAAGCTTTGGCGCGATTCGATCCGCTGCCAGAGATTGGGCATGAAATTCGCGCTGGTCTCCGGCGTGGGGCACGCGTCCCGGTATGCCCGTAACAGGGCATCGAGCCTTTCATCATCGTTGCCGCGCATCGAATTCATATTACCTCTGCTTCACCGGCCCTGGCCGGTTCCCTCTTTTACTTCCGCCGACCCGTAAGCTTTCAGAACCCTTTGACGGGCCCTGAACAACCGTACCTTAAGAGCATTCTCGTTGACTTTGTAGATCTTTTCCAATTCTTTCAACGAAAGCCCTTCCACTTCCTTGAGCATCAGCAAAATCCGGTCCGCCTCCGAAACCGCTCCCAGGAGCGACTGTACGGATTCCCGGATCTTCTTCCGGTATTGCTCGTCGTGCTCCACCTTCCCGCCTGCCGCCGCATCGGCCAGCATCACCTGCTGCTCCGACAAGTCCGACATGCGGAATTCCTGGCGGCGGCGCTGCTTCCGAAGGTAATCGTAAGCGGCGTTCACCGTCAGGCGGTGCAACCAAGGTTCAAAGACCTCCGCCGTCCTGAGCTGGTCGAGCGAAAAATACAGCCGCAAGAAAACTTCCTGTGCGACGTCCTCGACATCTTCCGGACGGGCGATCAAACGGGCGATCGTCCCCAAAATACGCTTCCGGTACGCCAGTACGATTTCGTTAAATGCCGCGCTGTCGCCCTTCTGGGCCCGCTTGATCAGCTCGAAATCAACCAGCATGCCGCACCGTAAATGCGGCATCCGAAAGCAGGTTCACTTCCATCTCGTAAGGCGTGCCGCCAAGTAGACAGGTTACAAGGCTTTGCGTGGAAACGCAAAAGCAGGTTGGAGGCGGGGTGCCCTCTGGGCCCGCGCCTCTGGGGGTGGCCCCGACGGGCCATGACAGGCCTGGACTCGCCACCGCTCCGGATCTCATTGAGGCCATTACCATTATTCCAGATGTCCTCGAAACGCGCTCTGATTACAGGAATTACGGGCCGGGACGGGTCCTACCTGGGCTTCCACGAGCTGATCCGGGAGATGTTGGACGAGGACTGCCGCGCGGTTGGAATCGAACGCGCGAAAGAGCAGGGGCCAGAGCGGTTGGCGGGTGGCGATTCTCGCCTCGAATGTGTACAATTGTCTGTTGAGATACACATCGATGCGAACGAACATTGTGATTGACGATAAACTGATGCGGGACACGCTTCGCGCAACCGGCCTGAAGACCAAACGCGCTGCCGTCGACCAGGCTCTGCGGACCTTGCTCCGCCTGAGGAGACAGGCGGAGATCCGCCGGCTCCGCGGCAAACTCGACTGGCAGGGTGATCTCAACGCGATGAGGAGCGACAGTTGATTCTTGTCGATTCCAGCGTGTGGATCGACTACTTCAAGGGAACCATCACGGCGCAGACCGAGAAACTCGATAGTCTGCTTGGCCACGAACCTTTGGCGATCGGTGACTTGATTCTGACGGAGGTCCTGCAAGGCTTCGCCGACGAAACTGACTTCAACGAGGCCCGGAAAATGCTGACTTCGTTGGTCGTCGTGGAGTTGGGCGGACAGGAAATCGCGGTTCAGTCGGCGAAGAATCACCGGACGCTCCGCCGCCTCGGCGTGACCGTTCGCAAAACCATCGATACGGTGATTGCCACCCGATGCATCGAGAGCGCGTACGACCTGCTGCACAACGACAGGGACTTTGATCCGTTTGCCCAGCACCTCGGCCTGCGCGTGGTAGTCTGAGTGCCACTCGGTGCGCGAATTCGCCGACGCGGCGTTCTCCCGTGCCGGGCGCTGCGCCGGACGCACCACATCGGCTTCGAAGAGCTGGCCCGGGAGATGCCGCACGAGGACTGCCGCGCTGTGGGAATCGAACGCGCCAGGGGGTAGCCAAGGTGGGGCATGCTTTAGCCTGCCCAGACCACAAGTCGCGAAGCCGCCCTCGAACGCCATGGTAGCCTGAAATTATGCAGTTTTCCGAGTCGATATTCGCCGCGCGCTTCAACATCGGGCGGCGGGACCTGGAAAACTATCTGGCGGAGGCGCTTTCCCAGGGCGGCGACTACGCGGACCTGTACTTCGAATACCTGCTCACCAGCTCCATCGGCATCGACGAATCCATGGTCAAGAGCGCCACGCAGGGCGTCTCCATGGGCGTCGGGGTGCGGGTGATTGCGGGCGGGCGCACGGGGTACGCCTACAGCGACGATCTCTCGCCGGAAAAGGTCCGCAAGGCGGCGCGAGTGGCGGCCTCCATCGCGGCGGGTCCCAGCACCATCGAAAAGCTCGGTCTGAACGATGGCGCCACGCACAATCTGTACCCCGTGCTCATCGCCCCGACCGAGACCGCCTTCCTCGAGCGCGTGGAGCTGGTGAAGCGGGCGGACCGCGCGGCGCGCGCCTACGATCCGCGTATTTTCCAGGTGCAGGCCTTCTATGCCGACAGCCTCCGCCAGGTGATGGTTGCCACCAGCGAAGGGGGTCTCACTATCGACCGGCAGCCGCAGGCGCGCCTGAACGTGGCGGCGCTGGCGCGGCAGGATGGCGGCGAGCCGCAGCGCGGGCAAGCCGGCGGGGGCGGGCGCGTGGCGCTGGACTTTTTCCTCAAAGAGAAGACCCCCGAGCACTTCGCCGCCGAAGCCGCGCGCGAGGCCGTGGTCATGCTGGATGCGGTGGAGGCGCCGGCCGGCGAAATGACCGTGGTGCTGGGGCCCGGCTGGCCGGGCATTCTGCTGCACGAAGCCGTGGGGCACGGCCTGGAAGCGGATTTCAACCGCAAGGGAGTGTCGGCCTTCAGCGGGCGCATGGGGCAGAAGGTGGCCAGCGAGTTGTGCACCGTAATCGACGACGGCGCCATCGGCAGCCGGCGCGGGTCGCTCAACGTGGACGATGAAGGCCACGTGACCCAGCGCAACGTGCTCATCGAGAAAGGCGTGCTGCGCGGGTATCTGCACGACAAGCTGTCGAGCAGGCTGATGCGCTCCGCGCCCACCGGCAGCGGCCGGCGCGAGAGCTACGCCCACATTCCCATGCCGCGCATGACCAACACCTTCATGCTGGCGGGCGAGAGCCAGCCGGAAGACATCATCCGGTCGGTTCCCAAGGGATTGTACTGCGCGAATTTCGGCGGCGGGCAGGTCGATATCACCAGCGGCAACTTCGTCTTCTCGGCCTCGGAGAGCTACCTCATCGAAGACGGCAGGCTGACGCGGCCGGTGCGCCACGCCACGCTGATCGGCAACGGCCCGGAGGCGCTCAAGCACGTCAGCATGGTGGGGAACGACCTGCGGCTCGACGAAGGCATGGGCGTATGCGGCAAAGAAGGCCAGAGCGTGCCGGTGGGGGTGGGCATCCCGACCATCAAGATCGACCGTATGACCGTGGGGGGCACGGGGTGAGCGAGAACTATCTTTCCGAGCTGGCGGGCGATGTAGTGAAACGCGCGCTGAATGCCGGGGCCAGCGACGCCGAATGCACCATTTCCGAGGGCGACGAGTTCTCGGCCAGCGTGCGCATGCGCGAGCTGGAGAATCTCAAGGAAGCCGGCTCGCGCGGCGCGGGCCTGCGCATTCTGATCGGCAGGAAGACCGGGGCGTCTTACACTTCCGATCTCTCGGTGGAAGGCATCGAGCACCTGGTGAAATCGGCCATCGAGCTGGCGGATATCACCACCGAGGACCCGCACGCCGGCCTGCCCGAGGCCGAAGAGCTGGGCGCCCTCGCGGGCGACCTCCAGCTTTATTCCCCTGACGTCGAGCAATTGGAGACGGCCCTCAAAATTGAGACCGCCAGGCGCGCCGAAGAAGCCGCGCTCTCGGCCGACCCGCGCATTTCGAACTCCGAAGGCGCTTCCTTCGACACCCACGTGGGCCGCCATATCTTCGCCAATTCGCGGGGCTTCGCGGGCGAGTACCGGGCGACTTACTGCTCGCTCAGCGCCATACCCGTGGCTCGAGAAGGCGATTCCATGGAGCGCGACTACTGGTACACCATAGCGCGCGGTTTCGCCGCCCTGGAGTCGCCCGAAGAAGTGGGACGCACGGCCGCCGAGCGCGCCCTGCGGCGGCTCCACGCGGTGAAGGTAGACACCCAGAAAGTGCCGGTGGTGTTCGAGCCGCGCACCGCCCGCACGCTGCTCGATAACCTCTTCGAAGCCGTGCATGGGATGTCCATCTACCGCCACGAGTCGTTTCTCACCGGGAAACTGGGCGAGAAGGTGGCCAGCGAGAGCGTGACGGTGGCCGACGACGGCACGGTTCCGGGCCTCTTCGGAACTTCGCCATTCGACGACGAAGGCGTTCCCTCGCGGCGAACCGTCGTCATCGAGCGCGGCGTGCTGAAGAACTACTTGCTGAATACCTACGCGGCGCGCAAACTAGGGATGAAGACCACCGGCAACGCAGCGCGGGGTCTGACCGGCAATGCCGGGATCGGCCGCGGGAACTTCTACATGGAACCGGGCGTCCAAACGCCGGAGCAGATCATTGCGGGAATTCCCAACGGGTTCTATGTGACCGAGCTGATGGGCTTCGGCGTGAACATCGTAACCGGGGATTATTCGCGCGGCGCGGCCGGGTTGTGGATTCGCAACGGCGAGCTGGCGTTCGCGGTATCGGAGGTCACCATCGCCGGGAACTTGAAGGACATGCTGCTGGGCATGGAAGCGGTAGGCTCGGACCTGGAGTTCCGCGGGTCGGTAGCGGCCCCCACATTGAAGATTGGAGAGATGACCGTTGGCGGCAAATAAAGCGGCAAAGCCCAAGAAGAAGCAGGTCTCGATACCGCCGTGGGCGATTGTGATCGTCCTCGTGCTGGCGGCGGGCCTGGCGGGATTTCTGTATCTGGATCGGGCCGCGAAGCGCCCCCCTCCCCCGCCCCCGCCGTTAACGGCCGAGGCCAGGGTTTACGTGCGGTATCTGAAGCTCAGCGACGTGCAGATGAAGGCGCACGAGAGCTATCTGAAGCAGTCGGTGGTGGAGATCACCGGCAACATCGAGAATGCGGGCGGCCGAAAGCTGGATCTGGTGGAGATCACGTGCGTGTTCTACGACGCGTACGGGCAAGTGGTGCTGCGCGAGCGGGTGCCGATCGTGAGCAAGAAGACCGGCGGCGTCGGTCCGGGCGACGCCAAGGCGTTCCGCCTGCCATTCGACAACATCCCGGAAAGCTGGAACCAGATGATGCCGCAACTGGTGATTGCGCGCATCGACTTCGGGTAGGAACTTCCACCCCTACGGCACTTTTGCGACCAACTGATCGGCTCCGTCTGTCTTCTGAACAGTGGCGACCTTCCCGTTTCGCAGCATGGCGCTCACCATCAGGTCCTTCCTCGCATAGCTGAGGGTCTCTTCGCCCGGGCCGGTCGTCAACTTCAATGACGGCGGTCCAAATCGGTGGAGAATCTCGCCATATTCCATGGCCTCCTGGATGCCGGAGGGATCTTCCAACCAGGGGTCCGCTTTCGGTTGAGTTGCGCCTGGGCCGAATTGCGGCTTAAAGGTTAGGGTTAGGGATTTCACTGGTTTTTGTGGGCGGCGGCTCTGCGGTGTAATCGCACGTCGCGCGGCGGGCTTCGAGGGTGTAATCGCACGTCGCGCGGCGGGCTTCGACTTGTCCGAATTCTGGAGAGCGCGGGTCAGATTGGTGAAAGGTCCCCCCACGATTACTTTGCCGGCTTTCCGAGCAGGAATGGCGGTCGTAGCTGCCCGGCCCACTCCGGTAGCGTATTGAACGGCAGCTTGAGCAGCTACAAGTCCGGGCAACACTACCAACAGGAGTCCCGCACGCGCGTTCATCGCAATCACCGGCTAATCGCAATGTAGCAGCGTGAAACGCGGGCCGGATTCGGGTTAATCCCTCATATCGGTTAGTGTGCCTTCTACCAGCCGACGCGCTTCAGCCCTGGAACGAAATCCGCGGCGCTTTGCCAGGTGCAATCAGATGACCGACAACCAGGCCGTGAAGTCCCGGCGCGACAGCGGAGCAGACATCCAGGAGGTATCTGGTTCTGGAAGTCTCAACGATTCCCGCACCGTAAGCCAGCCATTCGCCAGGGGCATGGAACTCTTTGTGCCTTTGCGCGTGATCCACTCGAATCTCCGACGCTGCTCGCAAGTCTGCGCGATCTGCATCGCCATTCGCACGTCCTGCGCGACATACTCGAGAACCTCTTTGAAGTGGCCTTGCGCCCAAAGCTTGGGAGCCTTGGAGCCACTCATGCCGGGCGGCTTACCCGGTAAACCCATACCCTGTGCGGCTTTTTCCAGAGCCACCGGGTAGCCCAAAGAGCAAAACACGTGAAACATCATGTCCACATGGCCGAGCGCGCATTCCCTGCAACTCGCAGCGTCGCCGGACTCTTCCGCGAGAATGTCAAAATCAAAACCGAGTCCATTCCAGGTGAAGATCCTGAAACCATCGGCCGCCATCTTCGACAAGTACTGGACCAATCCCTGAGCGTCCCCCCGGCTCATTCGTTCTTCAGGCAACTCATCCAGTGTCCTGCCGTACCAAAGGAGCGGCTGGTCCGTATCACTCGCCAGCGTAGCAGCGCAGGAAATGCCAAGCGGCCGATGCGGACGCCAGTTGAAATCTTCACCCGGAACGTCCTTGGCGGTTTCAATGTCAAAAGCTAGATATTGACGTGCCACTTAGCTCTCCTGCCCACCGCCCCGAGCCTCTACTTCTGCCGCTTCAGCGTCATCGGGCCGCCGCCGAAATCTCCGCCGCCCTCTACCTTCGTGGTCAGCGTGATCTCGTCGCCTTTGATGCCGCAACTGGTGATTGCGCGGATCGATTTCGGGTAGAAGACCGAGAGGTTGTTTACGCATACGGCCCGAGGAATCGCTCGCCGTTGAAGTGAATGATGTGGCTGGGCGCCTCAGCCACCCAAACCTCCGTTTCCCATGCGATGTCCGCGAGGTGCTTAGTCATGGCCCGTCGCGTGAGAAACGAAGTCACGAACACCAGACCGGCCCTCGCCCCTTCGAAGAGGTCCTTCAACTCGTTGTGCCTCTTCAGACCGATGGGGCCGTGGCTGGTGACTGCTTCGATCAGGACGAGCCAATTCTTTTCCGGGAGGTGAACCACAACATCGGGGATCTTGCCCTGCTCGTCCATCCTCACGCCGAGCTGCTCAAAGTAGCCGGGCTCGATGTGACGCTGCTTGTCACCGGTGTCGCCCACGTAGACCACCACTCCGCCCGGAGTAAAGCGCGGGCAGAAGTCTTCGACTATCTTTTTCACCAGTACGTTCTGGCCACCCGCCGTAATCTTCAACTCCGTGCTGTTGGGGAGCCTTACGGGAATCAGCACCATCTCGCGCGCCCGAGGGCGAAGCCGGCCAAGGCCCTCCGCGCTCTTCAGGAAACCCCTCAGGTCGTTCATCCACGGGGGCGAACCGTATGTGCGGGCGAGTTTCAGCAGCGCCGGGGCCGCCTGGTAGCGGTTGTCCGGGCTGTTCACGGGCCGGCGGGGGTCGTCGGGATTGGCCACAACAAGCCCCAGTTGGACGAACTGGTGCACGGTGAATCGGCGCACGGTCTCCCGCGTATTCGGCGCGTACTTCTTGCCGAATTGGTCCCGAAAGACGTTGATCATTTCGGTGATCCCCAGCAGGGGAGCTTCTGCTTCGCTCCACCGTTTGCCCGGCGTCATCCCGAGCAACGTCAGAAGGGCCAAAGCGGAACGCTCGTTTTGCTGCTCCCGCGGCACGCTCAAAGCCTTCAGGATAGCGAGGGCTTCGGTCAAGCGCCGCGCGCCTTGGGTCTGTCTCTTGGGCGTCCCCTTAGCCATGAGGCACCACCTCGTCCACGAGGCGATCCAGTTCCTCCTGCGCGGGAAAACTCTTCTCAAACCGCCGGCCAAGCGCAATGAGTTTGTTCCAGGCCGGGTACCGCAGGGAGCGGAGGTCGGCGGCGTTGACTTGAGTGTGTCCGCTGAACTGGCGGAAGTAGGAATCGACAAGCGTCGAGTTCAGGAAGGCGGCCAGCCCTCTCGCCACGGTCGCCGGCAGCCCCGAACCCTGAACGTGGTAGTAGTTCAAGTGGTTCTCGAATGCGACCCGGTCGCCTGGGACGTGGGCAGGATCGCAGACGGCGGCCACAACCCGGCGCGGATCCTCCTTGGCTGAAAACCTCTTCACGAGCACGTAGTGCCCCGCCGGAACCAGCAGGTCGTCGCTTCGGGAGCCGGGATCGATCGCGTTCGGCTTCTGCGTGCGGGCGCTCGGCCACTCCACGAAGCCGCCCTCGAGGTGGCACGGATAGATTAGAGGAACCGTGTTTCGCCCTGGGTGAGCGCGCAGTAGATCCTTCGCCCGGAAGTCCACGACTCGTCCGGTGGAGACAGTCAGGCCGAGATCCGCCAGGCTCGCCTCCAAGCCCGCTATTTGATGACGGACCGGGTCCCCATCGCCGTCGGGAACGATGTGGATGAAGACGTGGGGATCGCCTAAATGTACAAGATCGTCATGCTGAATGGTTCGAATCCGGAGGTTCGATCCGCCGGGATCGAGGCTCGACGAGACGACGACATTGGTGTCCGTATGATCCGTGGTCTTTTCCGCACGGAATACGACGTTCTCCTGCAAGACCTCGTCTTCGGCGAAGGCGTTGTCCCGCCTGTCAAACACGTGGACCCGGCGAAAGCGCATCTGCCGCAAAAAAAAACGGCGAAAGGGCTCGAAATAGGGCCCGTTGCAGAAGCTCCGAGGGGTAATCGCGACCATCTCGCCACCGGAAACGAGGAGCTTTGCCGTCACCGCCAGGAAGCCGGCGTACAGGTTGCTGGTCTCAACTCCGATCTCGCGGAGCACCTTCCGCTCGCGGGATTCCGTCCGGATCTTCCGATACGGCGGGTTGAGGATAGCGCAGTCGAATCGTCCCTCCTCCCCAGCGGAAAAGAGATCGCCGGCCAAGGTGCTGGCGCCGGCTTCCAAAAAGTCCTCGGGGATGATCCTCCCCTCGAATCGGATGCCCGCGTCCTCACTCACCGTCCGGCACAGATCGAGTGTGGCCTGGAGATAGCCGGTGAGCATCGGATCAATCTCGTAAGCAGTCACGGCGATGGCATCCGGCCGCCGTGGCCCGCGGCACATCGCGGCGACGAAGGCGGCGGAAAGCGACCCCACGCCGGCGCCTGGGTCCAGCACGCGAACCACCGGTTTGCGGCACTCGATCATCCCGGCCATGAATGTCGCCACGGAGGCAGGTGTCAGGAACTGGCCCATGAGGACGCGGCGCCGGGGGTCCAATCGGCGCGCCGCCTCGCGACGGGTAGACTCGACCGACGCGAGCAAGGAATCTACATCGGTTGTATTGGCACGCTGCGAAGGATTCATGCCTGCGACACCCATCTTAGCGCCCCCGGGCCAGCATGGCTGTCTGGCTGACGATAGCGCGTCCGCCGCAACCGGAGATGGGAATGGAGGGCACAGAGGCTCACTGCGCTTCCTCCGCATACTCATCAAGGACTGTGTCTGACAGGTGCGCTAGGTGCTTCTGCGAGGCAAGTTCACGAAGGCTGTCGTATGAGAGGTAAGTACAGCTCTCTGCGAGGGGTCCCTTTTCAAGCAGAGAAAACACAGGCCGCCGAATTTCCTGAAAGACCTTGTCGCGCTTGGCATCCGGAGCAACGATATGAAGCTTGATGTCCATATTGGGCTGAAGTGCCAATAGATCGGCCATTCGCAGAATTCCGGAGTAGACCGAAGTCGTGTGCTCGACCTCAAAGGCGCGGACAATGGACCGACCTCGAAGCCACAAGACGTCGATCTGCTCGATGGTTCGGAGTGTTGTGTCGTCGTAGTTGAGGGGGAGGCGGTCGAGAAGGCTGTTTTCTTCATTCTTCCACTCCTTCAGGACGCCACCGCGGTCGGCACGCGGAATCCAAATGGACATCCCCATTCGGGCCCCGATTGTCGCGATCAGCGCCTGGATGCGAATGGATTCGCGGGTTTCGGCCTCAGGGGCAACCTCAGCCGTTCCGGTAACGCCGGTGTCCTCGGGAACGGAGACCGTGACGACCTTATCCAGCCGGGTCACCGTATGCGTAGTAAGCTTGCCGGCGTCTTGTTCACTGAGTGGATAGGCTTTGCCAGTGGCCGTTTGGGCGGTCAGCGCTTCTGCTAGGAACGTCCCATCCCGATCCTCTAGCCGCACCAGACTCCCTCGGACTTTGCCTGTCCAGCTAAGTGAGCCTCTTTCTAGCCCGCGCGTAAACGATAGACCGGTCCAGATCGCGTGGTCGTGAATAGGAAGAGCCTTGTCAATATCGAGCCACACGGTAGGCCGCACCCGGAACCGCACCACGAAGGGATCGTTCTCGGGAACGAAAATCGGCTTGTCATCGATGAAAGGGCCCTCGATGACTTCGAGTAACCCACACCAGCGAGACAAGCGGGTGAGGTAGCAGACGAAAACATCACCGGGTTTGATTCGCTCTGCCATGTTCTTGTGGCGGAGACGAAACCCCGAGGTCCCTCGTTGCGACCGGGTGAACGCCTCGTACGTTTCCGGTGAGAACAGGTCTATGAAATACGCCATGCGTTTGCACTCCGATTTCCGACGCCGGGGCTCTGCCACCGGAGCCCAGGAGAGGCGTAGCCGGTCGGCTGCGACCGTTTCTTAGATCACGAGTCTAAGCCCCGAGCACACTCCTTCGTTCTTCTTGCTGGGGCGCCCCGCCGCCCCGACCGCTTACTTCTGCCGCTTGAGCGTCATCGGGCCGCCGCCGAAATCCTGGCCGCCTTCCACCTTGGTGGTCAGCGTAATCTCGTCGCCCTTGATGGCGCCCTCGTGGTGGATCGTCATGTTGTTGCCGCCCATATCGATCTTCACGGTGAAGGAAAGCTTGTCGCCTTGCACCTTGCCGTCGCTGATGGGTAGCGGGTCGCCTTGCGGCCCCGTCACGGTGCCCGTCAGCTTTTCGCCGTCCTGCTTGAAAGCAAAAGTAAGGGAGAACTGGTCCGAAGAACCCGTCCAGTTGCCCGTAATGTCGGCGGCCAGAGCCGCGCCGGCCAGAACCGTCATCAGGACGGCGCAGGCCAGGAAGATTCGTCTTTGCATAGTGTGATTCTACCTTCTCGGATTCCGGTGCGCTAGTCTGTAGGGGTAGCTATGCGGCGGCTCGGCTGGATCGAGAAAGCCTTTCTCGTTTTCGCGGCGGTTTACGCGCTGCTGTACTTCACGCGCGTGGCGCCCGCCCTGCAAGCGCTGGCGGCGCTGGGAGCCATCATTCTCGGGCTGCTGGCGCTCTTCAAGCTGGCGCGGCGCGGCATGCGCAAGGCCATCTGGCGGCTGCGCAACCGGCTGATCGCGGCCTACCTGTTTATCGCGGTGGTGCCCATCATCCTGATCGTGGCGCTGGCGGGAATCGCCGGCTACGCGGTGATCGGGCAAATGGCGGTCTACCTGGTAAGCACCGAGCTTTCGCACCGCGTGAACGGTCTTCTCCGCCCCGCCGAGGCGCTGGCGCGCGTGCCCATCGGAGATCCCGAGGCGACCATCAATCGCTTCGTGCCCATGATCCGGAACGGCTTCCCTCAATTCGAGCTGCGGATCAGCGGCCACGAGGACCTGCGCTATCCGCCGGAGTCGCGGCTCGAGCCGCCCCCGCCGGCGTGGAAGCGCGCCAGCGGCCTGATCCTGAAGAAGGAGGGGAATGAAGATCGCCTGTATGCGTGGGCCCACGAAGTGGCCAACGGAAACGAGGTCACCATCCTGGCGCCGGTCACTCACAACCTGCTGGCGGGTCTCATTCCACAACTGGGCGATGCCAACCTGGCGGCGCCCTTCACCAAGTGGGGCGGGGAGAACCGCGTTCCTGAAAAGGTCAACGCGCTCGATTTCGAGGTGACGGGCTTCGTCCCCCTAGAGGTGGCTTCCTGGGATTCACCGCAACACCCCACCGACGCCGTCTTGCTGGTGAACTCCCGGGTTTCGGCGGTGCTGAGCATGGTTTTCGGGCAGAAGCTGGAACTTGGCGAGCGGATTCTCGACTTTTTCGTGGCAGTGGCCATCCTGTTCCTCATCGTGGAAATGGTCTCGCTGGTGGCCGGCATCCAGCTCAGCCGCTCGATGACGGGCGCGGTGCACGAGCTTTATGAGGGCACCCGGCACGTCAAGGAAGGCGATTTCTCGTACCGCATTCCGGTGAAGGGCAACGATCAGCTTGCCGAACTGAGCGCTTCGTTCAACACCATGACCGGGAACCTGGGGCAGCTCATTGTGGTGGCCAAGGAAAAAGAGCGCCTCGAGTCGGAGCTGGAAATCGCCCGCGAGGTGCAGAGCCAGCTTTTCCCGAAGGACGTTCCCTACGTCAAGACCCTGGAGCTGAAAGGCGTGTGCAGCCCGGCACGCGTGGTTTCGGGCGATTATTACGACTTCATGGCGGTTTCCGACGGCGCGCTGGCCTTCGCCATCGGCGACGTGGCCGGCAAAGGCATTTCGGCGGCGCTGCTGATGGCCACCATCCAATCCGCCATGCGGTCGCAGTTGAGCACAGCGAAGGGAAGCGGATTGCATCGCCTTTCGACGGCGACCATGGTGTCGAACCTGAACCAGCAGCTTTTTGCCACCACGTCGCTCGAAAAGTACGCCACCTTTTATTTCGCCCTGTACAACGAATCGACGCATGCGCTGACGTATACCAACGCCGGCCATGTGCCGCCCATGCTCTTGCGCGGCAGCGACATTCAGACTATGGATTCCACCGGCACGGTGGTGGGCGCATTTCCCTTCGCCACCTACGAAGAGAAGACCGTGCCGCTGGAGCACGGCGATATACTATTGGCCTATACCGACGGCATCGTGGAGCCGGAAAACGTCTACGGAGAAGTGTTCGGAGAAGATCGCTTGAAAGACCTCTTACTCAAGCACGCGCGCGCGGATTCGTCGGAACTCATCGCGCGCACAATGGAAGCCGTGGTCCATTGGACCGGCTCTTCCGAGTTGCAGGACGACATGACCATGGTGGTGGCGCGGCGCATATGAAAATCCTGACCGCGGCCCAAATGCGCGAAGTGGACCGGCGGACGGCCGCGATGGGAATTCCCGGCATCGTCCTGATGGAAAACGCCGGGCATCGCGTGGTGGAATTCCTGGCGGAACGTTTCGCGCCGCTCCCCGCCCAGCGCATCGTGGTGCTGTGCGGCAAGGGGAACAACGGCGGCGACGGCATGGTGGTCGCGCGGCAGCTTCACACGCGCTTCAACCCGCAAGCGCTCCACGTGGTCCTGCTGGCCGCTCCGGAGGAGCTGAAGGGCGACGCGGCGGCGAACTATCGGATGCTGGCGGCCTGCGGCTGTCCGGTTTGGCGCGAGATTCCGGCCGAGGCGCGCCTGGCCACCCTGGTGGTGGATGCGCTGCTGGGAACCGGCGTCAGCGGCCCGGCCACGGGCGCCATGCTGGAGGGCATCCGCGAAATCAACAGCGGCTTCCCGCTGGCCCGGGCGGTGGCGGTGGATATTCCATCGGGGATGCCGAGCGATTCGGGCCAGCCGGTGGGCGAGTTCGCGCGCGCGGCTTTCACCGTGACGTTCACCGCGCCCAAAGCGGGCCAGGTGCTGCCGCCGAATTGCGACCATGTAGGCGAGCTGGTGGTGGGGCCGATCGGCAGCCCGCCGGAGCTGTACGAAGATGTCTGGCTTTCGCTCATCGAGCCCGAGATGTTCGAGGAACTGCTCGAGCCGCGACTTCCAGGCGGGCATAAGGGAACATTCGGTCACGTGCTGGTGGTGGCGGGCGGCCCTGGGAAGACCGGCGCCGCCGCGCTGACCGGCCTGGGCGCCTTGCGCGCCGGGGCGGGGCTGGTGACGGTGGCTTCGGAGTCGAGCGCCATTCCTGTAATCGCGTCGCACGCCCCGGAGCTGATGACCGCGCCGCTGGGGGCGGCGTTGGGCCGCATCCTGGAAGGCAAGACGGTCGTCGCCATGGGTCCGGGGTTGGGACGCACTGCTCACAGCGCATCCCTCGTCGCGCGCACCCTCGAGAAGTTCGAGCAGCCCGTCGTCCTCGACGCCGATGCCTTGGTGGGGCATGCCTTTAGCTTGCCCACACGCGTGCGAGTCCTGACCCCCCATCCCGGCGAGATGGCCCGTCTCACCGGCAAGACCACCGCCGAAATCCAGAACGACCGTGTCGGCGCCGCCCGCGCATTCGCCACGGAGCGCCACGTTACCCTGGTCCTCAAAGGCCAGCGCACGGTGATTGCCTTCCCCGACGACCGCGTGTGGATCAATCCCACGGGCACCCCCGCGCTGGGCACCGGCGGAAGCGGCGACGTGCTTACCGGGATGATCGCCGGCTTCCTGGCGCAGTTCCCCGGCCAGCCGGACCAGGCCGTGGCCGCCGCCGTTTACCTGCACGGGCTGGCGGGCGAGATCGGCGCGCGGGCGCTGGGGGA
>JBEKSR010000127.1:0-15796 GCA_049516835.1 Bryobacteraceae bacterium | reverse complement strand
ATCCTTTGGAGCGGTTTTGCGCCAATCATCCGCGATAAGAACCGTGTGCGCTAATGAGCGCCCGCACGGGTCCGTGCGGGGGGTGCCGGGCAACCGGCATCCCTACCGCGACCCCAGACCGCGCTTTTGCGACAATTGAATGCAAATGCCCCGGATTGCCATCCCCGACGATGCTCCTCCCGTGCTGCGCGCTAGCGCCGTGTGGCGGGACCTGATGTCGCGCGCCGAACTCCGCTACCACGACACTCTCCCCGGCTCCGAAGAACGGCTGGTCGAACGGATCGGCGCGGCCGAGGTGGTGTTGAACATCCGCGCCTCTTCCAGGTTCACGGAGCGGGTCTTCGCCGCCTGTCCGCGCCTGCGCTTCATCTCCGTGTGGGGCACAGGGACGGACCACGTGGACCTGGCGGCCGCCGCCCGCCACGGCGTACTGGTGACCAACACCCCCGGAGTCTCGGCCATTTCCATCGCCGAACATGCCCTGGCCCTGCTGCTGGCCGTCGCGCGCTGCATCCCGCAAGTGGACGCCGCCACGCGCCGCGGCGAGTGGCCGCGCGGCCAATCCGTCGAGCTCCACGGGAAAACCTGCGGCGTAGTCGGCCTGGGAGCCATCGGGCGCCGGTTTGCCCGCATTTCGACGGGCATCGGAATGCGCGTGATCGCCTGGACCATGCACCCCAGGCCCGAGCCGGGTGTCGAATTCGTGGAACTCGACGATCTATACCGCTCGAGCGACGTCGTCAGCATCCACCTGCGCCTCTCGCCCGCCACTGAGGGCTTCATCGGCCCGCGCCAGTTCACCCTCATGAAGCCCACGGCAATCTTGATCAACACCGCGCGCGGCGCCATCGTGGACGAAGCCGCGCTGATCGATGCGCTGGCCGCCGGGCGAATCGCCGGGGCGGGTCTGGACGTTTTCTCCGCCGAGCCACTGCCGGCGGGCCATCCGCTCGCCAACCTGCCCAACGTGGTGATCACGCCGCACTGCGCCGGCATCACACCCGAGGCGCTCGAGGCGGGCCTGCGCATGGCGGTCGAGAACATCTGGGAGTTCCTGGCTGGCCGGCCCGCGCACGTGGTGATAGTATGAGTCCATGTTCCAATCGAAGTCGCTCATCGCCGCATTCTTCTGCCTGACCACGCTCCCCGTCATGGCGCCCCTCCCCGCCCTCGCGCAAACCTACAAGATCGCCGTCATCGGACTGGTGCATGCGCACTATGGGGGCTATTTGCCGCGGATGGCCCAAAGCCAGCAGGTGAAGCTGGTGGGCATCGCGGAAACCATCCCCGACCTGGTCGCCGAGGCCAAACAACGGGGCGCCGCCAACGTTCCCTTCTACGACGATTACAGGAAGATGCTCGACGAGACCAAGCCCGATATCGTGTGGGCCTTCGTCGAGAACAACCGGCACCTCGAAATCCTGAAGGAATGCGCCCCGCGCCATATCAACGTCATCTACGAGAAGCCCCTGGCTTCCACTTATAAGGATGCGCTGGCGATGGCCGATCTCGCCCGGGAGAACGGCGTCCGGGTGATGTGCAACTACCAGATGGCCTGGTGGCCCGCCAACTACGCCGCCAAGAAGCAGGCCGATGCCGGCGCGGTTGGCCAGGTGTGGCGGCTGCGCGGCATCGTGGGCCATGGCGGGCCGGGCTCGACCGGCACGGGAAAGTATTTCTTCGAGTGGCTCACCGACCCGGAGAAGAACGGCGCCGGCGCGCTGGTGGATTTCGGCTGCTATAACGCCCTGTGGTCGCTGTGGTACATGGGGCGGCCGGAGAGCGTCTACGCCGAGGTGATCCATCTGCGTCCCGAGACCTTCCCCAAGGTGGAAGACTCATCCACGCTGGTGCTGCACTACAAGAACGGCATCGGCATCTTTGAAGGAAGCTGGGACCTGCCGCGCAGTTTCCAGGACCTCGAGGTCTTCGGGAGAACCGGCAGCCTCTACATGACGCAGCAAAAGGTGGAATTGCGCATCGCGCGGGAGACCACCGAGGTGCCGCTAACGCCGCTCCCGCCGGAGGCCGCCGATCCCATCGCCTTCATGGTGAACGGCATCCGCAACCACAAACCGATTGAAGGCATCACAGCGCTCGACATCAACGTTGGAGTGGTGGAGATCATCGAAGCCGCCAAGCAGTCGGTGAAGACCGGCCGCGCCGTCAAGCTGCCGTAACGCCGGCGGCGTGCGGCGCCCCCAATCACAGGTGGTACAGCATCAGGTACACCACCACGCCGGTGACGCTCACGTAGAGCCAGATGGGGAGCGTCCAGCGGGCGATGCGGCGGTGCTTGTCGTAGCGCGCGGATAAGCCGCGGCGGAGCGTGACGATCGCCAGCACCGGAACGGCGGCCGCCAGTAGCATGTGGGTTCCGAGAATGCCCAGATAGAGCGTCCTGATGGCGCCGGTCTTCGGAAACCGCACCGAGCCCACCTGGTAGTGATAGACCAGGTAGCACGCCAGGAACAGGCACGAAACCACGAACGCGGTCTGCATGACTCGGCGGTGCTGCTGGATGCGCTTGCGGCGAATCAGCGTGTAGCCCCACACCAATAACACCCCGGTGGTGGCGTTCAGCACGGCATTCACGGAGGGCAGGATCGCGGTCACGGTTTTTCGCGCTCCAGTTGACGGATATCGCGGAGCAGCCGCGGCATAAAGCCGTCGTCGGAGCCAACTGCCGCGACCCCGGCCCCTGGCCTCCGACCCCTGGCCCCCGTTCTCATGCGGCGCTGTGGGTGGCCTTCTGCGCGGCCATTATGCCGGAGGCCAGAAAGAGCACCAGGCCGAATACAGCCGTGACTACCAGGCTCTCCATCCCGCCGGGGTGTCCTTTGGGCCCCGCGTTGGGGAGCCGGAGCGTGTGGTTCAGGAGCGAGACCGAGTAGGTCAGCGGGTTCACCCACATGAGAGCTTTCACCCATCCATGCGCGGTGGACATCGGGAAGAGCGATCCCGAGACCATCCACATCGGCACCAGCAGCAGGTTCATGATCGCGTGGAAGCCGGAGGTGGAATCCATTCTCCAGGCGATCACAAAACCCAGGCCAGTGAGCGTGAACGAAATCAGAAAAATAGCGGCGGCCACCGGAACCAGCTCCAGCGGGCGGATGCTCACCCCGGCCAGCGGCGCGAAGGCCAGGAAAATCAGCCCTTGAATCCATGCCAGCGTAGCGGCGCCCAGTATCTTGCCCAACACCATGCTGGAGCGGGGCGCGGGCGATACCAGCATGGAAAGCAGAAAACCTTCCCGGCGATCTTCGATGATCGAGATGGTCGAGAAGATGGCGGAAAACATCACGGTCAGGACCAGCGCGCCGGAATAGAAGCGCGCCAGGTCGTTGGAACCGTAGCCGATCAGGAGCCAGAAAACCAAGGGAGACGCCACTACGCCCAGCACGCGGCTCTTCTGGCGCCAGAAGCGCACCAGCTCGCGCTGCCAGAGGGTGGCGGCGGGCAGAAAGAAATTACTCAATGGATGCCCCCGTCTGGTCCACGAATACATCTTCGAGCGTGGGCTTGTGCAGGCCCACGGATTCGATAGCGCCCGGAAAAGCCTCCACCACTTCGGCGATGAAGCGGTGGCCGTTGGCGATCTCGACGCGCACCTGGCCGTCCCTGACCACGGGGCGCACGCCGAACCGCTGCTCGATCTTCGAGGCCAGCAGCGCGGTATCGGCGGTCTGCAGCACCACGACATCGCCGCCGATGCGCGCCCGCAGCTCGGCGGGCGTGCCCTCGGCAACCATATTTCCCTGGTGCAGCAGCACCAGCCGGTCGCAGCGGCCGGCTTCCTCGAGAATGTGGGTGGTCAGCAAAATGGTGACGCCCTCGCCCGAGCGCAGGCTCTCGATGTGGCGGGAAAGGTCGCGGCGCGCGGCGGGGTCGAGGCCGGTGGAAGCCTCGTCCATCAGCAGCACTCGCGGCTCATGTAGCAGCGCCTTGGCAATTTCCACGCGGCGGCGGAGACCGCCGGAAAGCGTCTCGACCAGGTCGCGGCGGCGGTCCGCCACGCCCAGACGTTCCATGGCGCGCTCCATGCGCTCGCCGAGCGCCACGCCGCGCAGGCCGTGCAGATGGCCCTGGGCGCGCAGGTTCTCTTCCACGGTCAGCGCTTTGTCGAGGCTTTGCGTCTGGAAAACCACGCCCACCTGGCGGCGCACCGCGGCGGGGTCGCGCTCCACGTCGTACCCGGCAACGAGGGCACGGCCCGCGGTGGGGACCATCATGGTGGAGAGAATGCGGAAAAGCGTGGATTTGCCGCCGCCGTTCGGCCCCAGCAAGCCAAAGATTTCGCCCTTCCGCACTTCGAAAGTGACGTTCGAAAGCGCCAGGCGGTCGCCGTAGCGATGCGTCAGATTCTGAACTTGGATCACAAGCCAGGCCTGTCTAAGAGCATAAGCCCGTAAATCAGCGGAAGGTAAAGCACGGACGTCATCAGAACACCGCGCGCGCGGCTCAGGGTGCGCTCCAGCGCCACCCGCACGCCCGAATACAGGTAACACAAGCCGAGCAACAACGCTCCTACCAGATAGATTCGCCCCGACATCCCCAGGATGCCCGGAACCAGGCTCACGGGGATGAGCGCCAGGCCGTAGAGCAGGATTTGCCGGGCCGTCGAGCGGCAGTCCGGCTCGACCACCGGCAACATGCGGATGCCGGCGCGCGCGTAGTCATCCTTGTACATCCAGGCGATGGAATAGAAGTGCGGGAACTGCCACAGGAACAGGATCGCGAAGAGCACCGCCGATTGGGGCGTGAGGGTTCCCGCCGCGGCGGCATAGCCAATCACCGGTGGCATGGCCCCAGGGATTGCGCCGATGGTGGTGGACCACCAGGTACGCTGTTTCAAAGGCGTGTAGATGAATAGATAACTGGCCAGCGTGAATGCGCCGATCGACGCCGACAGCAGGTTCACTCCCAGCCATAATTCCAGGAACCCGGCCACCGAAAGCGCCGCTCCAAAGGCCAGCGCGCGCGGCGCCAGAAGCCTTCCGGAGGGCAGCGGCCGGTGCGCCGTGCGCCGCATTTTGCGGTCGGCCTCGCGCTCGTACCACTGGTTGAGCGCCGCCGTGCCGGAGGCGATGAGACCCGTCCCGACGATGGCATGGAGCAGCGAGAGCAGATGGATGCTCTGGAAAAACGCCCACCAGTTGGCCGCGCCGGGCAGTCCGAAGAAATAGCCGATCCCGGTGCTCATGAGGATGAGCCAGGTGATTCGCGGCTTGGTCAGTTCGATGTAATCGCGCATGCCCTAATTAAGAGATGCAACCCAAGCGGGGCCGGACGCGGCGTAAAATGAGCATTGCGCGATTCTTTCCTACGCGCGCTGGTCCTGTTCGGTGCGGTGGTTGCACTTCTCACCGAGATCCTGAGCCCATTCCAGCTTCTGCGGCGAGCCCCGCTTACCGCCGCGTGGCTGGCGCTGGCCCTGGCCGCGGCGGCGCTGCTTTATTTCCGGCGGCCGAAGCTTCCGCGCGTCCCGATCCGGCCGCTCGAAGCCGCAATTACGGGCGTCGTCGCCGTCATCGCCGGAATCGTTGGCCTCATCGCCATTCTTAGCCCGCCCAACAGCGCCGATGCCATGGCTTACCACATGCCGCGCGTGATCTACTGGGCGCAGTCCGGCAGCGTTGCGTTTTTCCCGACCTCGTATTTCAACCAGATCAGTCTACAGCCGCTCGCCGAATACCTGATGCTGCATACATACGTGCTTTCGGGGGGCGATCATTTTATAAACCTGGTGACATTCGCCGCTTTCCTGGGCAGCATGATTGGGGTTTCGGCCGTCTCTGGCGCGCTGGGTCTTGGCGGCAAGGGTCAGGCGTTTGCCGCGCTGGTATGCGCAACTCTGCCCAACGGCATCCTCCAGGCATCCGGCGCCAAGAACGATTGGCTGCTGGCGCTTTGGCTGGTTTGCCTGGTCTATTTCGTCGCGCGTCGGGACGCGCCGTTCAGCGGCCTGGCCGCGGGGTTGGCCGTGGCTACCAAAGCCACCGCGTACCTGTTCACGCCGCCGCTGGTTGCCGGCGTCCTGCTATGGACCTGGATGGAACACCGCCGCGTTCCATGGCTGCGCATGGCGGCCTTCCTGGCCGGCGGCGTGCTCCTCGTCAACGCGCCGCAATATGTCCGCAACTTGCGCCTGAGCGGCTCGCCCTTGGGCTATGACTCGGCGCACGGCGATGGCTTTTTCCGCTGGCGCAACGAGCATCCTGGATGGAAATCCACGGTGTCGAACCTGCTGCGCAACACCTCCGAGCAGCTCGGCGCGCGCAGCCCGCGCTGGAACCAGGCGGTGTTCGACGCCGTGGTGCGCATACACCGCGTGCTGGGCATCGACCCGCAGTCGCCCGATACCACTTGGCGTTGGGAGCGGTACCAGCCGCCCATCAACGCCAACCACGAGGCCAACGCCAACAACCGCTGGCATCTGTTGCTGGTGGTTTTCGCCGCGGCCCTGGTGGTTTTCAGGCCCAGCCGCCCCTGGACGCTTTATGCCGCCGCGTTGCTGCTGGCCGCGCTGCTGTTCTGCTTTTATCTCAAGTGGCAGCCATACCTCGCGCGCCTGGAGCTGCCGCTATTCGTTCTGGCGTCGCCGCTGGCCGCATATTTCCTGGAGCGGCTCAGACCGGCGCTGCTGGCCGTGCTGATCTGCGCTTTTCTGGTGAACAATGCGCGCCCCGCACTCTTCGAAAACTGGACGCGGCCCCTCAAAGGTCCGAACAGCCTCTGGGTCACCAGTCGTGAAGGCAACTATTTCTCCGACATGGTGCAGTGGAACAAGGGCGCCTCGTATCTTCCGGCCGTCGAACTGACGGCGCGCTCCGGCTGCGAGACCGTGGGCATCGATATCAGCCAGAACCCGCTCGAATATCCCTTCCAGGCGCTCTTGCGCGAGCGCAACCCCGACGTGCGTTTCGTGCACACCGGGGTGGAGAACGCCTCGGTGCGCTACGCTCCCCAGGACCCGCCGCGGCCCTGCGCCGTGCTGTGCCTCGACTGCGCTGGGATTCAGAAGAAAATTGCGCTGTACGCCTCGCTTGGTCCGCCCATCGAGATTGGCCGCTTCCTGCTGTTTTTGGGGCCTCCACATGCTATACTCACTCCCCGATGAACCAAATCGTCCGAGTCGTTCTCGCCGCCGCCGTCGCCGCGGCTACCCTGCTCGCCCAGGCCCCGGGCCGCCAGAAGCGGACCGTCGGCGACGCCGAAGTCCTGCGCGTCCATCGGTCCGCCATCCTGATCGACACGCATAACGACGTCACCAGCGCCACCGTGGCCGGGCTCGACATCGGCAAGCCCAACACCAATCGCATGACCGATCTGCCGCGCATGAAAAAGGGCGGCATGGGCGCGCAGTTCTTCGCGGTCTACGTGGCCGCCGGCTACGTCGAGGGCAATCACGCCGCCAACCGCACCTTGCAGATGATCGACACGGTGCGGCACGACATCATCGAGAAATATCCCAACGATTTCCTGTTCGCCACCACCGCCGCCGGCATTCGCCGCGCGCACAAACAGCATAAGATCGCCGCCTTGCTGGGCATCGAGGGCGGCCACGCCATCGAAGACAGCCTGCGCCTGCTGCGCCGCTACTACGACGAGGGCGTCCGCTACATGACCCTCACCCACGTCAACAGCAATCATTGGGCGGACTCTTCGGGCGATTCAAACCAGCCCAACCACGGGCTCTCGCCGTTCGGCAAGGAAGTGGTTGCCGAGATGAACCGGCTGGGCATGATGGTGGACATCTCGCACGTTTCCGACAATACTTTTTGGGACGCGCTCGAGACCAGCAAAGCGCCCATTTTCGCGTCGCATTCTTCCTGCCGCGCCATTTCGCCCGCGCCGCGCAACATGACCGACGAAATGATCGCGGCGCTCGCCAAGAAGGGCGGCGTGGTCCAGATCAACTTCTCGTGCGACTTCCTGACGGCGGCCAAACCGCGCGCCACCCTGGCCGACGTGGTGCAGCACATCGACCACGCGGTCGCGATTGGCGGCGTTGGCGCAGTGGGCCTGGGCAGCGATTTCGACGGCATTTCCTGCGCTCCCGTGGGCCTCGATGGCGTCGATAAATGGCCCAACCTGACGCGCGCGCTGTTGGAAGAGGGCTACACCGCCGCCGAAATCCGCAAGATCTACGGCGAAAACACGCTGCGATTGATGGCCGAAGTGGAGCGCGTCGCCCGGTCCATGCGCTGAGGCGCGCTTAACCGTTTTGGGGGAAGGCTGGCCAGGAATGCGCCGCATCCTCGCCGTGTGCCCCGAAACGGTTAGGCGCCCATGCGCGGATGCGCGGACCCGCGCTTTCCATCGGCGCCGCATGCGCGTACAATCAAGATATGGCCCGAGGTTGGGAAAGCAAGTCGGTCGCGGCGCAGATCGACGAGGCCGAATCCCTTCGCAGCGCCGTTCCAGAAAACATACCCGCTCCTGAAACGCTAGAATTGATCCGCAAGAAGGAAACCATCCTTCTCTCCCGAATCAGAGTGGTCCGGGATCTGAAGTCCGTGCAGAATCCGCGCTACAAGGCCCAGTTGAACAAGGCCCTGCAGGATCTGGACGCGCAACTGGCAACTTTCGCTGGCGGTTAGCGAAGCCAACCGGCGTGTCCCGCGTCACCGGGCACCGTGATGCGGGACACACGCAGTTCAGTGGTAAGCTGTGGCTATGAGGCTCACAATCGAGCTCGACCGCGAAGTCGATGGCCGTTGGATTGCCGAAGTACCGGAATTGAACGTTCTCCTGTACGGGGACTCGAAGCAGGACGCGATTCAACGAGCTCAGTCGGCCGCGCGGGAGATTGTTTTCGACAGGATCGCCCACGGCGAGTTGCCTCCCGATTCGGCGAACGCCGTATTCGACACTGCCGCATGACCTCCTGGCCTGCGGCGAAGGCGCGTCGTGTATTCGCCGCTCTGAAGCGAATCGGGTGGCGTCATGACCGCACGGTGGGATCCCACAAGATTATGAAAAAGGACGGGTGGGCGGACTATCCATTCTCGTTCCACGATTCTGAGGAACTGGGTCCTGCCATCCTTGCGAAAATCTCAAAAAAGACGGGCCTTCAACCCCAAGACCTGTGATGGCGCCGGCCACGCGATCCGCAGGTCCGCTTCGCGGAGATCATCCGGTCGGGCTCGCCGCCGTTGGCGCACCGCTGGCCGGCTCCCCGTGCTGATCGTGCCGGTACTGCAACATCAATTCCAGACCAGTGCCCGGATTGGCGACGATGCGACCAGAACCCAGGCGAGCCACGGCGGATTCGCCAAGATCCAGAGCCCAGGTGGCATAGTCGCTATCGAGGAACACCAGCTCGGCGCCGAGATAGCGGACGGGATTGCAGCTTGCGGCGAACGTGAGAGTGGGGCAGAAGACCTCGTCACCAGGACCGACTCGGAGGAGCCGCAGACCGAGGTGAATGGCGGCGGTACCGCTGCTGAGCGCGACCGCAGGCAGACCAATGCGACTCCCGAGGCCCTGTTCGAAGGCCGTTAGGTTGGGGCCAACCGTGGACAGCCAGTTGGAGGCGAAGGCCTGCTGGACATACTCCTGCTCCCGGCCCCCCATATGCGGAACCGACAGCAATATCCGCTTTTTCGCGCCTCTCCGGTCAATCATCTCCGCCTGCTCGGACTGGTACAATGGCAACAGCATGAGATACCTTGCCTATCTGCAGCAGGATGAGGACGGCATCTTCGTTGCCACCTGCCCATCTCTTCCCGGCTGCGTCTCACAGGGCGCAACCCGCTCCGAGGCTCAGGCAAACATCCGCGAAGCGATCGAGCTCTACCTGAAAAGCCTCCGGAAGCACGGCGAACCCATCCCTCCTGGCATTGAGGAAGAAGTCATCCAGGTTGCTGGCTGATGAAACTGCCCGTCGTCTCCGGATCGAAGGCCGCGAAAGTCTTGTGCCGCCTCGGTTATGAAGTCGACGTGCAGGAAGGAAGCCACGTGATCCTTCGTCACTCCGAACCGCCCCACCGGCGTCTCTCCGTGCCCAACCACAAGGAACTCGCGAAGGGGACCCTCCGGACGTTGATCCGCGACGCAGGCCTGACGGTTCAGGAATTCCTCGACCTCCTTTAGATCCGCATTTCAGTCTCAAGCCGCCTCCGTGTCCTTGTGCCGGAGCTTGCCCGTTTGTTCGGGTGGTGAACCCGCTACACCCACCGGACTAACGTGGCGCCCCATGAGTAGCCGACCCCAAAGCCGACCACCATGCCGAGATGGCGGACGGGATTGCAGCTTGCGGCGAACGTGAGCGTGGGGCAGATGACCTCGTCACCAGGACCGACTCCGAGAAGCCGCAGACCGAGGTGGATGGCGGCGGTCCCGCTGCTGAGCGCGACCGCTGGCACGCCGACACGCTTCTCGATCTCCTGTTCGAAGGCCGTCAGGTTGGGGCCAACCGTGGAGAGCCAGTTTGACGTGAAAGCCTGCTGGACGTAGGCTGGTTCGGCTCCGCCCATGTGGGGAATGGACAGCAGAATCCGTTTCATTTGGAATGAAGGGGCCGGGATGGGACACCCGCCACTGTGGCGCCAGGGGGCACCGATTTCAAGACGACCGACCCGGCTCCTACCACCGCCGAATCACCGATGCGCACGCCTGGCAGGACGACCGCTCCGATGCCGATATGGGCGGACTTACCGACGGTCACGGCGCCTCCGAGGAGTACGCCCGGCGAAAGATGCACGTGGTCGCCGACTCGACAGTCATGCTCGACAACGGCGGCTGTGTTCACAATGCAGTTCTTTCCGATCTGAGCGCCGGCATTGATCACGACCTTCGCCATGACGACGGTCCCATCCTCAAGTCGGGCTGACTCCGATATCACCGCAGACGGATGGACGAGTGTGGCGGGCAGCAGATCGTGTTCGAGGGCTCTCTGAAAGCACGCGGCCCTCATTTCGTTTTTCCCAATGGACACCAGATATTGAGAGCAACCTTTGCCCTTCAGCAATTGCAGGTACCGGCTAGCTCCGAAGACTTGGCAGTCGCAGAATTCACGGCCAGATCCCTCGCAAGCATCATCGATGAATGAAATAGTTCCGAATCCCCCCATCGCCCTTGCAACATCGAGGACGACCTTCCCGTGGCCGCCGGCGCCCCACAACACCGAGTCACTCATCCCGCCTCGACTGGGTTGGGCTTCCCAGGAACTCCGGCATCGTTGCGTGTCCCTGCTGGCTGACGCCGTCTCGTCGCAATACCTTCAGCAGGCTCAGCCAGAGAATCTTGACGTCTAGCCAGAGGCTGCAATGGTCACGTACCAGACGTCGAGATCGAACTTCTCATCCCACGTGAGCGCATTCCGGCCATTGACCTGGGCCCAACCCGTTATACCCAGCTTGACTTCGTGGCGCCGGCGCTGGTCCGTGTTGTAGCGCGGCAGGTATTCCTGTAGCAACGGGCGAGGCCCCACGAGACTCATTTCCCCTCTCAATACATTCCACAGCTCAGGCAACTCATCGAGGCTGCTGCTTCGCAATAATCTTCCGAATCGTCCGAGACGTTGATCGTCGGGTAAAAGCCGGTCTTTGCCATCACGACCGTCCGATATCGTCGGGAATTTTACCAACCGGAATGCTCTACCCTGGCAACCCGGGCGCAACTAAAAAAGTTTTATGGGGTCCCCAAATGGTTCATCGCGCCGCCCGCCTCAACTCGGCCCCGAGGCTGTGCATAGATCAGGTAACAATTTGTGCCGCGCATGCAAGTGATCGGCAATTTCGCTCATGGACGTCCACCAGACTGCGTCGCCGTATAATTCATCCAGTTTGGTGAGAAGCACGTCGAGATAATGAATATAGGTATCATCGAGGCCGTCGCAACTAGTGTGGCCAAATGCGGTCTTTACGATGTGGGCCTTGATGGACAGAAGTCCTCCGCAGTCGAGTATTGCGCGCGCGCGGTCGATCGGGCAGTTGGCCTGAGAATTGGCTGGCAGGTGGACCAGGGCGCCGCCATGGACCATCTCGGGGTACACGAGGGACACGCCTCTCATGCCGCTGTTGCACGTCTTGGCGCCGGGTGAAACCGGCGTGATTCCGTCGCGAGCCGATGCGATAAACTTTATCCCGAGATCGGCCAAAGCCGCCATGAGCGCAGGTGGCGCATTCCAACCGGGCGGGCAAAGCCCTCGCACAAGATCGAGGCCAGCTTGACGGAAAACACCCATCATACGCTCCAGCGCGACCCGGGTCTCGGCATAGCTTCCGGTCTGGAACTCCACTGGAATGCGCGGGCCCTTCTGGCAATGGTACAGGCCGTGAAGGCCGATTTCTGCACGATCGAGGGATTTCAGGTAGCGGACGAACCCGGGATGCCGGTCCAGACGCATCGTACCTTTCGGTAGCCGCTTGGCCAGATACACACGATCTCGCACGTAAGGAATGGAGGCCAGCAACTTACGCGTGGGTCGTGGCGAAATCTCGCGCCAGTCGGCGGTCACGAAGAGGGTGACACGCAGCTTCGGATGACGCGCAAGTAACCACTCAAGCTGACCCAGGGCACCGTCACCCAGGTCACCTCCAGCTTCGTACGCATCGGTCGACTTGCCGGGGTGAATGTCATCGATCGAAAAGCACAGTGCTGCCTGTTTGCCAGGCGGGAGGCAAGATACGGCCTGCACGGGGCGATGTGCCTCTTCGGCCAAATTATAATCCCCTTCGATAATCCGCGCGCCATGCATAGGGCTGAAAGCGAATTCCGAAGCGCCGGAGGTAGTTGCGAAGCTCGAACACAAGCCTATCCTCCGGACCCAAAACCGTCAATGTGGTGAGATTAAACACCGTTCTGGAAGGCGGCTCGGTTCCGGATTCAACTGTGATCACAAGCTGGCCGGGGCCTTTCACACCAGTGCCGTCCTCAAGCCGGATGGTTTGCAGTTCGCCATCAGGCAATGCGATTTCAAATGCGCCATCCATCCCGATGACGCCAATGCAGCCACGAGTCTGGACAAACCCGGAAAACTCACGCAAGAGATGTGTGAACATCTCCTTCTTCGCCGCGCCGCTGAGTTCTTTTCGGATCTCCCTGCGTACCACTTTGGCCGGCACGCCAGCGGCCAACGTGTGCGGCGGGACATCGGTCACGACGGTAGAATTCGACATCACGACCGCTCCACTCCCTACTTGAACGCCAGGGAGCACCTGGCAGCCCGCCCCGACCCAGGCTTTGGGCCCGACGCGCACCGGCTGAAAAGCGGCCGGATAGCCGTCGAGAACGCTCTGCCAGAAGCTGTGCGTGAAAATCATCGATCCCGGGCTAACGGCCGATTCGGTATCGGGCACGACTTCGCGACACGTATTGATGTGGACCCAGGAGCCAATCAGGGAGGCCGGACCAACGATCAGCCTCGAATCAGGTGTTCTGCCGCCTGCCATATCCACGTGCACGCGTTCGCCAAGGAAGCAGCCATCCTCAAGAATCAGTTCCCCAGTCATCAGAGACCAGGTTCCAGGTCACCCACAACATTTGCGGGCGCATGGTTCGGATTCCTAGGTTCGGGAACCGGTTCGAGCCCCCAACGTATCCGTGATGGGTCGGCGATGTCGGCCAGGACGACGATTTCGTTCCAGCGCCCTTGCTTGTCTACTTCGAAACAGAAGGTCCGTGGCCCGGTTCTTACTTCCAGCCTACGGGGAAGAATGACGTCGGAGTTCACTTCGCATTTCACGGAGAGCTTCATGCAGTCGATATTTTAGCATTTGATGGTGCGCGAGAAACCGGGGACACGGGGACGCACGGGTGCGGGAGAGACCGGGGGCGCACGGGACGTTTCCAGTGGCGTTCAGCGATTAGTCTCGTGAAACGCCGGTCACGGAAAGTTGGCGCCTCTCCCCGGCGGAACGAAATAATGAATATTCGTCTTCCTCTTTGGTTCGGCTTCATTCATGCCGCAAAGCCGTCACCGGATCGATCCGTACGGCCCTGCGCGCCGGCAGGTACGCCGCGGCCAGCGCCACCGTCACGAACAGCAACGACACCCCGGCGTACGTCTTCGGGTCCGTGGGGGTCAGCCCATAGAGCGCCTCGCGCAGAAGGCGTGTCAACGCCAGGGCGCCCAGCACCCCGGCCGCCAGTCCCCCCGCGACCAGCGTCATCGATTGCCGCAGCACCATCGCTAGGACATCCACCCGCTGCGCGCCGAGCGCCATCCTCACCCCGATTTCGCGCGTCCGCTGCCCCACTGCGTAGGACATCACGCCATACAGCCCGATGGCGGCAAGCGCGACAGCCAGAATGCCGAACGCGCCGACCAGCGCAGCCAGCGACCAGAGGAGCGAAAGCTCATTGTGCATATGCCGCTCCAAGGTCTCGACGTCGAACACCGGCAGGTCCTGGTCCAGAGCGCGGATCTCGCGGCGGACGCGCGGCGCCAGCCCGCCGATGTTGCCCGCCGCGCGAATGTGCAGCCGCACGTGCCCCCGCTCGTTCTGAAACAGCGGCAGGTAAAGGTAAGGCGCCGGCTTTGGATCGAAATCCTGGGTGAGCCTCACGTTCCGCGCCACCCCCACCACCTCCAGCGGCGGCCCGACGCCAAAACCCCACCGCCGCAGCCGTTTGCCGAGCGGGTTCTCGCCGGGCCACAGCCGCGCCGCCAGCGCTTCGTTCACGATCGCCGCTCCCGGCGCACCCCGCGTGTCGCGCTCCGTGAAATCCCGTCCCGCGCGCAGTGGGATCTGGAGCGTTTCGAAATAGCGCGGCGCCACCGCATCGTTCCGTACCTCGAAAGCGTTCTCACGCGCCGGAGCAACGCCGTCCAGCAAGTACCGCGACGTGAACCCGCCGGAGGCCACCGTTTTTTCCGCCAGGGTCGCCGCCGCAACCCCCGGCATCCCGTTCAGGCGCGCGTACAGATCGCGGTAAAGCTCCTGGCGCCTGGCGTCGTTGTAACCCAGCCGCTCGGGGTCGATCGACATCAGCAGGACATTCTCGGAAACGAACCCCATCTCCTGGGTGCGCACGTTGCGGTAGCTGCGCACCAGGAGCCCCGCCCCGATCAGCAGCACCAGCGAGAGCGCGATCTCGGAAACCGTCAGCAGACTGCGCAGCCGCGAGCGGGAAACCGGCGCCGTGCCGCCGGCCTTCAATTCGAGCGCGAGGTCCCGACGCGAGATCTCCAGAGCGGGCGGGAGGCCGAACAGAAGACCCGTGGCGATCGAAACCAGGGCGTTGAAGCAGAGCATGCGGAAGTCGAGCCGGGGATCGAGGAAATTTAGGTCCCTGGCAATGAGCGGCACCAGCCTTCCGGCCCAGATTGCGACCAACAGGCCGGCCACACCGCCCGCCACCGAAAGCACCAGGCTTTCGGTGACCAGTTGGCGCACCAGTCGGGTGCGCGTGGCGCCCAGCGCCAGCCGCACCGCGATCTCCCGCCGTCTCCCCAAAGCGCGGGCCAGCAGCATGGTCGCGATGTTGACGCACGCGATGAGCAGGACGAACCCGGCCGCGATCAGCAGCACCAGCAGAACCCCGCCGGCAATGTCCCGGCCCAGGGGCCCCAGCGTGGTGTTGCGGTCCAGGATGACCCCCGATCGCTTGGTTTCTTCCGAATAGGCTCCGGGATAGGCGCTCTGCAATTGCCGGCCGATAGTGGCGGCTTCCGCCTGCGCCTGCTGGAACCGCACTCCGGGCCTCAGCCGGCCGGCGATATTCAGAAACGCGTCCGCCCTTTGGTGCGGATCCGAGAACGGGTCCGGCCGCGGCGCGGCGGCATCCAGATCGATCGGCGTCCACACGTCCAGGGGCTCGTCAAGCTCCGTGCCGCGGAAGG
>JBEKSR010000126.1:0-16105 GCA_049516835.1 Bryobacteraceae bacterium | reverse complement strand
GAGAGGCCAGCTGGTTCAGCGTTCGCTCGCCGCGGATCGCCTCCAGCGCCACCTTCGCCTTGAACCTCGGCGTATACTGCTTTCGCGTCGTCGTCATCGCCCTTCTCCCTCGCGACCGCCGACTCCGAAATTAACTTATTGCGTGGTCCAAATTCTGGGGGCCATTATAATCCAATCCGTCTTCGGGACGCAGCAACCCCAGAGTGCCGGGCAGGCGCCGCGTGGGCACCCGGAATTGGGCCAGGCGAGGGCGCAGTTCGACGCGGCCCAGAAGGCAATGCAGCAGGGGGATTGGGGAAACTTCGGCAAGGCGATGGACGCGCTCAAACGCTTGCTGACCGGGCCTGGACAGTAGGGGTTCGGCAATTAAGGAATCTTACCGTATGGACTCTAAGGCGTGGCTTCCGCGGGATCGCCTGATCGTGAGCGAAGTACTCAAGCACACGGATGTTACCGCCCAAGCCGGCCGTGCATCGTGAACCGGAGCAAAAAGGAGATGGTATGAAGACGATTGTTCTTTCCGCTACAGTTACTGTACTGACTTTTTTCGGCGTCGCGTGCAGCAAGGGTAGCAGCGACTCCGATAGCAGGGCATCGAAGACCCCTGTTGCGGCCACCGGCCAGAGCACCTCCAAATCGGAGATCGCTCCCAAGACTCCAGAAGACTGGATAGTTGTCCAAGATAACGACTACATTCCGGTAATCGACGATCTGAGCAGGAAGCTGCAATCCGCGCGCCAAGCTTTCATGATGAAAGACCCAGCCACGGCAGCCGCTGCTATTCGTGCCAGCGCGGATCTCCTGTCTAAAGAGATCTCGGGTGCCTCTCAAGGAGTAAAAGAAAACATCGACGTGACAATGAAGCAATTAAGCGCATTGGCCGCCGATCTGGACGGTCGCAAGGTGATCGAGGTGAAGCGGTTCGACGCTGTGATTGCGGCGGCCCATCGTGCCGATCTCGAACGCGACTGGGTAGTGCTGGACGAGACGTCCTGGTATCCCTACATTGCGGAGCCGGATCGCCATTTTCAGAACGCGCACCAGGCGTTTCTTACAAAGGATTACGAGAAGGCGGCGCAGGAGATCCGTAAGGGCGAAGCCTACGTGAAGTTGGAGGCTGGCCGCGCGAGCGGGGACGTCAATCATTCACTGAACTCCTCGGCCCAAGAACTGGAAAAGCTGGCCGTCGATATGCAGAGAAAGGCGGCGAATAATCTCAGCGAGATGGATAACAGCTTTCGGCGCGCGGACCGCGCTCTAGCGCAATCGCACCAAATTAAGGCGAAAGAGAGTTGGTCGAAGAAAGAGACCGTCAGAGCGGGCTATGAGATGAAGGCCGGGGCACTCCTTCTTGAACAGTCTGCCGACTGGGCTGGCAGTGAAGCCAAGTCGGGCGTTTCCGCAATCGTCAGAGATACAAGGATGCTGGCCGGAAAGCTCACCGAGGGGAGTGCCTACGCTGTGGAAGAAGTAGGCAAGGGCATCGATGATCTCGGCAAGGCGATATCGAATCTTGGCGGGAAGGTTTTGCCCGGGAGGTGATCGGCGCAAACTGGCTTCCAGACTGGGAGCCTGTCTCATCGTTCCAACTCTAGCGAGGGTCTCAACGCAGAAGAAGGTCCGGATAGCAAACGAGCCAAATAGGGTTCGACGATGAGGAATCTTACCGCAGGGGATCTAAAGCAGCGCTGTCGCGTGAAGTGGCAAGGAAGGAGGTAGCGGGTGGAACGGGAACAACTGCCAGAGTTCAAGAAGATTCTGAAGGCCGAACAGGCGGGTGCCGGCCGGGCGCTGCTGCAAAACCGGCAGAACGTCGGCAGCGAGAAGATCGCCGACGTGCTGGAAGAAATCTGGCACACCGCAGACCGCGAACTCCCCATGGCCAACCTCGGCTGGTGCTCCGGCTTACTCCGCAACATCCGAGCTGCGCTGGTCCGCATTAAGGAGGACGCCTTCGGGGCCTGTCTGTGCTGCGGAACCGTGATCGGCCTGAGACGTCTGCGGGCGGTACCCTGGACTCCTTTGTGCATTCGATGCCAGGAAGCGGCCGACCGCAATGATGCGGAGGTTCTCAGAATTCGTTCACGAGGTTGGCGCCAGTGCCGCCGGATTTCACGAGGAAATGCCACAAAATCAATTTCGAAAGAAAGGAACGTAAATCGTGTCTGAAACGAACTCGGTTGTAGCCATTTACGATACCCACATCAAAGCAGAGGAAGCGGTGAAGGAACTGCAGAGGTCTGGGTTTGACATGAGGAAAATGTCCATCGTCGGCAAGGATTATCATACCGACGAGCACGTCGTCGGATACTATAACACCGGCGACCGCATGAAGTACTGGGGCAAACTGGGCGCCTTCTGGGGTGGTCTCTGGGGGATGTTGTTTGGAGCCGCTTTCTTCGCCATTCCAGGAATCGGGCCGATATTGGTAGCCGGCCCGTTGGTCGCCTGGATCATCGGCGGACTGGAAGGCGCCGTTGTGGTGGGCGGATTGAGTACGCTCGGCGCGGGGCTGTACAGCATTGGCATTCCCAAGGACAGCGTCGTGAAATACGAGGCGGCGCTCAAGTCCGACAAGTTTCTCCTGCTGGCGCACGGCACCGCGGACGAGGTGGCCAAGGCCAGGGACATCCTGCAGACGACGCACGCAATGGAGGTTGCAGTGCACGCGCCTCAACGCGGGCAACTTGCCGGGAGCAGCAGATAGCTTAACCAGCCCTGAAAAAGTGTAACCTATAAGGAGAAATATCGTGAAGAACAACTTGTTGATCGTTTCGGTAGCGGGCCTGGGTTTGGTCCTGCCTGCTTTGGCGTCGGATCGCGATGATGACATTGGGCGTGTTCAAAAAGCGACCCAGGTCTTCCAGGAGATCATGAGAACGCCTGACAAGGGCATTCCCCAAGACCTGCTGGAAAAGGCGAAATGCGTTGCCATCATTCCAGGAGAGGAGAAGGCCGCCTTCATATTCGGTGGCAACTACGGCAAGGGACTGGCCACCTGCCGCACGGCCAATGGCTGGAGTGCCCCGATGTTTGTGGCTGTCGGGGGCGGGAGCGTCGGCTTCCAGATTGGTGCCTCTTTCACCGACGTGGTGATGCTATTCATGAACGACCATGCCTTGCAAAGCCTGATGAGTGACAAATTCAAGATCGGCGCCGACGCCACGGTGGCGGCCGGGCCGGTGGGCAGACAGGCAGCCGCTGGCACGGACGTAAAGCTCAATGCGGAGATCCTGAGCTATTCGCGCAGTAAAGGGGTTTTTGCCGGGGCCAGCGTGGATGGCGCCGTCGTGCAGGCCGACCACAGCGGAGACCAAGCCATGTACGGCTCCAATGTTACCCGCCGGGAAATCCTGGACGGCAAAGTCGCGGTTCCTCAGCCGGCGCGGAGACTGCTGGCGGAACTTGCCAAGTACCCCGCACACCGTTGAAATCGGCGGGCCGCCACTGAAAGCGTCTCTTGCGACTGCCGGCATGGCGATGGCGCCGGGGTTTCCAACCCGCCTCGGCGCCGGTGCTGGTACGTGACTGCGGCTTGACCGCTGAGAACGTCTGTGAGCGAGTACTAGCCTTGCTGGAGAAGAACAATGCCCGATTCGCCGACAGTGCTGCCAAGGACGCCGAAACGCATCGGTGTCGCTGCCGATCATGGAGGATTTGAGTTGAAGGAGTATCTGGCCGGGATGTTGCGTGAGGCTGACTATGAAGTGGTCGACTTTGGCGACGGCCAGGCGAAGCCGGACGATGACTATCCGGATTTTGTTGTGCCCTTGGCCCGTGCAGTTGCTCGCGGCGAGGTGGACCGCGGCGTGGCCATCTGCGGTAGCGGCGTGGGTGCGTGCGTTGCCGCCAACAAGGTGCCGGGCGTGCGGGCCTGCCTGATCCACGAGTGTTTTTCAGCGCACCAGGGTGTCGAGGACGACGACATGAACGTGATCTGCCTGGGCGGCCACGTGGTCGGGAATGCCGTCGCTTGGGAGCTGGTCCGAACATTCCTCCAAGCACGATTCAGTGGCGCCGAGCGTCACCGGCGTCGCCTCGCTAAAGTAGCAAGTCTGGAAAGCAAGGAGAGAGAATCATGAGCAGTAACCCTTTGAAACAGTTGGGAACGCTGGGTCAATCCATCTGGCTGGACTACATCCGGCGAGATCTGATGTCGAGCGGCGGGCTCCGGCGTCTGATCGAGGAGGATGGACTGCGGGGGATGACCTCGAATCCATCCATCTTCGAGAAGGCGATCGCGGACAGCCACGATTACGACGAGGACATTCGGGCCATGGCGCTTAAGGGCAAGGACGCTGAGGCAACCTACGAAACCCTCAGCCAGCGCGACGTCCAGAGCGCCGCCGACGAGTTCCGGCCTCTCTACGACACAACCGATGGCAAAGACGGTTATGTCAGCCTGGAGGTCAATCCCCACCTGGCGCACGACACCAGCGGGACCATAGCGGAAGCCCGCCGGTTGTGGGCCGCGCTGAACCGGCCGAATGTCTTCATCAAGGTTCCTGCGACGGCCGATGGGCTGCCCGCCATCCAGCAACTGATCAGCCAAGGAATCAACGTCAACGTGACGTTGCTCTTCGGATTGCCGCGATACCGCCAGGTGGCGGAAGCATACATCGCCGGCATCGAAGCGCGCGCGGCCCAAGGGAAGCCCGTAAAGCATGTAGCCTCGGTGGCCAGCTTCTTTGTAAGCCGCATTGATGCGCTGGTGGATCCGCTGCTGGAAAAACTCATGGCACAAGGCGGCCAGGAGGCAGACCTCGCGAAAAAGACGCGCGGGCAAGTTGCCATCGGCAGCGCGAAGATGGCCTATCAAATCTACAAAGAGATCTTCGGCAGCGACCGGTTTAGGAAGCTGGCTGCCCAGGGCGCTCGTGTCCAGCGGTTGCTCTGGGCCAGCACCGGCACCAAGAACGCGAACTACAGCGACGTAGAATACGTCGAGGCCCTCATCGGACCGGACACGGTCAACACGGCACCGATAAAAACCCTGGATGCTTACCGCAACCATGGAGAGCCGAAAGCCCGGCTCGAACAAGATGTCGAGGAAGCCCGCTCGGTGTTGGAGCGACTGCCGGAACTGGGCATCAGCATCGACCATGTGACTCGGCAGCTTGAAGACGAAGGAGTCGAGAAATTCATCAAACCCTTCGACAAACTGATGGAGACCGTGGCGCAAAGGTCAGCACGGCATTTGACGAGAGAGGCATGAAAATTAGTCCATGTGCAGGAAAGCCGGCCGAAGCATCGATGCTGGTAAACGTACCCAGACTCGTCACGGCCTTCTATACGGAGGCGCCTGACTTTTCAGTGCAGGAACAACGAGTTGCCTTCGGCACCTCGGGGCATCGTGGTTCTGCGTTCGATAAGGCTTTCAATGAATGGCATATCCTCGCCATCAGCCAGGCCATTTGCCTGTGGCGGGCGGAATCACGGGCGATTGTCAACGATAGTTTGGCGGCAACGCCGGATAGGAGCGACAAATCATGAGCAAACAAGCCCGTGCCAGCCACCCCATATACCATTTCCTACCCACGGAAATCGAGGGATTCGATTCTCTGGCGCAACTCGCCTTGGATATGCACTGGTCGTGGAATCATGCCACCGACGAAGTGTGGCGTCAGCTTGACCCGGAGTTGTGGGGAATCACGCATAACCCCTGGGTGGTCCTGCAGACGGCCGCGCGCGACCGGATCGAACGCGTGTTGGCCGATCCCGTTTTCCGGAAGAATGTAGATGGCCTGATCGAAGCCAGCCGACAGGCGGCGGAAGCGCCCGCGTGGTTTCAGCGGAATCATTCGGAAGCTGCACTGACCTGTGCCGCGTATTTCAGCATGGAATTTATGCTGAGCGAAGCTCTGCCCATCTACTCGGGCGGGCTCGGTAATGTGGCCGGTGATCAACTCAAAGCCGCCAGCGATCTGGGTGTGCCGGTGGCCGGCGTGGGACTGCTCTACCAGCAGGGCTATTTTCGCCAGGTGATCGACAAAAACGGAGAGCAGCAGGCCCTGTACCCGTATAACGATCCCGGACAGTTGCCGATCACCCCGCTGCGCCAGCCAAACGGGGAGTGGTTGCGGTTGGAGATCGCGTTGCCCGGATACTCGGTCTGGCTGCGCGCCTGGCAGGCGAAGGTTGGCCGGGTGAAGCTTTACCTGCTGGACAGCAATGACGCGGCGAACTTCCCGGCTCATCGAGGGATCACCAGCGAGCTCTATGGGGGCGGGCCGGAATTGCGCCTCAAGCAGGAAATGCTGCTCGGGATCGGCGGATGGCGGCTGCTCCGCGCTCTCGGGATCCAACCGGAGGTCTGCCACCTGAATGAAGGGCACGCGGCCTTCGCCGTCCTGGAACGCGCCCGCGATTTCATGGAACAGACAGGGCAGCCCTTCGAAGTGGCACTGGCCACGACTCGAGTCGGCAATCTCTTCACCACGCACACGGCGGTGGCCGCGGGCTTTGACCGTTTCGCTCCGGCTCTCATCGAGCAATACCTCGGCGGATACGCCAAGCAAAAGCTCGGCATTTCGCTCCATGACTTGCTGGCTCTCGGCCGCCAGAACCCGGATGACTCGTCGGAGCCTTTCAACATGGCCTATCTGTCAATCCGCGGGAGTGGGTCGGTGAATGGTGTAAGCCGCCTGCACGGAAAGGTGAGCCGGCACCTTTTTCTGCCTCTGTTCCCGCGCTGGCCGGAAGACGAAGTCCCGATCGGACATGTGACTAATGGAGTCCACACGCCCACTTGGGACTCTGCCCCGGCTGACGATCTTTGGACCGAGACCTGTGGAAAGGACCGCTGGCTGGGGACGACGGAGACCTTGGAACAGGACATTCGCCGGGTCTCCGACACCAAGCTCTGGCAGTTTCGCACCGCGGCCAGTAAGTCTCTTGTCGAGTACGCTCGCGAACGGTTGTCCCGGGACCTGGCCGCAGCAGGCGCGCCGTCCGAGGACGTCGAAGCCGCGAAGCATCTCTTCGATCCCAATACCCTGACGCTGGGCTTTGCTCGCCGGTTCGCGACCTACAAGCGACCAAACTTGCTCCTGCACGACCCACAGCGCCTGCTTCGCCTGTTGACCAATAAGCAGCGCCCGGTGCAGCTCATCATCGCCGGTAAGGCGCATCCGGCGGACCAGGCTGGACAGGCCCTGATTCGGGAATGGATGCATTTCATCCGGCGGCCGGAGACGCGCCCCCATGCGGTCTTTCTCAGTGACTATGACATGCTTCTGACCGAGCACTTGGTGCAGGGTGTGGATGTCTGGATCAACACCCCACGGCGTCCCTGGGAGGCTTGCGGGACAAGCGGCATGAAGGTGCTGGTCAATGGAGGCATCAATCTATCCGAGTTGGATGGCTGGTGGGCGGAAGCTTACACGCCAGAAGTCGGGTGGGCATTGGGAGATGGCCAGGAACACGGCGAGGACCCGGCCTGGGACGCTGCCGAAGCCGAAGCCCTGTACGATCTGTTGGAACGGGAGGTAATTCCAGAGTTCTATACTCGCGGCGAGAATGGTATTCCTGCTGCCTGGGTAGCACGGATGCGGGAAAGCATGGCGCGGTTAACGCCGGCCTTTGCCGCAAGCCGCGCGGTCCGTGAATACTTGGAGCAACACTACCTCCCGGCGGCAGCCGCCTACCGTGAGCGCGCGGCGAATAAAGGCGCAATGGGCAGGCAGGTGGTCGATTGGTGGCACGAGGTGAAGGGAAAGTGGGTCTCGCTGCGGTTCGGCGACTTGCGGGTCGAAACCAACGCGGACCACTACGTGTTTGAAGTCGAAATCTTTCTGAACAATCTCGACCCGAATGCGGCGCGAGTTGAGCTCTATGCGGACGGAATCGGCGGTAGCGATCCCGTACGGGTGGAAATGAAGTGCGCGCGACCGCAACTTGACGCATCCCGCCGGCGCGTCTATCACGCGACGGTACCCACTACACGTCCAGCGAGGGACTACACGGCGCGAGTGGTACCTCAGCGATCCGGGGTGGCGGTTCCGTTGGAATCCGCTCGAATCCTATGGCAACGATGACGAAGACGGCTCAGCGTGAGTTGCACGGTTACATCTCGGTGATCTCCGATCACGCCGACGTTCGTCCGGGTTCCCCTCTGCCTTTGGGAACCCAGGAAAAGGGAGGAGGAGTTAATTTCGCCATTTTCAGCCGTTGGGCCAGCCGCGTCCGACTGGAGTTGTTCGACCATCCCGAAGACGCTGCGCCCGCCCGGGTCATCGATCTCGATTCAGGGCGCAACCGCACCGGCGACGTTTGGCACGTTTGGGTGGAGGGGATCGGTTCCGGTCAACTCTATGCTTATCGCGTGGATGGTCCCTACGAGCCCGGCAAAGGACACCGTTTCAATTTCAACCGGCTGCTCCTCGATCCCTTTGCCACCGCGATTGCGAGTTCGCCCCCGTGGGACTTCGCGTCGGCGCTTGGATACGACCCGTCGGCGCCGGAACAAGACTTGGTTCTCTCGAAGCTGGACAATGCCAACTCGATGCCCAAATGCGTCTTTGTCAACGATCCCTTCAATTGGGCTGCAGACCAGCCACCCCGGCACCCGTGGTCGAAAACCGTCATTTACGAAACGCATGTTCGCGGCTTTACCATTCACCCCAAGTCGGGGGTGGACCATCCGGGAACCTACCGGGGCCTGATGGAAAAGATTCCCTATCTTAGAACTCTGGGTGTGACCGCCGTCGAGTTGATGCCCGTCCAGGAGTTCAATGAAACTTCTGTGACGCGCAAGAATCCGCAGACCAACCAACCGCTCAAAAATTATTGGGGATACGATTCCGTAGCTTTCTTTGCGCCCAAAGCATCCTACAGCAGTTCGGGAGGTTTGGGCCAGCAGAAGCTGGAGTTCAAGGAAATGGTCCAGGCTTTTCACAAGGCCGACATAGAAGTGATTCTGGACGTGGTGTTCAATCACACGGCGGAGGGAAACCAACTGGGTCCGACGCTCTGTTTCCGCGGGCTGGACAACGCGATTTTTTACTCCCTGGCGGACGACAAGCGCTACTACAAGGATTACGCAGGCACTGGCAATACCGTCAACGCCAACCATCCCGTGGTGCGAGACCACATCCTGGCCGCGCTCCGATATTGGACGGTAGGGATGCATGGGGATGGATTCCGGTTTGACCTGGCGTCGGTGCTCGACCGGGATAGCAGCGGCAAGTTGCTAGCCAACGCCCCGCTTCTCGAACGGATCGCCGAGGACCCGATCTTGAGAGACGTGAAAATCATTGCCGAGGCGTGGGATGCCGCCGGTGCATACCAAGTGGGCAGTTTTTCGGAGCGGCGTTGGGCGGAGTGGAACGGCCGATACCGGGATGATGTCCGGCGTTTCTGGCGCGGCGACGATGGCATGCTCGGTTCATTCGCCAGCCGCATCTGCGGCAGTGCCGACATCTACACCAAGTCGGGCAAAGGCCCCGAGGGCAGCATCAATTTCATCACCTGCCACGACGGCTTCACTCTGAACGACATGGTGAGTTATCGCTACAAGCACAATGAAGCAAACGGAGAAGGCAACCATGACGGTACCGACGCCAACTTCGGCGAGAACTACGGCTCCGAAGGCGAAACGCCGGATGCCGGGATCGAGACCTTGCGGAAAGGCCAGATCAAAAACTTTCTTCTCACCCTGCTGATCTCGCGCGGCGTGCCGATGCTGCTCGGCGGCGACGAATTCCGCCGCACGCAGGGCGGCAACAACAACGCCTACTGCCAGGACAATGAAACCAGTTGGATTGACTGGACCTGTCTGGAACGGCACCAGGAAATCCACCGGTTTGCTTGTGGCATGATCGCATTTCGCGATGCGCATCCGGTGCTAAGCAAGGAGCAATTCTACACCGACACCGGGATTCATTGGCTTGGTCCGCAACAGGGAGCGCCCAACTGGGCAGACCCAAAGTGCAAAGCGCTCGCCTGCCTTATCCATAAAGACGGGCAGAACATGCTTTTCCTGATGTTCAACGCGGGCATGGTGGAGACCGGCTTTGGGTTGCCTCCGCTGCCGCGGGGCTTCGGCTGGCATCTGGCAGTCGATTCGTCTCGTTTGGCGCCGCAAGACTTGTTCGCCGCCGGGGAAGAAGCGATCTTGGACAATTCAAAGACTTATCGGGTAGCGGCGCGCTCCAGCGCGATCCTTCTGGCCCGGAAACAGAAACCCGCCTCGGAAGGGGGGGCGAAATGAATCCACGAGCCTCCGGGATACTGCTTCATCTAACTTCCCTTTCCAACCCCTATCCCATAGGCGATATGGGGCCGTCGGCAGCGGCCTTTGTGGATTTCATGGTCCGGAGTGGACAGCGTTGGTGGCAGATGCTTCCCATCGGTCCAGCAGGCGAAGATAATTCGCCGTACAAGTCACCGTCTGCCTTTGGGGGTAATCCGCTCCTGGTGAGTCCCGATCGGTTGGTGGAGCAGGGAATCCTTGGCCGCCAGGATATCGAGCTTCCTATCTCCGGGCGCGAGGGAAAGGTGAACTATCCTGCGGCGGCACGCTTAAAGTTGCGCTTGCTAAGAAAGGCATTCGAACATTTCGAAAAGAACAGTCACGACGGCAGGCAATCTGAGTTCGACGCATTTGCACAGGCGGAGTCTTTCTGGCTTGAGGATTTTTCGTTGTTCTCGGCAATCCAGGGGAGCGAGGGCACTTCGGATTGGACCCGTTGGAACCAAGCGCTGCGAACGCGCCAGCCAGACGCCGTCATTCGCGCGCAAAAATACTTTGCCAGTGACATACGTTTCCATCAGTTCGTCCAGTGGCAGTTCTCAGTGCAGTGGAAAGCGCTAAGGGCTTATTGCACTTCCAAAGGAATCCGGCTGATCGGCGATGTTCCTTTGTTTGTGGCGCACCAAAGCGCCGATGTCTGGGCTCATCCCGGTCTTTTCAAACTGAATGCCGATGGAACCCCGACGGTGGTCGCGGGAGTCCCTCCCGACTATTTCTCCAAAACGGGGCAGGTGTGGGGTGTCCCCGTGTATTGCTGGGAGGCGCTTCAACAGCAGAACTACACTTGGTGGATCGAACGCCTGCGGACGGCTTTTGGACGGTTCGATGCCACCCGGCTGGATCATTTCATCGGCTTTGTCCGCACCTATGAAGTGTCTCCACAAGCCAAGACGGCTGTGAACGGCCAGTACCAGCCTGGCGGAGGCGACGCTTTCTTCGAAGCCGCCCGTAAAGCCCTTGGGGTATTGCCGTTGATCGCCGACGATCTCGGGGCCACAACACCCGAAGTGATGGATTTGCTCGGCAAGCTTCAGATTCCGGGCACGCGGGTGCTCCAATTCGAGTTTGGCTCAAATCTCGAAGCCAATTCAGTTCCGGCAGAACGGCATCCCGTCAACTCAGTGGTCTATACCGGAACCCACGATAACGACACAACGGCAGGCTGGTATCGGAAGTTGCCAGACACGCAACGCAGAGCCCTGCAAAAACGCCTGAGAGCAAACGACCGGGAGGTTGTCTGGGCCATGATCCGTGAGGTGCTGGCATCTCAGGCCGATACAGCCATCACTCCAGCGCAGGATTTCCTGGAACTGGGGTCGGAGGCGCGAATGAATTTTCCCGGAACTACGAAAGGAAACTGGCGATGGCGCCTGCAGGATGGCGCGCTGACCCAGGAACTCGCGCAAAGGCTGCGAAGCATAACTACAACGTATGAGCGCCTGGGGAGTGGCGAGCACCGCCCAACTCCTCTCGGCCGGGAAGATGCCCCGACCCTACAGATCGCCAAGCGGGCCTATGAACTGTACGCGCTACGAGGCCGCCAGAGCGGCCAAGCCGTTCAAGATTGGGTCCACGCGGAACGGGAAATAGAGATGGAGGCGAACCGATGACAAATGAGCATTCACATAACCAAGTCTGCGGTACGCTGAACCGGGAAGCCATCATTACTTTTCTGTGCACGTGGCAGGAACTGGTGAACTAAGAATGCCGATCACGACCTTGTTTCTGGATGTCGGCGGTGTCCTGCTCAACAACGGGTGGGATCGCCATGCGCGCAGACGGGTGGCGAAGCACTTCAAGCTGGAGTGGGCCGAGATGGAGGAGCGGCATGCCCTGACCTTTGAAACCCACGAGGAGGGGAAGCTTACTTTCGAAGAATATCTTGGCCGGGTGGTCTTCTACCAAAAACGACCGTTCACCCGGGCTCAGTTTCGACGTTTCATGTGCGCCCAATCGAAGCCTTACCCCGAGATGATTGAGTTAATCGCCCAGCTCAAGGTCCGGTACGGGCTGAAGATCGCCGTCGTCAGCAACGAAGCGCGCGTAGTGAATGATTATCGGATTCACAAGTTCAAGCTGGACGCGTTCGTGGATTTCTTTATCTCCTCCTGCTTCGTCCATATCCGCAAGCCCGACGCGGACATCTTTCGGCTTGCGCTGGACATCGCCCAGGCGCCGGTGCGGCAGATAGTCTATATCGAAAATACCCCAATGTTCGTCCAGATCGCGGAAGGTTTGGGGATTCGAAGCATCCTCCACACGGATTACAAGTCCACCTGCGCGAAACTGGCTGCATTCGGATTGCGGAACGACGAAGGAGCCATGCATGAAACCCGCTGACCGATGCATCTTGACGATCAATGGCGGCTCGTCGAGCATCAAGTTCGCGGTGTACCCGGCCGGCGAACCGCTGAAACGAAGGCTCTATGGAACGGTCGATCGCATCGGCGTGAGCGGGACGAATCTGACGTTTCACGACCCGGCCGGAAATCAGCGGGACAGCCGCAGCCTCAACGCTGCCGACCACAAATCGGCAGCGACTTCTCTGATGGATTGGCTCGAAGAGCAGCATGGTTTCGAATCGGTCCGGGCTGTGGGACACCGCGTGGTCCACGGCATGCAACACACCGCGCCCGAGCTCGTCACCCAGGAATTATTGGATGAACTGCATCGCATCAGCCCGTGCGACCCGGACCATCTGCCCAGCGAGATCGAACTGATCGAGACGTTCCGCCAGCGTCATCCGAAACTGCCCCAAGTGGCCTGTTTTGATACGGCGTTTCACCGTACCATGCCGCGCGTTGCCAAGCTGCTTCCCATCCCGCGCCGCTACGACGCGAAGGGAGTCGAACGCTACGGTTTCCACGGTTTGTCCTATGCCTATCTGATGGAAGAACTCGCGCGCTTGGGCGACCCGGCGGCAACCGCTGGCCGCGTCATCCTCGCGCATCTGGGCAACGGCGCAAGCATCGCCGCCGTGCGCGACGGCAAGAGCATTGACACCAGCATGGGCTTCACTCCGACGGCGGGCTTGGTGATGAGCACCCGCTCTGGCGACTTGGATCCTGGCCTGGCGCCGTACCTGGCGCGAACCGAGCACATGACCATAAAACAGTTTTACGAAATGGTCAACCACAAGTCCGGTCTGCTCGGAGTTTCGGAGACCAGTTCCGACATGCGAGACTTGCTCGCGCAGGAAGCCCATGATATCCGGGCCGCGGAAGCCGTGGCGTTGTTCTGTTATCAGGCGAAGAAGTGGATTGGCGCCTTCGCCGCTGCGCTCGGCGGCTTGGATACGCTCGTGTTCGCGGGAGGCATCGGCGAGAATGCCCCACTCGTCCGAGCGCGCATCTGCGATGGCCTGGGCTTCCTCGGCATCGAGCTGGGTGAGCGGCGCAATGCCGAAAGCGCGGCGGTGATTTCAACGGACGCCAGCCGGGTCACGGTTCGCGTCATTCCAACGGATGAAGATCTGATGATTGCGCGCTCGGTGTGCCGCATTCTCCAAACCGAGGCGGTGAACGGAAAGGATTGAACCATGAACACTAAAACACTCACTCCAGAGCTGCTCCACAAGATCGACGCCTACTGGCGTGCCGCCAACTATTTATCGGTGGGCCAGATTTATCTGTACGACAATCCGCTGCTGAAGCGGCCGCTGACTGTGGCGGATGTGAAGCACATGCTGCTGGGACACTGGGGCACCACCCCCGGGCAGAACTTCATTTACGCGCACTTGAACCGGATCATCAAGAAATACGACCTCGACATGATCTACGTCTCCGGTCCCGGACACGGTGGCCCGGCGGTGGTGGGCAACACGTACCTCGAGGGCACCTACAGCGAGATCTATCCGAACATCAGCCAGGACGAGGCCGGACTGCGGAAGCTGTTTCTTCAGTTTTCGTTTCCCGGAGGGATACCCAGCCACGCATCGCCGGAGTGCCCGGGTTCGATCCATGAGGGCGGCGAGTTGGGTTACTCGCTCAGCCACTCGTTCGGGGCGGTGTTCGACAATCCCGATCTGATCGTCGCCTGCGTGGTGGGCGATGGCGAGGCGGAAACCGGACCGCTGGCCACGGCGTGGCATTCCAACAAGTTTCTGGATCCGGCCACCGACGGCGCGGTGCTGCCCATCCTGCACCTCAACGGCTACAAGATTTCCAACCCGACCGTTCTGGCACGCATCACGCGCGAGGAATTGGAACAGTTGCTTCGCGGCTACGGGTGGACACCCTACTTCGTCGAGGGTCACGAGCCCGCGCTGATGCATGAAGCCATGGCCGCGATGCTCGACACGGCCATCGAACAGATCAAACAGATCCAGCGGGAGGCGCGCGTCAATGGAAACATTGCCCGGCCGCGCTGGCCCATGATCGTCCTCAATTCGCCGAAGGGCTGGACAGGACCCAAGATCGTCGATGGGCTGCAGGTCGAAGGCACATTCCGCGCGCACCAGGTGCCGCTCTCCGACCCCGCTACCCATCCCGAACACCTCAAGCTGTTGGAAGACTGGCTGAGGAGCTACCGGCCGGAGGAACTCTTCGACGAGCAGGGCCGCCTGAAACCGGAGCTGGCCGAACTTGCGCCCAAGGGTGAACGGCGCATGGGCGCGAATCCCCACGCCAACGGCGGGATGCTGCTGCGCGACCTTCGCATGCCGGATTTCCGCGACTACGCGGAGCCCGTACCTTCGCCCGGGGCGGGCGGCGTCGGCGACACGCACGTGCTGGGGCGGTTCCTGCGCGATGTGGCCAAGCTGAACGGCGAGCAGCGGAATTTCCGCGTCTTTGGCCCCGACGAGACGCTCTCCAATGGCCTGGAAGCGCTCTTCGAAGTGACCAAGCGCCAATGGGACGCTGCCACCGTGCCCAACGACGAATTTTTGGCGCCCGCCGGGCGGGTGATGGAAATGCTCAGCGAGCACCAATGCGAGGGCTGGCTCGAAGGCTACTTACTCACCGGCCGCCATGGACTCTTCAACTGCTACGAGGCGTTCATCCACATTGTCGATTCCATGTTCAACCAGCACGCCAAGTGGCTGAAGGTTACAACGGGCCTGCCCTGGCGGCGCAAGATTGCCTCACTCAACTATCTGCTGGCCTCGCATGTCTGGCGGCAGGATCACAACGGCTTCACACACCAGGATCCCGGTTTCATCGACCACGTCGTCAATAAGAAGGCTGAAATCGTGCGTGTTTACCTTCCACCGGATGCCAACTGCCTGTTGTCGGTAATGGACCATTGCCTGCGCAGCCGCCATTACGTCAACGTCGTCATCGCGGGTAAACACCCGGCGCCGCAGTGGCTCGCCATGGACGCCGCCGTCAAGCATTGCACCCAGGGCATCGGCATCTGGCAGTGGGCCAGCAACGACCAAGGCATGGCGCCCGACGTGGTCATGGCCTGCTGTGGCGACGTGCCCACGCTGGAGACTCTGGCCGCCGTCTCCATCATGCATGAGCATCTGCCCGACCTGAGAATCCGCGTGGTCAACGTGGTCGACCTCATGAAGCTGCAGCCGCAATCCGAGCACCCGCACGGGTTGAGCGACATGGATTTCGACGAGCTTTTCACCAAGGACAAGCCGGTCATCTTCGCCTTCCATGCTTATCCGTGGCTGATCCACCGGCTGACCTACCGGCGCACGAACCACGACAACATCCACGTCCGCGGCTACAAGGAGGAGGGCACTATCACCACGCCCTTCGACATGACGGTGCTGAACGAGCTGGACCGCTTCCACCTGGTAATGGACACCATCGACCGCGTGCCTCGGACTGGCGACAAGGGCATCTACCTGAAGCAGCAGCTCAAGGACAAACTGATCGAGCACAAGCAATACATCGACAA
>JBEKSR010000125.1:0-16302 GCA_049516835.1 Bryobacteraceae bacterium | reverse complement strand
GCCGGCAACGATCTCACCATTCACCTGGACCGCGGCAGCATCATCGTCGAGGCCGCCCGGCGGCGCTCGGGCCACCTGTTCGTGGCCACCGCCGATTGCCGCGTGGCCGTCACCGGCACGGTGTTCAGCGTGAGCGCCGGGGTGAAGGGATCGCGCATCTCCGTGATTCAGGGTGAAGTGCGGGTGACCGAAGACAACCGGGAAAAGGTGCTCCATCCCGGCGAGCAGGCCGTGACCAACGCCAGCCTCGAGCCGCTGTCGGTACGCGATGACATCTCCTGGAGCCGCAACCGCGACCGCCTGCTGAAGCAGTTGGACGCCCTCCGCACCAGTCTCGAAAAGTTGCACCTGCCCGATCTTCGGTATTCCAGCCGCCTCGCCGGCCGCTTGCCTGCGTCCACGGCATTTCTGGTGAGTATTCCGAACCTGGCGCAGTATTTGGGCGAAGTGCAAACCACGTTCCAGCAGAACATGCCGGACAGCCCCGAGTTGCGCCGCTGGTGGGTTGCCAGCGGTCTCAAAGTGGAGCCGATGATCGAGAAACTGCGCGCCGCCAGCGAATACCTCGGCGATGAGATCATCGTCACATCCTTCGCCGGCCCGGATGGCAAGATGCTCGGCCCGGTGGTCTTTGCGGAAGTCAAGCGCGAAGGCTTTCCCGAATTTCTGAAGCGGCAGGGATTGCCCATCGCCATCGAAACGCGTCCCGGTGTGGTGGCCTTCGGCCCGCCGGGCGGCGCGGTCGCGGCGTTCGCGGCGGCGCTGGATTCGGGCTTCCAAAAAACCGGTCTCTACGCGCGCATCGCCCAGCGGTACGGCGAAGGCGCCGGCCTGCTGTTGTGCGCCGACCTCACGCGGCTGCCTGCGCCGCCGCCGCTCACTGGCGCCCGCTACATCATCGCCGAGCAGAAGGAAGTCAACCACCAGATGGAGGCTCGCGCGACCGTGGGCTTCGACGGTCCACGCACCGGAATCGCCGCGTGGCTGGCCGAACCCTCGCCCATGGGCGCGCTCGACTACGTCTCGCCGGACGCCACCCTGGTCACCGCCTTCGTGGTGAAGAATCCGGCCGCCATTGTGGATCAAACGCTGGCGCTCCAGCAGCGCTCGCCGGCGGCGGCCGACAAAGCCCTCGCCGACGCCCGCCAGCAGGCCGGCTTCGATGTGCGCGCCGACCTGGCCGCGAGCCTGGGCGGCGAATTCGCCGTGGTGCTCGATGGCCCCGCGTTCCCGGTGCCCTCGTGGAAGCTGGTGGCTGAAGTTTACGACTCCGACCGCTTCGAAGTCACGGTGCAGAAGGTGGTGGAGGCGTACAACCGGGAGACCGCCAAGTCCGGGGGCAAGCCGCTGCGCACCTCGCAAGAGACCGCCGACGGCCACACCTGGTACATGATTGGCGCCGCCGTCCCCAACCCGCTGACCGAGGCGCATTACACCTTTGCCGGCGGCTACCTCGTCGCCGGACCGACGCGGGCGCTGGTGGCCCGTGCGCTCCAGGTCAAGGCCGCCGGAACTTCGATTACGCGCTCCGCCGGCTTCCTCTCCATGGCGCCGCGCGATGGCCACGTCAACTTCTCCGCCGTCGTCTACCAGAACCTGGGCGCCACGCTGGCCCCGCTGGCCGGGCTTCTGGACGCTTTTGGCCCCGCGGGGGTGCCCTCCGGGCCCGGCCGGCGGAATCCGCTCCAGGACCTGGGCAATCTCAAACCCAGTCTCATAGCCGCCTACGCCGAGCCGGACCGGATCACCGTAGCCAGTAACCGGAATGTGCTGGGCAAGAGCGTGACCGATCTCTTGAGCGGAAACCTCCTCGGCATCGCCGGAGGCGCCCTGCCCTTCTCCCAATTGATGGGAACACGCCGGCCCCAACCTGCGTTTAGATAGATTCATGGACCCGGTCATCGAACTCGACGGCCTCGAAGTTCGCTTCGGCCAGCGTGTCATCCTCAATCGACTGAAAGCCGCGCTCACCGGCCGCTCCATCGGCCTGCTGGGGCCCAACGGCGCTGGCAAGTCCACTCTCATTAACACCCTGCTGGGCTTTCACAAACCGGCCGCGGGAACCGCGCGCATTTTCGGGCGCGACATCCGCACGCATGCCCGTGAAGTGCGCTCGCTGGTGGGCTACATGCCCGAGAACGACGCCTTCATCGCCGACATGAGCGGCGTGCGCTTTGTGCGGCTCATGGCGGAGTTGGCGGGCCTGCCGCGCGAGCACGCCCTCGAGCGCGCCCACGAAGCGTTTTTCTACGTCGGCCTGGGCGAAGTGCGCTACCGCGCCCTGGGCACCTATTCGTTGGGCATGAAGCAGGCCGCCAAGCTGGCGCAGGCCATCGCCCACGGTCCCAAGCTGCTGTTTCTGGATGAGCCGACTAACGGGCTCGATCCGCCTGCCCGCGTGCGCATGATCCAGCTCATTCAGGAGATCCGCGACCGCGGCGACTTGCACCTGATCCTTTCCTCGCACCTGCTGCGCGACGTGGAAGAGTGCTGCGACGAAGTGCTGATCCTCAAGGACGGCAAGGTCGCCGCGCTCTGCAACCTGGAGGAGGAGCGCCGCGCCAACCGCAATTTCCTCGAGATCGAGACGCGCGGCGGGCCTAACGGGTGTTTCCTCGAAGCCATGGAAAAGCTGGGCTGCGAGACCGCTCCCGGCGCGCAGGGCCGCGTCAAGCTGATTCTGCCCGATGGCCTCGAGGTTCGCCGCCTCTACCAGGTGGCCGCCGAGCAGAACGTGCAAATCCGCCGACTCAGCCACAAGCGCGACTCGCTCGAGGACATCTTCCTCAAAGCCATGGAGACCGCCAATGGCCGTTTATAAGAAGACCTACCGGCCGTACGATGGCGGGCTTACGTCGTCGTGGACGCGCTTCCTGGTGATTCCGCGCTACGCCTTCGAGGACCTGCACCGCTCGCGCTTCCTCACCATTTTCTTCATCGCCAGCTTTATCTACCCGCTGATTTGCGCGCTCATCATCTACGTGCAGCACAACATCAGCGCGCTGAACCTGGTGGGCATGCCGGGCGCCAACCGGCTGATCTCCATCAACGTGACGTTCTTCATGTCGGTGCTCGGATGGCAGAGCATGTTGGCGCTGTTTCTGGCCTCCTTCATCGGTCCCGGCCAGGTGTCGCCCGACCTGGCCAACAACGCGCTCTCGCTGTACCTGGCGCGGCCCTTTTCGCGGCTCGAATACGTGCTGGGCAAGCTCTCTGTCCTGGTGATCCTGATGTCGCTGATGACCTGGGTGCCGGGCCTGCTGCTATTCGGGCTCCAGGGCTATCTGGAAGGCTGGAGCTGGGTCGTGGACAATGCAAGCCTGGCCTTGGGCCTCTTCGTCGGAGCGTGGATCTGGATCGTGGTGCTGGCGCTGCTGGCGCTGGCGCTCTCCGCCTGGGTGAAATGGAAGCCCGTGGCCGGCGCCCTGATGTTCGGCGTCTTCTTCGTGGCCGCCGGGTTCGGCGCGGCGGTCAACGGCGTGCAGCGCACCAAGTGGGGCCACCTGCTCAATATCAGCAGTCTGATTGGCAACATCTGGCTGCGGCTCTTCGAGGGCGACGCCCACACCACCAATGGCGCGGTCTTCTTCCGCGTGGCGCAGGGCGAAGAACTTCCTCCGTGGTGTTGCTGGCTGTCGCTGGCCGTGCTCTGCCTGGTCTGCCTGTACATGCTGGCCCGCAAGATCCGCGGCGTGGAGGTGGTGCGGTGAGCGAATCGCTGGTCACTTTCAACAACGTCTCGCGCTTCTACGGCGAAGTGCTGGGAATCAATAACGTGAGCTTGACCATTCCGCCCGGCATCACCAGCCTGGTAGGCCCCAACGGATCGGGCAAGACCACCCTCATGAACCTCATGACCGGCTTGATCCGCCCTACCGAAGGCGAGATTCGCGTGCTGGGCATCGCCCCCGACCATCCCGAAAAGCTTTGCCGCGTGGCGGGCTACTGCACCCAGTACGACGCGTTCCCCAAGGGCCTCACCGGATACCAGTTCCTGTACTCGTACCTGCGCGTCTTCGGCATGAGCCACGCCGAGTGCGGCGAGCGCGCCTTGGCCGCCTTGCAGCTCGTGGGCTTATCCGACGCCGCCCATCGCACCGTAGCCGCCTATAGCAAAGGCATGCGGCAGCGCATCAAGCTGGCGCAGGCCATCGCCCACGATCCGCAAGTGATGGTGCTCGATGAGCCGCTGAACGGCCTCGATCCGCTGGCGCGCTCCGAAGCCATCGCGCTGTTCCGCCAGTGGGGGGAGAAGGGCCGCCACGTGATCGTCTCCAGCCACATCCTCCACGAGGTGGACCAGATCTCCGACCAGGTGATTCTGCTGAGCCAGGGTTACGTGGTGGCCGAAGGCCAGATCCAGGACGTCCGCAGCGAGGTGAAGGACCAGCCCATGCAGATCCTGGTCCGCTGCGACCGGCCCGGTATGCTGGCCGCGCGCCTCTTTCAGCAGGACCACGTGGTGGAAGCCAAGATCCACGCCGACGGCAAGGGCCTGCTGCTGCGCACCAAAGACGCCGACAGCTTCTACCTGCTGCTGAACCGCGTGATTCTGGATTCCGGCCTCGAGGTGGAATCCGTGGCGCCCGCGGACGACGACGTGAACTCGGTGTATCAGTACCTGATCGGCGGCGAAGGGAGCGCGGTATGAGCCAGATGGGCGCGGTGCTGCGAATCGAGATGAAGAAGACCTTCCTTTCCAGGCGCGGATGGTGGATTTACTGTCTGGCGGTCGCACCCGTGCTCCTGTCGCTGATGCACTGGCTGGTGGAGATCAACCACCCCGGCGCACGCCACAGCCTGGGCGAAGACAGCGTGGTGTTCGCGGCCCTGTACCACTTCTACTTTCTCCGCTGCGGAATCTTTTTCGGCTGCATGGGCATTTTCTCGAACCTATTCCGCGGCGAGATGCTGGAAAAGACGCTGCACTACTACTACCTCACGCCCCTGCGCCGCGAGGTGCTGGTAGCCGGCAAGTACCTGGCGGGCCTGGCTTCCGCGCTGGTGCTGTTCGTGGGCAGCACAGCGTTATCGTTCCTCCTGATCGGCCGCCACTTCGGCCCCGCCTGGACCGACTACCTATTGCACGGCCCCGGTCTGAGCCAGCTCGGCTCGTACGTGCTGGTGACAACGCTGGCGTGCATTGGTTACGGCGCGGTCTTTCTGATGTGCGGCATCCTCTTCCGCAACCCCATGATCGCTGCCGCCGTGGTATGGGTCTGGGAAAACCTGAACCCCTTCCTCCCCACGCTGCTGAAGAAGATCAGCGTGATCTTCTACCTGAAGAACCTCTGCCCGGTAGAGGTCCCCATCCCGCCGCCCTTCAACGTGATGGTGGTTGAGGCCGACCCCACGCCCTTCTGGATCGCGGTGCCGGGATTGCTGGCGGTGGCGCTGATCCTGCTGGTGTACTCCGCCATTTCCGCGCGGCAGTTGGAAATCAGCTACGGAGAATGATTCGTAGCGCCGGCGGCCCCGCTAATCGAAGATCACCGTCTTGCCGGCGTAGTGCAGAATCCGGTGCTCCAGGTGCCATCGCACGGCGCGGGAGAGCACCATGCGCTCCAGGTCGCGGCCCTTCTGCACCAGGTCGCCTAGCTGGTCGCGGTGCGACACGCGGACCACGTCCTGCTCGATGATCGGACCGTCGTCCAGGACTTCCGTCACGTAATGGCTGGTCGCTCCAATCAACTTGACGCCCCGGTGATACGCCGCCTGGTAGGGACGCGCGCCGCTGAACGCCGGCAGAAACGAATGATGCACGTTGATGATGCGTTGCCGGTACCGCGCCACGAAGGCCGGCGAGAGCACCTGCATGTAACGCGCCAGCACGATCAACTCGATCCCATGCTGTTCCAATAGCGCCAGTTGGGCTTGCTCCGCCTGCGCCTTGTTGGCCGCATCCACGGGCACGTAGTGGAACGGGATCCCGTAGAAACCGGCCAGCTCGCGGGCGGTGGCGTGGTTGCCGACGATGAGGGGAATGTGGCAGCGCAATTCTCCGATGGCGTGCCGGTACAGCAGGTCCAACAGGCAATGCTGGTGCTGAGAAACGAAAACGGCCGTGGCGGGCCGGGCCGCCGAATATGCCAGCCGCCACTCCATCTGAAAGCTATCGGCCAGCGGTTGGAAGTTCTGGCGGAATCCCTCATCGTCCAGGGCGAAATCCGCCAGGTCCCACTCGACGCGCATGAAGAACAGGCCGAGATCGTTGTCCTGGTGCTGATCGGCGTGGAGAATATTCGCCCCTTGAGCGTACAGAAAACTGGAGATTCCGGCGACAATTCCTTTGCGGTCGGGGCAATGAATCAAGAGTATGGCGGAAGCCGGCATCCCTACTTCCGGCACACGGCCGTCAGAAACCGCGAGTCGGGGCTGCGGTATTCCTTCAGAATCTCCAGCCCGCCCTGCTCGTGCAGCAACCAGCGGAAGGCTTGCGGCGTGTAGGCGTAGGCGAAGTTCATCCCGATGCGCTCGCCACGCTCCATGGGAATCTCCTCGCCGGCCACGGTCGCCGAAAGATCCCGGCCCGCGCGGAAGTGGCGCGTGACCAGGTGCAGTCCCTCGTGGCGCTCGTCGTGCTTGTGGTTGAACCGGAATTCGCCATCGTCGCGGCCGATCCCCAAGCTGGCGAACAACGCCGACGCAAAATCCCGCGTGGCTAGTTTGTCGCGATAGCCCAGGGTTTTCTGCTCGTCGTACAGCTCGCCGTCGATAATCAGCCGGTCCTCCGGCCTCATGCACTGCGCCAGGTAGCGGATTTCCCCCAGCGGATCGAACGCGCCCATGGTGTTGCCCGACATGATGAACAGCCGCGGCGGCTCGGCGGCGTCGGCCGCGTAGACCAGGTGGACGGGGCTGGAAATGTCGGCCTTGATGCCCACGGTCTCAATATCCTCGTCGTCGGCTCCGGCGCAGGCCATCTCGAGCAGCGCCTGGCTGGCATCGACGGGGAAATACAGGCACTCGAATCCGGCGTCTTTCAAAGCGCCCATCAGCACGCGGTCGCGCGCTCCATCCCCGGCGCCGAAGCTGATCACCGGAACCCGCGTGCCGAATGGCTTCACCATGGCGGGGACGTCCGCCGAGAGCTCCTGCCAGGTCTGCCGCAGCCCGCCATACAGGTCGGCGTCCCGGCTCAAAGTTGCCCACGCCATGGCTGAACGAGGAAACCAGAAGAAAAACTTCTCCGGCAGGTCGCGAGCCTGGATGGCCTCAGCGAATTCCTCGGCGATGTCCGTTTCCGACAGGACGACTTCTACTTTCATAAAGAACCCCTATCATTATGGCAGGCTACAGCCCCATCACTTGCATGCCCGCGTCCACGAAGAGAATATTGCCGGTGACGCCGCGTCCCAGGTCGCTGGCCAGAAACACCGCGGCATCGGCGACTTCCGCGGGTTCGGTGTTGCGCCGCAGCGGCGCGCGGCTCGCCACGGCGTCCAGGACGGCCGAGAAATCCTTGATGGCGCGCGCCGAGGCCGTCTTGACGGGCCCCGCCGAAATCGCGTTCACGCGAATCTGGCGCGGGCCCAACTCGCTCGCCAGGTACCGCATGGCGGCTTCCAGCGAAGCTTTCGCCACGCCCATCACGTTATAACCGGGAAGCACGCGCGTCGACCCCACGTAGGTCAGCGTGCTCAGCGAGCCGCCGTCTTTCATGAGCGGCGCGGTAGCGCGCGCCACCGCCACCAGCGAATAGGCGCTCACGTCCTGCGCCACCAGAAAGCCCGCGCGCCCCGTCTCCAGGAACGGCCGCGTCAGGTCCTCGCGGTTGGCGAACGCCAGGCTGTGCACCACCGCGTCGAGCGGGCGGCGGAGCGCCCCAATTGATTCCGCGAGCGCCGCCAGTTCCTCGTCCCGGGTGACATCGCACGGCAGAATGGCCGCCACGTTCAAGTCCGTGGACAGCTCTTCGATGGCCTCCTTCTGGCGGTCGCCCAGATAGGTCAGCGCCAGTGTGGCGCCTTCCCTCGAAAACGCCTGGGCGATGGAATACGCCAGGCTCCACTTGTTCGCAATCCCCAGAATGAGGGCGAGTTTGCCCTCCAACAGCTTGGACATGGATATCTCAGTCTACCGCAGCGCCACTGGTCTGCCGCCCTGCTCCTTGCTCCGCTGGGCCGCGTCCATGAACGCGAACATCTCGAGCGTCTCCTCATTCGCCACGGGAGGCTTGCCGGTCTGGAAGAATTTCACAATCTCCATCACCAGCGGGCGATAGTCGGCCGCCTCCTCCGCTTTCGGATGGCTCTCCACCACCTCCTTGGCGCGGAACACCACCGCGCCGTAATCGCTGTACGGCCGGATGGCCCGCACGGTGCCGATCCTTCCGTCTTTCCAGCGGCCCACCACCACGTCGGCATCCGGCCCGGAAGTGCGGCTCACGGTCTCGCAGCCCGGGCCCATCAACGTGTACAGGATCTCGACGGGATGGATCGCATACCACGAGAGGTCCAGGTAGTGATGCGGCTCGAACGGCCCCGGCCCCCAGGTGGCCACGCCCGTGGTGTCCGGAAACTTCATGGTGGCGCCGATGGCGCCATAGCGCAGGCTCGACGAGCTGAACCACGCGACGCCAGCCTCTTTGGCCAGCCGCGCGATCTCGCGCGCGTCTTCGAGCGTCGCCGCCAGCGGCTTATCGATGAACAGCGGCTTGCGCGCTGCGATCACGGGCCGCGCCTGCTCGAGGTGGACGCGGCCATCCACGCTCGACAGCAGCACGCCGTCCACTTTCGCCAGCAGGGCGGGGATGCTGCCCACAATCTCCACGCCCCACCTGGTTCGGATATCTTCCGCGTACTGGTCCACGCGTGTAATGCTGCTCTCGATGTCCTGGCTGCCGCCCTTGAATGCGGCCACCACGCGCGCGCCCGCCACGTGGTCCGGCGCGCCCGGGTCGCCGTTCAGCATCTTGGTGAACGCCGGAACGTGTGACGTGTCCGTTCCGATGACGCCCAGCCGGAAATCGGCGGCCGAGGCGCCGAGCGCCGCCAGCAGAATCAGAGTTGGTCTCACGTAGGGCATTGTACACTGGGTTCGAGACCGCATGGTCTCAAGTCCTGCTGGTATGCTCGTAGTGGAGGTGAAGGGGTGACCCAACTGAATCGCCAGCAGCGAGACGCCGAGCCGAACGTCCGACCGGAGCCGGTTCCCTATGCCTCCTCCGGGCACCCTTCCATCGAACAATTGATGGCTGAGCAGGGCACGGGGCCTATCACCGACGTGTCCGTGCTTCACGGGGACTTTTGGCCGGAAGACGAATCCGTCGAAGAATTCGTGGCGACGATCCGCGAATGGCGCGGTCACAAGCGAACTGACCCGTCCGCATGACCAAAGTTGTCGCCGATACGGACGTCGTTTCATACGTCTTCAAGAATCCTTGGTTCCCGCTACGATCCGGAACTTGCCGGTCGCATTACGTTGATCTCGTTCATGACCGTCGCCGAAATCGAGCGATGGGTTGATGGGCGCTACGGAGCGTGGGAGATCAGCGTCAGGCCCGCACGCCGAGATAGTCGTTCCTGTTGCTGCGCCAAGCGTGCCATCGTTTTACCCGCGGCGCGGCTCGCAAGAATGGTTCCGACGCCACCGGTCCCGGTTGGAAGCTGGTAGTTGAGAGCTTCTTTTGCATTACACTGGGTTCGAGACCGCATGGACCTCACCACCCCGCTCACCTATGTGAAAGGAATCGGCCCAGCCCGCGCGGCCATGCTCGGGGCCAAGGGTCTCGTCACCGTCGAAGACCTGCTCGGCTACGTTCCTTTCCGCTACGAAGATCGCAGCAACATGAAGACCATCGCCCAGCTCGCTCCGGGCGAAATGGCCACGGTCATCGCGGATGTGAGCTCGGCCAAGCTCTCCGGCTTCCGCCGCCGCAACCTGGGCCTGTTCGAGGTCCGCTTCACCGACGCCTCGCGCGCCACGCTGGCGGGCAAGTGGTTTCACGGCGGCTATCTGGCCAACGTGTTCTCCGCCGGCATGAAGGTGGCGCTCTACGGCAAGGTGGAATTCGACAGCTACTCGGGCGATCTGACCATGCTGCACCCCGAGTTCGAAATCCTCTCCGGCGACGATGAGGACGGCGAAGCCACGCTCCACGTCGGCCGCATCGTCCCCATCTACGAAGGGATTTCGAAGCTCACCACGCGCATATTGCGGGTCTTCACGCACCGCGTGCTGGAGTCGCTCGCGCCCGTCGAGGACCAGATCCCGCAGTATCTGCGCCAGCGCCTCAAAATGCCCGACCGCTGGACCGCCCTGCGGCAGATTCACTTTCCGCCGCCCGATTCCGACCTCCGCCTGTTCAACGCGTTCCGCTCGCCCGCGCAGTTCCGCCTCATTTTCGAGGAATTCTTCTGGCTGGAGTGCGGCGTGGCCCTGAAGCGCGGCAAGGCCCGCTTGCTGCCCGGCATCGCCTTCGAGATCGACCACCGCGTGCGCGAACGGGTCAAGGCCATGCTGCCCTTCAAACCCACCGGGGCGCAGAAGCGGGTCATCAAAGAAATCGCGGACGACATGAAGGAGGCGCACCCCATGAACCGCCTGCTGCAAGGCGACGTGGGCAGCGGCAAGACCATTGTGGCCGCCGAGGCCGCGGTGATCGCCATCGAAAACGGCTACCAGGTGGCCGTCCTGGCGCCCACCGAAATCCTGGCCGCGCAGCACGCCTACTACTTCAAGCAGATCCTTTCCAAGCTGGGCTATGTGACGGTGCTGTTGACCGGATCGTTCACCAGCCGCGAAAAGGCGCAGCTCAAGAAACTGGTGGCCGAGGGCCTGGCGCAAGTGGCCATCGGCACGCACGCGCTGCTCGAAAAAGACGTCGAGTTCCACAAGCTGGGGTTGGCCATCATCGACGAGCAGCACCGTTTCGGCGTCCTCCAGCGCCTCGGCCTGGTGCAGAAGGGCGTCCATCCCGACGTGCTGGTGATGACGGCGACGCCCATTCCACGCACCCTCGCCATGACGATTTATGGCGACCTGGACGTCTCCGTCATCGACGAAATGCCGCCCGGCAGAAAGCCCATCGTCACCAAACACGCCACCGCCGACTTGGTCGAGCAGGTTTACAGCTTCATGAAACGGCAAATCGACGCAGGCCGCCAGGCGTACGTGGTCTACCCCGTGATCGAAGAATCCGAAACTCAGGCCATGAAAGCCGCGCAGAAGATGTACGAGCATCTCTCGCGCGAAGTGTTCCCCGATATCCCCGTGGGCCTCATGCACGGACGTCTCGGCGGCGATGAAAAAGAGGCGGTCATGCAGCGCTTCAAAGAGGGCCTCATCAAGATTCTGGTTTCGACCACCGTGATCGAAGTCGGGATGGATGTCGCCAACGCCAGCGTCATGGTGGTGGAGCAGGCCGAGCGCTACGGCCTGGCCCAGTTGCACCAGCTTCGCGGCCGCGTGGGCCGCGGCGCCGCCCAGAGCTATTGCATCCTGGTGACCGAGAAAATGAACGACGCCGCGCGCCAACGCATACGCACCCTGGTGGACTCCACCGACGGCTTTTACATTTCCGAAATGGACCTCAGGCTGCGCGGCCCCGGCGAGTTCTTCGGAACCAAACAATCGGGCCTTCCGTCGCTGAGGGTGGCCAACATCCTGCGCGACGGCGAAATCCTCGAGGTGGCGCGCCGCGAGGCCGTGGATTTCATCGCCCGTCCGCCTTCGTCAGACGATCTGCGGCGCGCCGTCGCCTACATCCGCGACCACTGGCAGCGCCGCTACGGCCTGGTGACGGTGGGCTGATGCGGGTCATCGCGGGAGAGTTCCGTTCGCGCCGCCTGAAAAGCATCCCCAGCGCCGCCACCCGCCCCACGCCCGACCGCCTCCGCGAGACCCTGTTCGACATCCTCGGGCCGCGCATCGCAGGCGCGACGTTCCTGGACGCCTACGCGGGAACCGGCGCCGTGGGCATCGAAGCCCTCAGCCGCGGCGCCGCCCACACGTTCTTCCTGGAACGCAACCGCGCGGCGCTGGAAGCGATCCGGCAGAATCTCGCGTCGCTGGGCCTGGAGGCGCGCGCCACGGTGGTCGCCGGGCCGGTGCTGGTGACTCTGCCCAAGCAACACGCGGATATCGTTTTTCTCGATCCGCCCTACGATCTGGAGCGCGAATACGCCTCCGTGCTGGAACTGCTCGCCGAGAACCCGCCGGCGCTGACCGTGGTGCAGCACTCCGTGCGGCAGGCGCTGGCCGATGTATGTAGAGTCCTGCGCCGCACCCGCATCGTAAAGCAGGGCGACAACACGCTGAGCTTTTACGCGGCGACCGCTCTCTGACCCGGCAGAACCGGAACCAGATGTGGAGGGCTTTTTCGACGCGGAGCCGCGGAGAATTCGCGTCATTGGCTCTTCGTAAACCCGCGGGACTGAACCACATTTTCGAGAAGGCGTGCTGCCTCCGGTGCACCCCCGTATTCCCTAAGTCTTGCCCCCATGCGCTCGGCGTTCTCCTTATATGAAGGAGTAGACAACACCTTCCGCACTTTAGCGGACAGTTCCGCCGTGTCTACCTTCTTCTTTTTTCCAGATGCGTCGGAGGAAGGTAAGACAAGCTCCCCTGCACCTTGCTCCACAACCCTGCGGGCATTGCTTTCCCTCTCGGAGTAAGTAGGGATGATCACTGCGGGTGTGCCCATGTACAGCCCTGTCTGGCACGACCCATACCCCCCATGGTGGATCATAAGGTCACTTCTCGCCGCCATGGCAAGTCCCGGCACGAACGGCTCGAAGCGGAAGTTCGGCGGGAGGGGCAGAAATGAACGCGGAAGTTCGTGGTGTCCGGTACTAAGGACAACCTGAACGTCCTCCTTTGCCAGCGCCTCGATGGACGCCTGCAGTACGACTTCCGAGTCGAATTGAGTGCGGCTACTGCCGGCGTATCGGAGCTTGCCGGGATAGACCCACACCACGGGCCTGTTGGCCTTCAGCCCGGCGATCCATTCGGGGACCTTGGCTTCAGGTTTCTGCCAGAGTACCGGTCCGATGTAGGTCACGTTGGCAGTATCCGGCAGCGGGTCGAGTTCCGGTGTGCCGAGGACCATAGTCAGGTCTCCGACGAAGAGATCACCCGAACTCTTGACTGGGGGTAGGCCGTATTGAGTCAGAACATCATTTAGAAGAGGGACCGGCGTCGGGAGGTTGGGAGGGGGATTCTTCCACCAGATGAAACCTCGACTTTGGGGATGCTGTTCTGCCTGAATGACGGTGATCAGGGGTTTCTTAAGAAGTCTCGCCGCGATGCAGGCCCACGGATTCCAGAAATCCACGATTGCGTCAGCCTGGAAAGAGTCTATCATTCCCACGAAAGCCTCAACATTGGCACGGGTGATCTCTGCGCTAACGAAGAGGCGTGTATTGAAGTGGTCAACATTCCATATCTCGGCAGTGCCGCCAGACATTCCCCTTATCAGGCTAGTCAAGGCCTTCAGGGTTCGCAGGGGTCTTCCCCTTCGGAGAAGACGAAAGGGGCGGTCCTGCAAGAGAGAATAGAGAGGATCATTGGGCAGCAGATTCTCAAAACCTGCCTCGGCTATGAGGGTTTGCGGGGCCTTCGCCGGGTGGCAGAAAGCGACCTCGTGGCCCCTGAGCTTCAGTTCCCGGGCAATTGGCAGCGAACGGGTAAGCGCCCCAAGATCATTCGATGGTATGACAGAAAACAAGAATCTGCTCAAGGTTCTCCTCCTCCTCTTATAGCGCTCTACCGTTTGGGAGCGTGAGTATTCTCCACCAGTTTGTCGCAAAAATCAAGAAAAATCGATCATGAGATCTCGAAACCTCAGTTTGTCGATATTCTCAACAACCTCAACCGCCAAATCTCCCAGGGCCTTGACAAGGATCCATAATCAACCATGTAGGTACTGACAGTCGTGGCTCAATGTGAGGCCTCATTCCGAGCCGCGACCGTTAGCGCGCTTTTCTCACACTCCAAGAAGGAGAGATTACGTAAAAGGGCGAAAACCGGGGGACAGACGGATGCGTCCGCGCGGCGATGGACCGGGCCCAGAGGGCACCCCGGTGTTTGGGCGAAGGATGGGGCGCGCCTTGGGACGCATTCGTCAGTCCCCAGGTTTTCGCGGACCTTTCTGCGGGAGGCGTGGCGGTGTGAGAAAAGCGGGTTAGGGAGCGGTCGGTCTTGTGCCTCAGTCCGCGCGGAGAGACGCTCGGACGGCGCGCTCGAAGGCCCAGGCTCGGATGTGATTGATCTGCTCGTTCATGGTGCGCGAGAGCGGCACCATCTTCACGGCGACGCGGATGAGATCCTCCTCGCTCACCGGCCGGCCTGCGAGCCGCGCTTTGGTCAGGGCCGATACCACACACTGCTCGATCTCGGCGCCAGCCCACCCAACCGTGAACTGGGTCAATTTTCCGAGGTCGAATCCGGCCACATCCACCCCGCGGCGGATGAGGTGAATCTTGAAGGTCTCGATGCGTTCGTCCTCGCGCGGCAGGTCCACGAAGAACACCTCGTCGAAGCGTCCCTTGCGAATCATTTCCGCGGGGAGAAGGTCGATTCGGTTGGCGGTGGCGGCGACGAACAGCCCGTGGGCCTTCTCCTGCATCCAGGTGAGAAAGAACGCGAAAATCCTGCCCTGTTCCCCGCCGGAATCGGTGGTCGAGAGCCCCGACTCGATCTCGTCGAACCAAAGCACCGCCGGCGCCATGTCCTCCAACAATCTGCATGCCTCGACAAATGCGCCTTCGGGCTTGCCATGTCTGCCGGAGAAGATTTCGACCATGTCGATGCGATATAGCGGGATCTCGAACGCGGACGCAATCGCTTTGATGGCCAGACTCTTGCCGCAACCTGGAATCCCCATGAGGAGTAGCCCCTTGGGCACGATCTCATTGGTCAGGTTGTCGCGCATTCGAAACAGTTCCCGGCGCTCGAGCAGCCATTTCTTCAGCTCCTCGAGGCCGCCGATGTCCGCGATGGCCGCCACCTCGGCAATGTACTCGATCACCCCGCTCCGGCCGACCAGAAGGCGTTTCTCTTCCAGTAAGAGCCGCAGGAAATCGACTCCGGGGAGTCCGTTCGCGGCGAGGGCCCGGCGCAACGCGAAGCGAGCTTCGTCGAGCGTCAGTCCCAACAAGGCGCCCGCTATCTGGTCGAGCGCCGCCTCGGTGACAGAGCCACGAGCCTCTTCCCGCAGCACCTCGACCAACTCGACGCGGTCGGGCGGCCGGAGCTCCAGAAACACCACACTCCGCTCGATTTCCTCCGGAATGAATGCCACCGGGGAGGTCACTACCACAAACTTCCGCTGGTCCAGACAGTTTTCGTAGACGTCCCGAAGACGGCGCCGGACCTCCGGAGATTCCCGCAGCGGTTCATGGAAGTCCTTGAGGTGAAAGATAGCGGCGCCGTTGTGCGCGGCGATGAAGTCCAGAGCCTGGCGAGGCGCCTGGGTGCCGGTCTCGGCTGCTTCGTTATCGCGGCGGAGGCCCTCCGTGAGACTCCACGTCCAAATGGGGACCGGCGAAGCGAACAGGCCCAGAGCCACCTCTCGCAGCACTCTGGCGACCCGCTGTTCTTCGACGGTGCGGATGTACGTGAGTGGCCGGCCGGACTGGAAGGCCCCCCAAATCGCCTTGGCTGCGCGGCTTTCGGATGCTGCTTGGGTAATCACCTTTATCATTATGGACGAACGGCCGCGCGATAAGGACGAACCGCGGCCGGGTTTTGGTTTAAGATAGATCCGAACTGCTATGCTGCGACGAACCTTGCTGCTGGTCTTCGCCGTGGCCTTGACGGCTACGGCCCAGAAGTACGCCGGTCCGCGCCCTCCCAAGGCGGACCTCCCCTATCTGAAGCACGCCGAGAACCTCATCCCCACCGAAGCCGCCGACGCCAAGGAGGAGAAGAAGAAGGAAGATACCCTCTACGTCATCGAGGGCGCCAACTCTTCCGTCAAAACGCCGCTGGCGTCGCCCATCTTCCTGTTGCAGGCCGCCAAGCTGGCCCCCGAACGCCTGCAGCTCTTCAAGCTCGATTCCAAAAGCGACCGCCGCGAGATCCTGTTCTCGCCCAAGCACCCGCCCAAGGCCATCCGCGTCGAGGTCACGCACCTCGGCTCGGACCTGTATCGAATCGAGGTGAACGAAAGCCTGGAGCCCGGCGAATACTCGCTCAGTCCGGAAGGCTCCAAGCAGGTGTTCTGCTTTCAGGTGTTCTAGCGGGAGTTTACAAGTTATCGGCCTCAGGTAGGGCTGGCATCGACGCCGGCTTTTCGGCCCGTCCCGCAATCAATTGAAAATCAAGTAGTTCCCTTCCATGGCTGCCGACGGCTAGACG
>JBEKSR010000124.1:0-26862 GCA_049516835.1 Bryobacteraceae bacterium | reverse complement strand
GAACTGGCGGGTCTGGTTGGCGCGTTGGATGAGTTGGACTTTGGAGAGGTAACCCATGAAACGATGATAACACTAGCGTTATCGCTAGTCAAGAGAAATGATTGATTTTTTCTCACGACCGCTGAGACGCAGAGAACTCAAGAAGATTTTCTCGGCGCTCTCTGCCATCTCTGCGCTCTCCAAATTCCCGGGCAAGACGCACCTTCCCCACTTTCCTAGATCCTCTTTCTTACGCTTTGTTTTCCTCTGCGTCTCTGCGCCTCTGCGGTAAATTCTCTTCGACGGACTCCGTGGCCCGCGGCGGCCGTGGCGCCTGGCGGCGCAGCGGAGTAGGATGGCGTTTATGGAACTGAAGATTGTGCCGCTCGAGATTCCCGAGGGCGGAAACCTGATTCTTGGCCAGACGCACTTCATCAAGACGGTCGAGGACGTTTACGAGGCCATCGTGAATTCCGTCCCTCAGATCAAGTTCGGGGTGGCGTTCAACGAGGCTTCGGGGCCATGCCTGACGCGCGTGGATGGCAACGACGACGCGCTCCAGGCGCTGGCCGCGCGCAACGCCACGGCGATCGCGGCCGGCCACATATTCGTGGTAGCCATGCGCGAAGGCTACCCCATCAACGTGCTGGGACGAATCCAAGACGTCCCCGAGGTGTGCTCGATCTTCTGCGCCACCGCCAACCCGGCGCAGGCGGTGGTGGCGGAAAGCCAACAGGGGCGCGGCGTGCTGGGCGTGATCGACGGCTTCCCGCCCAAGGGCGTGGAGACCGCCGAAGACGCGGAGAAGCGGCGGGCGTTCCTCAGAATGATTGGCTACAAGCGCTGAGCTATCTGCCCAGGTCGATGCCCAGCTTCTTGAGCTCCTCGGAGTAGTAGCGCCGGTGCAGCAGGTCCCACTCCTCGCTGCCTTCGGGAACTTCGCGTTTCTGCGAGCGGATCTTCTGGCGCGAGGCGCGGTCCACCTTGTCCTCCACCATCAGCAGCTCCGTCATGTGGCGGAGAATTTCCAGGCGCACGTTGTTGGGGTCTTTGTCCTTGAGGCGCAGCTCGCGGCTCTTGCGCAGCATCTCGACGATCCGGTGGGACATGTCGGTGACTTTGTCGCGCGAGAGCTTCATGGCGTCGCCGGTGTCGCGGCCGGAGGCGCGGATGACTTTGCGCTGCGAGATAAGCGTGTTCTTGATGCGGCGGAACATCTCCTGGTAGCTGACGCTTTCGCGGCGCATGTAGTCGCTGTACTGGCTGAGCAGGTCGCGCACCTCGTCGTTCAGACGATCTTCAATGGCCAGTTCCTGGGTGATGACTTCGGCGATCTTCTGTGCCACGAGGTCGGGAGCGGTGGTCTCGATGACGCCGGGCATCAGCCTCCTGACCAGTTGCCGGGAGAGGTACGCAACAAATTCTCTTGCAAGCAGCATTCTATGGGGTCGAAAGCGTAGTTTAACATGTGTGGGGTGCCCTCTGAGCTTATGCCCGCGAGCGGGGAGAGATGGCGCACGCTGGCTGCCGGCGATTTTGCGGGAGACGGGGCTCAGCGGGCAGCCGCGCGTGGCGGCGTTGCGGCGGATGCTCGCCTGCTGCGCGGCGCTCACCCTGGCGTTTGCGGTGGTCCCCCGGCTGCCCAACGTTTACTCGGCCGGACCATGCCGGACTGCTCGCCGGAGCGGGCACGGGGTCGTGGAGCGCCATGGCGGCGGTGACCATGCCGCTCTTCGGGCACCTGTTCGGCTTGCGCCGGCATTCCACGGCGTTCCGGTTTGCCCCAGCCACACCATGGGGCGCTCCTCCAGGGAATGCGCGGAGCCCGCAAATTCGGCGGCGGGACTCGAAAGACCATGACCAGATCAAAGAGATGCCCCTGGATGCCGTCGAGTTCATTCGCCGCTTCCTGCTGCGCGTGCTGCCCGGCGGCTTCGTGAAGATCCGGCATTTCGGGTTTCTGTCAAACCGCAACCGCCGGGCGATGGTCAAGCGCTGCCGGGAGCTGCCGCCGCCATGGACCGCTCCGCCAGACATCGTCGAACGCTGCGAAGCGGTCTGTCCGGTTTGCGGGGCAGGACATCTCCATGTAATCGAATCGCGCCCCGCGGAGCGATTGCGGCCCACGGCGACGCCGCGCCAAACGCCGCCCTTGGACACTTCGTAGAAAGCATGATGGTCGCGGCCCGAGTTCTTCGCCGAGCCAGGTTCCGCGCTCGCGGACAGAGACGACGTGTGTCGCCGCGCCTCATCTTGAAATCGGAACAGCCTGTGACCGGCCTCTTTCCGGCAACATTCTCAAGCGCGATCCATCCAACGCCGCCCTCCGCGTCAGTCCAACCCCTCCCCGATGGCGGCCAACTGTGTAGCACGCCGGAAACCAATCCCCATAGGCCCGTGCCAGCGGTTTAGTGCAAGTGGTTGTATCGGGAATGCGCCGGCGATCGGCCTTGTCTTGCTCCCCACCTTTACGTCGCCGGCGCACTCCCGATACAACCCTAAGGACTTATCATTCCGCACGGTCCGTCGCGGCTGGGTTTCAGTTGCGCCGCGCTCGGATTGCTCTTATCCTGCATTTCCATTTTGAGCAGTTGCTGATAACTTTCTGATGGCCGGCGCGTGTCAAGCATGCCCGGTGCTACTGGCTGATGCTGGCGGAGAGCCATCTGACTAGGCGGCTGTTCGGGGCGATGGTGGGAAGGATCGCCGCCTTACCGATGGCCACGGGGTACGCGGAGGCTGTGTGTAGCGAAGATCAAAGAAAAAGGAGGCAAGCGACGGAGAGGTGTCCATGGAACGTGCTGGAAAGATGGGACTCGCAGGTTTTGTTGTCCCGCGAAAGGTCGAAAGTGGGACTTTGGTGCAGCCGAAGGCGGCTTCCAGCCGAAGAGACGCAACTCGCAGGACCAAGAGATGGCGGCTGGGTATATACTGACCGTGCTGGAGAGTCCAAAATGGAAATTCCGGATTATTTGGTGAACCTGAGTACAATGGCGATTATGCGAGCCTTGATTGGGGTGCTCGTGCTCTGCCAGTTCTCCTTTGCTCAGGCAGTGAAAGTTCGCGTAGTCAACGGTAACAATGGAGACCCGCTGCCAAAGCAGGCCGTATCCGTGCAGTTTCTATATGAGAAACCTCCGAAAGCTCCGCCTCCTTTGCGCATCGAAACTGACGCGAACGGCGAGGCACAGTTCCGCATTCCGGAACCTCCGCCCGAATACCTTGATGTTAGGCTCGCTCTAACGTCTGGGCACTGGCATTGCGGTTGTTGGGTGATGGCCGGCACCGAGGATGTGATCTCTAAGGGCTTCGTGGACGCCGCACCACCGAACAAAGCGAAAGCGTCCACCGCTCCGGCCAACACAGAACCCGGACAAATCGTCTTCATTGTTCGTCCGTTCACCTTTTTTGAGAAACTGTTGTACCCACTCGTTAAGCAATAGCTCGATTGTTGTCGAAACATCGCCGCTACACTCACGACGCTGGGTTCTAAGTGACATCGCCTGCTCACGTCGGCAATCCAACGCCTTTTCGCCAAGTCTAGAATCGCATCGCCGCGACCCCCAAATGATGTAAGCCAATGGTCGCCGGAACCGGCGAAACCTGCATCTGACGCGGCGCCTGTTTGGAAGCATGGTGCGGCGGGTGGAGGCCCCGCCGGTGCCAGCCTGATAGGATGGCGCGGCGAACGGGGAGCGAACCGGGCGAAAGACGGGGGGCGTTTGAGAAACCGCTTGAAATGAGATGCTTCCGGGCTCTTACGTATTCGGAGGAGCCAAAGTTGGCCTGTTCCTGGGCCGCTGGAGTCGCTCGGGATGGACAGGATGAGACGAACGGCTTCAACGGCAGCGGTTGGGTGTATACTCGTTACTGGCCACGAAACCAAAAAGGAAATCCTGGATGGAGTATGGGGGCGCTGGCGTCTGCGCGGGCCGAGGCCGGTGACGTCGTGGGGATGAACAATCTCGCCACGATGTATGAGGACGGGCCAGGAGTAGCAAGAGACATGGCCGAAGCGCTTGCCTGGTATCGCAAGACCGCGGCGCCGGGGAACCAAGACGCTAAGGAAAACCTGAAGCGGCTGGGCCAGTAGGCTCCGGCGCGACAGCGGCTAAAGGGAGGAATATGCGCGGTAAAACACTGCCCCTGGTGGCGCTCCTGTACGGCTTCCTGAGTGCGCTCCTTTGCCTGGCGGGCGCCTTGCGCGGCGTGAACGCCCAGGCGGCGAATCCCGTTCCCGCCCCGCCGAGGCTATCGGTGCAGGACCAGGACGAGATGGAAAAGCGCGCCGACGCCGCTTATGGCGGGAAGGATTACGCCACGGCAGCGCCTCTTTACCAGCGATTGGCGGACAGCGGACGAACCGGCGACATGAACCGGCTGGGATACATGTACCAGTATGGGCTGGGCTTAACTCAAAGCGATGCGCAAGCGCTGGCCTGGTACCGCAAGGCCGCCGACGGCGGTAACCACTCGGCGATGTACAATCTCGGCGTGATGTATGAGAACGGGTACGGAGTGGCGCGGGATGATGCCCAGGCGGCTGCCTGGTACCGCAGGGCCGCCGAGGCCGGCGACACCGGGGGGATGACCAATCTCGGCTTTATCTATGAAGACGGGCGAGGGGTGGCAAAGGATGTTGCGCAAGCGGTTGCTTGGTACCGCAAGGCCGCCGAGGCCGGCGACGCCAGAGGGATGACCAGTCTCGGCGTTATGTATGAAGACGGGCGAGGGGTGGCCAAGGATGTTGCGCAAGCGGTTGCTTGGTACCGCAAGGCCGCCGAGGCCGGCGACGCCAGGGGGATGACCAATCTCGGCGTTCTGTGTGAAGACGGGCGAGGGGTGGCCAAGGATGTTGCGCGAGCGGTTGCTTGGTACCGCAAGGCCGCCGAAAAGGGCTACGCCCCCGCGATGTGCTTCCTTGGCGACATGTATGCGGACGGGCGAGGAGTAGCAAGAGACATGGCCGAAGCGCTTGCCTGGTATCGCAAGGCCGCGGCGTTAGGAAACGAAAGCGCCAAGGCAAACCTGAAGAAGCTGGGCCAGTAGGCTTCGGCCGCCGCGGTCCAAGCCGGAGCGCGGCCCGCCACGCCGCCGGCGTCTTTCCGGAAATAGCAAAGTGGGATAATCCCAAGGTGGTGTAGAGTCGCAAAACGAGCCTTCCGGAAACTGGACCGGCGGGCGGGTCCGCCATCCCAGGCCAATGGAAGGTAACTTTTCTGCCGCAACAGTCCTCACGGCGATCACCGCCAAGGCCTGGGACGATAGCCTCGGACCCGATTGGTAGATTCACCCGGCGGGCCGCGAGGCAAGGTCGTCAAGTGCAGTGGGGACATCTCCAGGATCTATCCAGGCCCCAGACATCGCCAGAACTAACTTCCTTCAGAGCTTCGCTACCACGCAGCCAGGAGCCGAACTGGACGCCATCGAATCTCATTGTTCCTCAATAACCCATCGGCATCTGTGCCGGTCATCCTGGCGGCCTGCTCTGCGACGGAGCGCTTGCGGTATATTAAACGTTCAATGGCTCGAATACCTGTTTTGAGGTCTGAAAGGAGATAGCAGCATGTTCAAGCTGGTGATGCCGGTGGTTTTCGTGGCTGCCCTGGGGCTTGTACCGGCGTGCGCACAAGACAAACCGGCGATCGTGGTCCATGCCTTCACGCTCGCGTCCCATGTGAAGTTCCCCTACGATATGAATCAATTGCAAACCCGGGCGATCGCGATGCTCAAAGATAAAGATGGGACGCTATTCGACGCAATTCCCGAGGCTCCCGCCGGCCAGGCCCGCGTCTATAATCTCGATGGCGAAGTCCTGGAGTGGCATAAGGGCAATACGGCGGAACGGATGATCATTGCCATGGGTTCGGTTGCGGGACGTGAAAATGCGAAGATTCACTTCTGGTTGACGGACAAAGACGGGAAGAAGATCTTCGAGAATACGGACACGATCCGGCAAGGTTTCATGAGGAACATACATGAAAAATCAGCCGGGACTCTCGCGACACCGTTTGCGGAGAAACTCGCCGAGCGCTTGAAAGAGGTGAAATTGGCGCCCGAGAGTGGGCCTGGACAGTAGCCAATCTGGTGCGATCCGCCAGGTTGACGTTGATCCCGCCCGGGACGAAGTCCGGCCCGGAAACCATGGTGCTGTCCTATAACGGCTGTGAAAGTCGTACTCCGCTCTCATCTCACGGGTGCCGCGCTTGGAGGGAGGTCTCTTCGTAGTTGCGTCTCTCATGCTGCGTCGCCGAGCGTGCGCTGATCGGGCGGATCCGCTCTCCTCTTCGATGGCATGATCGGGGTCCGGGATCGTGATCGAAAGGGGGTCGTCGAAGACGGTGCTCCCCTCCGCAAGTCCGACGCCATGCTTCCGCCGATTCGCTGAATCCCTTCTTCGATCCCACTCGAAAGCGATTCCACACATCTCCCGTTGAGTTTGGCGAATCGGGAGCCGCCCCGGAGGGCACGGCCTCTACATGGCCGCAATGCCGGGTTATCGGACTTGTGGGGGGGCGCCTGCGGCCATGCCTGATCCATTTTGCCGGGGTTCGCAGAATACACTGACGGCGGCGGCTGCCAACCGCCGCGCAGGATGCCATCTTGCCCCACATCAATCTGACAGATTCATGTCTCTTATGACATAAGGTGTCATGGCAGTCTGAACCACCGTCGATATCCCGGAGCCGTTGCACGACAGGCTCCGTCTCAGGGCGGAGCGGTCTGGCGCCTCGATCCGTTCCCTGATTAGCCGGGCCATCGAGCAGGCCTACAGCGAGCCTAAGAAAGGCGAGTACGTGACGGGCCCTCTGGTTACGGGTCCGGGCAAGCTTGGCCGCGCGTTCCCCGAAGATGAGAACCCCCATGATCTCGTTTTTTCCTGACCTGAACGTCTGGCTGGCTTTGTCCGTGGGCGGCCATCGGCACAATGCCGAAGCCTGGCGCTGGCTCAACTCGCTGCCCCCAGGGGCGAGGCTGATCTTCTCCCGCTATACGCACATCGGCTTGCTGCGCCTGCTTACGAACCGGTCCGCCATGGGCGGGCAAACGCTTAGGCTGCGAAAAGCGTGGGGCGTCTACGATCGATGGCTGAACGACCCGCGCGTGGAGTTCTATCCCGAACCACGTGGTCTCGAGGCTGGATTCCGGGAAGCGACAGCGCCATTCGCGGGTAAGGCGGCATCCAAATGGGTCGGCGGCTGCTACCTGCTCGCCTATGCCAAGCATAGCCATGCCGCGCTCGTCACATTCGACAGAGCGCTATACGATCTGGCCGGCAAACGAGGTTGTTCCGCCGTCATTCCCGGCTGAACCCTCAGTCGTACACGAAGTGCAGAGCTTTCTTGAGATCCTCCCAGGCCTCGCGCTTGGCGTCCTGATTGTAGGGCCGCAGCAGGTAGGAGGGATGGTACGTGACCATGACCGGCACCTCGCGCCACTGAAACCACTTGCCCCTCATCTTGGTCACGCCTTCCTTGTGACCGGTGAGAGCGCGGGCTGCCGTGCCGCCTAGAGCGCAGATGGCCTTGGGGCGGATCGCCGAGAGCTGGCGGGCCAGAAACTGCCCGCAGATGTCCATTTCGTCCGGCTCGGGGGTGCGGTTGCCGGGCGGGCGGCATTTCACCACGTTGCAGATGTAAACGTCTTCGCGGCTCAGCGCGATGCCCTCGCGTTTGGCCGTGTTCTCGATCATCTGCGTGAGCAACTGGCCGGCGCGGCCCACGAAGGGGATGCCTTGAGCATCTTCATCGGCGCCGGGGCCTTCACCCACGAAGACCAGCGGCGCGGTTGGATTGCCTACGCCGAAGACCAGTTTGGCGCGGCCCTCGTGGAGGCGGCAGCGGCGGCAATCTCCCATGTCGGCCAGGATCTGCGACAGCGTTTCTCCCAGGACTGCCTCCGGCTGGTCATTGGTGGGGCAGGCGGTGCCGCCTGCCCGCCGATACAACGTCTTGATCCCCAAGTCCTGGTAGAACTCGAGGTAGTCGCGAAGTTGATCAGCGTCCATTGGCGGCATTGAGGGCCAGGCGCAGTTTCAGTACTTCGTCGAAAATGCGGTCGGCGATCTCGCGCTTGGGGGCGCGGGGCAGGGAGATGAGTTCACCGGTCGCGAGCGCCAGCACGACTTCGTTTTCGTCGGATTCGAAGCCCGTCTCGCTGCCGCCCACCAGGTTGCCCACTATCATGTCGCAGTTCTTGGATTCCAACTTGCGGCGGGCTTCCTGGTGCAGGTTTTCCGTTTCCGCGGCGAAGCCGATCAGCAGGCGGTCCCCCTTCTTGCGGCCCAACTCGGCCAAAATATCGGGGGTAGGGTCGAGTTCCAGGGAAATGCGGGCCGCGGTCTTCTTGACCTTCTGCTCCGGGACTTTGCTCAACTGGAAATCGGCCACCGCGGCAGCCTTGACCACGATGCTGGCGGGCGCCAGGTTTTCCAATACCTTCTCGCGCATCTCGGCGGCGGTGCGCACGGAAATCACCTCGACACCGCGCGGCGGCGCCAAGTGCACGGGACCGGAGACCAGGATGACGCGCGCGCCGCGGGCGGCGGCGGCTTCCGCCAGCGCATAGCCCATCTTGCCGCTGGAACGGTTGGAGATGTAGCGCACCGGGTCGAGCGGCTCCTGAGTGGGACCGGCGGTGATCAGAACGGTTTCGCCCTCCAGGTCCTGCCGCCTCCGCGATTCGCGCTCAATGGCTTCCACGATGGCTCCGGCGTCCGCCAGCCGGCCGGGGCCGGTCATCCCGCACGCCAGGTAGCCGCTCTCCGGTTCCACGATGCGGTGGCCGCGCCGGCGCAGTGTTTCGAGGTTGGCCTGGGTGGCGGGGTGCAGCCACATGTTTGAGTTCATCGAGGGCGCCACCACCACCGGGCCGGTGAAAGCCAGGTAAAGCGTGGTGAGAAAATCGTCCGCCAGGCCATGGGCCAGCTTGGCGATCAGGTCCGCGGTGGCTGGAGCAATGGCCATCAGCTCGTTTTCCCGCGCCACCGAAATGTGCTCGACGGCGCTCTCCATGGCGAACAGATCCGTGAGTGTCTTGCGCCCGGTCAGAGCGGCGAAGGTCAGGGGGCTGATGAACTCCTGCGCCGCGCTGGTCATGACGGCCTGGACCGCATGGCCTTCCTGCATCAGCAGGCGCGCGATCTCCGCGGACTTATAGGCCGCGATTCCGCCTCCGACGCCCAGGATGATCTTCATGCCAGCTTACAGCACCGCTTCCGGCTGCGGTTCCTCCGGCGCCTGGCCGGTGAGGCTGTACTTCACCAGGCCGCGCCGCACCTCTTCCATGGCGATAATGGTGGGCTTCTTGGAAGACGTGGGCAACACGGGCCGCGCGCCGCCCTGCAATTGCCGGGCCCGCTTGGCCGCTACGATGATGAACCGGTAAGTGCTCTGCTCGGCGTCGTCGGGGATGGTGCAGTGCGCATTGTTCCGTGGGGCTTTGTCACCCATGATGTCGATACCTCTTCAAATTTGAAATGTGTCCAGAACGGGCCGAATCTGCTCTTCGATCCTGGTCCGCCGCACCCGCTCCGCGCGCACGATGGCGCTTAGAGTGGCATCGGACTCGTCCAGGTCCCGGTTGATCAAAACATAATCGTACTGCTTGTAGTTCCGTATTTCCTCGGCCGCGTCCCGCAGCCGTCTTTCGATCACGTCTTCCCGGTCCTCGCCGCGCGCACGGAGCCTCTGTTCCAAAATCTGCCGCGAAGGAGCCAGGATGAAGACGGAAACAGCCTCGGGAATCCGACTTCTTAATTGTCGCGCACCTTGCACGTCGATGTCGAGTACCAGGTCCTTGCCCTGGGCCTGGGCCTCCTCCAGGATGCCGCGGTGGGTGCCGTAATAATTGCCGAAAACCTCGGCCCATTCGAGAAACTCGTTGCCGGCGATCATAGCTTCGAAATCTTCGCGGGAGACGAAGCGGTAGCTGTGGCCATCGACCTCATCGCCGCGCGGCGGGCGGGTGGTGTAGGAGACGGAAAACATCAGGCCGGGCAGGCTGGCAAGCAGGCGCGAAACCAGCGTGGTTTTTCCCGAGCCGGAGGGTGCGGAGATGATGAAAACAGTAGTCATGATGTCTGTGGGGCAGCCAATCCTGGCTGCAGCCGGCTTTCAGCCGGCGCCCAGGCCTTGAAAGAGCCGCCTGAAAGGCGGCTGCAGGCAAGATTGCCTGCCCCACGGCGGTGAATTCCATTCGTCATTCCAAATTCAACGACTGCTCGCGGATTTTGTCGATCTCGGACTTCGCGGCCAGCGCCAGATCGGTCATGGTCAGGCCGAGCTCCCCCAGGCCGCCGGTCTTGGAAAGAACCGTGTTCGATTCGCGGTTCATCTCCTGCAAGCAGGGCGGCTTCCTGCGCCAGGCGTTGGGGGTCCATGCCGGCGCCTTCCAGCAAGTCGGCCAGCTTTTCCTTGAGACGCTTGTGGAAGGCGGCGCCGGCGCCCGCCCGAATCTCTTCCATCCGGCTCACCAGCCCGCGGACGGTCTGGCAACGCTGCCGCATTTCCTGCGCCATGGCCGCGCCTTCCCGCTCGCGGAAGGCGTTGAGCAGGACCAGCGCTTCGGCGGCGGCTTCCAGGACGGCTCTGGCGACCGCCTCTTCAACCTCTTCGTCGCCGGCGGCGCTCAGCATGCCCGGAATGCTCAGGGCGGAGTTGAGGTCCGGCTGGCCGCCCAGCCCGTGCAGCGCGGAGGCGTCGCGAAAGGCCTGGATGTAGGCGTCCAGGAGCGGCCGGTTCAGCGTGGCGGCGGCGCCCGCCGTCCGCGTGAAGGAAACCTGGATCTCCACGTGGCCGCGCGCCACCCCGCCCTTGACGACGCCGCGGACGTCGTGCTCCAGAGCGTCCAGTTCCGCGGGCATGCGGCAGTGCAGGTCCAGGCCGCGGTGGTTCACGCTCTTCAGGGTCGCGACAATCTCGCCCTGCTCCGTGTTTCTTCTCACGCGGGCGAAGCCCGTCATGCTGCGCAGGCTCACAGGTCCACCACCGGGCCCAAAGGGGACCCCGCATCCTCGGACTGAAGCTCGTGCAGCCGCTGATAGATTCCGCCGTGATTGATGAGCTCTTCGTGCGTTCCCACCTCGCGGATACGGCCCTTGTCCAGCACCACGATCTTGTCGGCCCGGCGGATGGTCGAGAGACGGTGCGCGATCACGATGACGGTGCGGTGCTCCATCAGGTTGGCCAGCGCCTTTTGAACCAGCATTTCGGATTCCGTGTCGAGGTGCGAGGTGGCCTCGTCGAGGATCAGGATGGGCGCGTTTTTCAGCAGCGCGCGGGCGATGGCGATGCGCTGGCGCTGGCCGCCGCTCAGCTTCAGGCCGCGGTCGCCGATGATGGTCTCATATCCCTCCGGCATCCGCAGGATGAACTCGTGGGCCAGCGCCGTCTCCGCCGCGCGGCGGATCTCTTCCATGGACGCGCCGGGCCGGGCATAGGCGATGTTGTTGGCCACCGTGTCGTTGAACAGGAAAGTGTCCTGCGCCACGATGCCGATGAGCGACCGCAGCCCGGCCAGGTTGATCTCGCGCACGTCATGGCCGTCCACTCTGACGGCGCCGCCGATGACGTCGTAGAAGCGCGGCGCCAGGTTGGCCAGCGTGGTCTTTCCGGCGCCGCTCGGTCCCACCAGCGCCACCACCTCGCCGGCCTTCACTTCGAAGTCGAGCTCCTGGATCTGGAAGCCGTTGGGCGCGCCGGGATAACGGAACGACACGTTCTCGAAGACGATGCCGCGCTCGAACTTCTCGATCTTGGGCGCGCCGGGCTTCTCCACGATTTCTTCGATGTGATCGAGGTGTTCGAAGACCTTGTGCGAGGCGCCCAGGGCCTGCTCGAAAATGTTATGGATGCCCACCAGGCGCTTGACGGGCTCATAGAGCATCAGCAGGGCGAAAACGAAGCTGGTGAAATCGCCGGCGGTCAAAGTGTGGTCTTTGATCTGGTTGCGGGCGTAGGTGAGCAGGCAGACGATGGTGACGGCGCCGAACATCTCGATCAGCGGCGAGGAGAGCGCCTGCTGCGCCACGTACCGCAGGTTGGTCCTCAAGAGCTTGTGCGAGGCCTCCCGGAATCGCCGGGATTCGTAGGGTTCGGCCCCAAACGCCTTCACCACCATGTGGCCGCTGAGGGTCTCCTGGAGAATCTGGTTCAGCTCCGCCTGGCGCTCCTGCGTGCGGCGGCTGGTGCGCCGTATGCGGCGGCCGATGCGCGTGGTCGGCACCCCCACGAACGGCAGCACCGTCAGACTCACCAGCGCCAGCTTCCAGTCCTTGGTCATCACCACCGCCAACAGCGAGACGGCCGTAAACGTCTGCCGCAACAGATCCGCCAGAATGTGCGAAATGGCCAGTTGAACCTTGTCGATATCGTTCATGATCGACGACATCAGCCGCCCGGTGGAATGCGATTCAAAAAACTCCGCGCCCTGCTTCAGCACCTTGTCGAACACCGTGTCCCGCAGGTTGGTCACCGCCGAGAACCCCACGTAATTTACCAGGTAGTTGCCGAAGTAGTCGCAAACACCCTTGATCAGGAAAACCACCGGGATGGCGAAGGCCACCATGGTCCAGACGTTGTGGATGAAAGAGGGCACGAAATTGCCCAGATAGAAGTGGTGGTGAAAGATCGGGTCGGTGTACAGCAGCACCGGGGTATTGGCCGCGGCGGGGTTGAGCACCCGGTCGAAGATGGGACCGATGAGGAGCGCCATCATGCCGGTGGCGCCGCCCGCAGCCGCCATGAGGATCACGGATGCGGCCAGATACGCCCAGTAACGGCGGGCGTAGGCCAGCAGGCGCAGCAGTTCGTTCATGCGGCCACCCGCAGGCGCGCCAGCGCGTCGAGGACCTGCGCCACGCCGGCGGGCGCGATCACCACTTCCGATGCGCTGCGCCACGGGCCCCAGATGGCCGGGTCGGAGGCGCCGAAGATCACCACCGACGGCACTCCCAGGGCGGCGGCCATGTGGGCCGGACCGGAATCGTTGCCCACGTAGAGCGAGGCGCCGGCGATCAGCCGCTTGATCTCCGCGAGCGGCGCGCCGGCGATGCCGCGGTACGCTTGAAAGGGGGAAAAATCATCGCCGCCGCCCCCGATGAAAACCGGCTCCAGCCCCGATTGTCTCAGGTGTTGCGCAACCGCCAGGAATCCGCCCGCGCCCCAGGTCTTGCCCGCCGTGGTAGCAAACGGGTGGATGATAGCGTAAGCGTCTGTCTGTGTTTTGGTGGGGCAGGCGGTTCCGCCTGCCGCCAGCTTCGCCCGCGGGATCTCCGTGATCGCCGCCCCCAGATAAAACACCGCCGACGCCAGGTGCTCCGCCGTGTGCACCTTTCGTTCCACCCCCAGAATCTCCTGCGCCCGCGGGATGCGCACGTTGTACACCACCTGATACCGGAAATGACTGAAGCCGGCGCGGTACCGGGCGCCCGAGAGCGCCGTCATCCAGGCGCTGCGGCCGCCGCCGTGCAGGTTCAAGCACAACCGCGGGCGCCAGCGGCGAAGCGCGCCCAGCCGCGGGGGCAGCGTCTCATCCAGGTCGGGATTGCCCTCGAAGACCGCGCGGAACCGGTCTTCCACCATCACCGCCAGGCGCAGGTCCGGACGCGAGCGTTTGAGAATCTCGAGCGCGGGTGTCGAGAGCACGCAGTCCCCCAGGGACCGCAGCCGGAGAATTCCCACCCGGCTGGCCCGCGGCAGACATTCCAGAACGCTTTGCACAGCGCTCCTATTCTTCGATCTTCGCCTCGTCCACCAGCATCACGGGAATGTCATCGCGAACGGGGTAGACGCGATGGCACTGGACGCACTTCAAGCCGCTCTGGTCGGGCTTGAGTTCCACCGTGGCCTTGCAGACGGGACACACCAGAATTTCGAGCAGATCTTTGCTGATAGCCATAGCGTATCTATAGTTTAGCAAGCCTTCACGTATGCATTTCCGACCGCGCCTTGGCGATGGCCGCCAGGTATTGGCGGGCGCGGTTCTCGATGATGTCGAAGCGGCCTTCCTTTACGGTCTTGGCATCCACCAACTCGCCGCCCACGGCCACCGCGCAGGCGCCGGCCTTGAGGAAGTCGCCGGTGGTTTCGAGATTGACGCCTCCCGTGGGAATCATTTCGATCTGCGGGAAGGGTCCCTTCAACGCCTTGATATACTTGGGGCCGCCTACGTTGCCGCAGGGAAAGATCTTGACCATATCGGCGCCGGCCTCCCAGGCGGTGAGCACTTCGGTGGGTGTCAGCGCGCCGGGGCAAATGACTTTCGAGTAGCGCTTCGCCATCTCGATGGTGGAAAGGCGCAGGCTGGGCGTGACGATGAACTCGGCGCCGGCCAGCATGCAGGCGCGCGCCGTTTCGGGGTCCAGCACGGTGCCGGCCCCCAGTACGATCTTGCCGCCGAACCGGTCCGCGAGTTTTTCCAGCGCGCGGACGGCCCCCGGCACGGTCATGGTGATCTCGGCGGCCCGCACGCCGCCCGCGTAAATGGCTTCCACGGCCTGGATGGCGCCCTCGGCGCTCGAGGTGCGCACCACCGGGACGATCCCCACCTCCGTGATGAAGGCAAGAATCTCTCTTGATGTCATAAGCTTTCACGTTATCATGTGGCTTGATACCCCAGCCAAACCCGGAGCGGGAAAAGCGGCCGCCGCGCGTATCGGTGGTGGTGGTTTCGCGCAACCGGGCGGCCCTGTTGCGGCGCTGCCTGGAATCCCTCGAAAAGTCCGAGGGACGCGAGACGCTTCAGATCGTCGTGGTGGACAATGGCTCCAGCGACGGCAGCGCACAACTCGACACCGATTTCCCTCAGGCGCAGTTCATCCGGCTGCCCAAGAACTTCGGACTCACCAAGGCCATGAACATCGGGTGGCGCGCGGCCGACGCGGAATACGTTTTCTTCCTCCACGAAGATACCGAGGTGGAGCCGGGGGCGGCCATCCGCCTGGCCGAGACGCTGGATGCCAACCCCACTGCCGCCGCGGCTTGCCCGCTGTTGGTAGGTGACGATGGCCAGCCAGCGCCGCAACTGGGCAATTTGCCGCCCGACGGCGAGTGGCTGGCGGTCGAGGCTTCGCTCAGCCAGCCGGAGCCGGTCGAGTATCCCCGCGGCGCGGCCCTCATGATGCGCGTTTTCGTCATCCGGGCGGTCCGCCAGATCGACGAGCGCTACGGCCAGTTCGGCGGCGACGCGGACCTGGCGGCGCAGATCTTGAGGGCCTCGAAGAAGATCCTCCTGGTGCCCGCGGCGCGGGTACGGCACCAGGGACGCGCGGCCTACTCGGCCATGGAAAGCGCCGATTTTCTGCTCGGCCGCGCGGTCTTCATAGGGAAGTACCGGGGGTTCGGGGCCGGTCTGCGGGCGCGGATGGCGGCGGTCATCGGCCCGCTTTTCTCATTCCGCTTCGGCGAGCTGCGCTACACCCTGGCGGGTCAGAAGATCGACGGCACGCAACTGTGACGCGTTGCCCTTGGTTAGGGTCCGCTGTTTACCTTTGATATCTAGTGCATGGGGTGAAGTAGGGGTTAACATTAACCCCATGGAGACGGTGTTCTGGATCTTCTTGCCCGGCTTTGCGGCCGTCGCCGCGGGCGTGCTGGCGTGGTTTGTCATGCAGTCGCGCATGGAAGTGGCGCTGGCGGGGCTGCGGGAGGAACTGGCGGAATCGCGAGGGGCGTTGCACGCCGAAAAGGCGGCCCTGGAAGGGTCGCTCGAAACCGCACTGCACGCCGCCGAGGAGAGCGCGCGCCGCCAGGCTTTCGACAAGTTCCTGACCGAATTGCGCGTCGAGCAGCGCCACTACACCCGCGAGAACCGTATGCTGACGCCGGCCCGCAAGAGCCTGGTGCTCCAGGAGCGAATGTTCTTCCGTAACATTCCGCTTTCCGACTGGATCGAGCACGAGATTCCCCTGGATGACGCGGCGGACGTCAACCGGCTGGTGCGGGACATGACCATCTTCGACCATGCCGTAGTCAGTATTGCCGACCTCCCACGGTCGAAGAAAGCCCTGGCCTGACTTCGCCTGATATCATGTTCCATATGGATCGACTCCGTGTTTTCGCCATCGGTGTGGCCTTGGCCGCGGGCCCGCGCGTGTTGCTGGCGGCTGGCCAGGGCGATGTGGCAAAAGGGAAAGAAGTGTTCCAGCAGTGCAGTGTCTGCCACCACGCGGATAGCGACCAAAAGAAGATGGGTCCCGGGCTCAAGGGGCTGTTCCAGAAGGCCAAACTGACCAACGGCAAGAAGCCCACCGAAGCCGGCGTTCGCGCCAAAATCGATGCCGGCGGGAATGGAATGCCCGCTTATAAGGACATGCTGAGCGACGCGGAAAAGGCCGACCTGATGGCGTATCTGAAGACGCTGTAAAGTCCCACCGCTTACTTGATGGCGATCGTGACGCCCGGCTGGCTGTAGAAACCATGGTGGGCGATCCGCACCGGAACGGCATCACCGGTCGGCGCGTTGGCGGGCACGCGAACGTTCACCTGCAGCACACAGGACACCATCCCGGGAGCGCAGCCCGCGAACAGCACCTCGGCTGGGGTGCCGCCAATTGTGGCGGTGACGGGCTCAGCCGGGTCGGGGCCCGGCCAATACCACGGCAGCGGCCCTTGAAGGACTGGGAGGATCTCTCCATCTTGGGGCCTGCCAATGCTGTATAGCTCGACGCCTGTGCCGAAGAGCTGCACCGCGGACCCTCTTGCCGCCGGATTACCCGCAGCATTCACGGAATAGTCCAGGTTGAGTACGGCCCCTGCCCCGGTGCCGGAACCCGATCGCGTGAACAGCCCCGGTACCGAACCCCGCACGGGCAGTCTCGCAAGGCCAACCTCCGTGCCCAAGTACTCCACGGTGACCGTGGCCTCCGTCATGTCCCCATACTCAACGTCTGCCGGGACGATAGCATTCACCTGGTGGTCGGAGACATACAGCAGCGGCGCGGCTACCGTTCCGCGCTCGATGGGGTCGGGGTAGGGATATCCGATCCTGTATCGAAAAAGAACTCTCGTGCCGCCGAGGTTGGTGTCTACTTGGTCGACGTGGACACCGAGGTTGGTGTCTCGCATACCGCCGGGAATCAGCTTCATATACTGTGGCGTCGCAGGACCGAGATTGGTCCCGAAGATCGACACGATCGCCTGCTTTGCCAGCGGCCCGGCGGCAAAACTCGCTCCGCTGGGCACGCTCAACTCGTCGAACCTGTATTGCCAGATGCCGGCGCTCTCCCCGCCTGCGAGCAGCGTCGGCGAACCGCCTGGCTTCACCGCCACTGCACCCGAGCCGATATACCGGTTGGCGTAGCCGGCATCCAGACGAACCCAGGAGTACCCGCCGTCGTTGGACTTCAGGACTCCCGCCGAGCCGCCCGTACCGGCAAACAAAACCTGGTCCGACAAGTAACTCGGCGAAAACGCCAGCACGTTCGCTCCCGCCATCGAGGAGACCGTGCTCCACGTATCTCCGCCGTCGTCTGAGCGGTAAATGGCTTGAGACAAGAAAGTCCCCGCTACGAAGACAGTCCTGTCCACGGCGTAGGAGGGAGAGAAGGCGATGTCTCCGACCTGTGAATTGGATTCCAGAACCCCAACTCTCGATGAGAGTTGCTGCCACGAGGCGCCGCCGTCTTTCGAGCGGAAGACCCCGCCGTCGCGTCCCGCAAACGTGCCGGCAAACAGAGTCTTGCCGTGTGACCAGTCCGGCGAGACTGCAAACGCCGCTATGTCCAGGTTGGTCAGTCCGTTGTTGCATGGCGCCCATGTGGCCCCGCCATCCATCGATCGCAAGACCCCGCCGCGGCCGAAAACGAACAATATCCGGTCGTCGGCGTAATCCGGAGAGACCTTCAAGCCGAACGCATCCAGGCTGTCCGGCACGAAGTCTTTGGCCGTGAGAGTCCACGATTCGCCGCGGTCTTTGGAAAGGTACAGAGAAGTGCCGTCCGTGGCGAAGACGGTGGCGTCCGTGGCATAACCCGGCGACAGGCCCACCCGGGACGGCCCGCGCTTTCTGTTCCAGGATGCTCCGCCGTCGGTGGACTTGAACAAGCCTGAATCGGTCTCGGCAAAGATGGTGGTGTCCAAGGCGTACGCCGGAGAAACGTGGATCGCCCAAACGTTGACCGCCGTGAGGCCCTCTTTCCGCTCGGTCCAGGTGCGGCCGCCATCCATCGACGAGAAGAGTCCGTTCGTCGTACCTGTGAACAACAGGTGGTCATTTGCGAAGTCTGGCGAGAAGGCCACCGCGATCGGATCAGCGACGGCCTGGCTTGCCGGCGCCTCCTCACGGGGTCTGGCAAGCGCCTGTCGCCGGATCCGCGGGAGCCTGTCGGGGCCCTGCGCCGCTGGTCGGGCGGACGGCACCCTTGGCAAGCCCGCTGCGTTCGTCGGGTCGGTGATCGGAATGACGACACTACTCCAACTCTGGCCACCGTCGACGGACCGGTATGTCCCAGCGCCATTGGTTACGGCGACAATCGTCTGATTGTGAGCAAAGTCGGGAGCGATGCGGACCTGGTGCACGCCGCCGCTAACGGGCACCGGAACCCCGATGTCTCCTCCGGTCCACGTGAGCCCTGCATCGGTGCTCTTCCAGACTCCGGCCTTTAGACTTGGCCCCGAAGTCAGATTTCCGCCCACGACGATTGTTCGGTCGGCAGCATAGCCCGGAGAGAGCGCAAAAGCCGTCACAATCGCCTTTGGGAGCGGCGCCGCCGACCACGTCGCGCCGCCATCCACGGTGTGGACCAGTTGGTCATAGGTCAGCAAAAACACAGCGCGATCCTGCAAGTAGCCTGGGGAAAAAGCAAGATCCAGAATCTGCTGCCCGCTGTCGTAAATGAGCGCCCAGGTCTCGCCTCCGTCCGTGGAACGGAGCAGGTGGCCGCAGTAATCACCCGCCAGAAGTGTCCGGTCCGAGGCGAATCCCGGGGAAACGGCGACGGCCCCTATGTAACATCCGTTCGGGGCAACCCCAGATAATTTCAGATACCGCCACGTGGCGCCCGCGTCCCCGGAGACGGCGAGCGTGCTCTCTAAGGTTCCATTGACTATCGATGCCAGAACAAATATCGTACGGTCCGTTTCATAAGTGGGAGAGACCATGAGTGCGCCGGAATCATCGGCTTCCAGTGGCAGGTCCGTGAACACCAGCGTCCATGTGGCTCCTCCGTCCGTGGAGCGGAAGATCGGCCCTCCTCCCGAAAAGGAACTCGCAGCGGCGAACAGCGTCCGGTCCGCGCGGAAGTTCGGAGAAACCGCGACGTGTAATATCACGCCACTACCGTTGAGGCCGCTCGAACTGCGGGTCCACGTGTTCTGGCCCGCCTGCGCCGGTTGGAACAGGGAGCCCAGAACGAGGAGAATCACAGCACGGGGGAGTACATATTTGACGAGGATTGCCATCTGGAGGTCCACCCAGGACAGATTATGCGCCCTTTGGCCTCCGGTCGCAATCGCCATTCGACTTTCACGGCGATTGTGAGGGCTGGATCAGTCTGACGTAAGGATCTCTACGCCTTCACTCCCAGCACTTCCAGAGCCTTCTTCACCACCGGATCGTCTTCCGCCTTCTTCTGCGGCGGCGGGGCGGCCTCGGGCAGTCCGGGGATCGGTTCGCCGTTCTCGTCGATATCCACTTGCACTTCCGGCTCGTTGACCACCACCCCGGGGGTCACACCGCCGTCCTGAATGGCCTTGCCGCCATTGGGCGAGTAGTACTTGGCCACCGAAAGAATGATCGCGCCGCCATCTTCCATGGTGATGGTTCGGCGCACGGAGGCGTTGCCGTAAGTTCGCTCGCCCACCAGTTGGGCCCGCTTGTTCCCCATGAGGGCGGCAGCCGCGATTTCCGCGGCGGATGCCGTGCCACGGTTGGTGAGGACCGCCAGCGGCAAGCTGGTGACGGCCTTGGACGGGTCCGCTTCGAAGTTCTGTCGCGGCACGCGCTGGCCCTGCTCGTAAGTGATGAGGCCCTTGCTCAGAAACAGATTGGCGAGGGCGATGCCGTCGTCCGGCGTGCCCACGGCGCAGCTTCGAAGGTCGAGCACCAGCTTCTGCGCGCCCTCCTTCTCGAGCTTCTCGATGGCGGCCGCGGTTTCCTTCACCAGCGCCGGGGAAAGCGCATCGATGTTGATGTAGCCCACTTGGCCGGCCAGCATCTTGGCCTCGACGGGCGGCAGCGTCAGCGTGGCGCGGGTCAGCTTCACCATCTGCGGCTCGGGCCGCCGCACGCGCACCACGCTGAGTTCCACGGTGCTGTCGGGATCGCCCTGGAGCAGCAACCCGGCATAGGCCAACGGCATGTCGCGCGTGGCGATGCCCTTGATGGTCTCAATCATGTCGTTGGTGGAAAGCCCGGCTTTCGCGGCCGGCGATCCCGGCACGGTCCCTACCACCCCCACGTATCCGAACTTCTTCGACAGGATCAACCCTACGTCGGCCCGCTTGAGGTCCTTATTCTTGACGTAGTCTTTGTACTGTTCCGCGTTCAGATAGCTGGCGAACGGATCGATGGCCTCCAGCAGGCCGTTCAAAGCGCCCATGGTGACGCTCTTCATGTCGGGCTCTTCGACGTACTCGGTCTTGATGCGGGAGACCACGTCGCTGAAGACGCCGATGTGCTTGTAAGGGTCGTCCGCCGGAGCGGCGCCCTGGCCGAGCACACTCCCGATCAGGAGCAGAACCGCGAGACACGACGACGCGCTCACGATGAGATACTTGATGCGGCTATTCATAAGTGTCGCAAACTCCGGAGGCTCTCAGCCATTATACCTTGCTTATTGGACGCAGCCGCGGCTGGTTTGGTTGTAGCTGTTATTTCCAGTCCGGCCGCGGGTTTTCCTGCTCTTCCACCAGCACCCACAGGCCGCGGCCGCACATGTTCTGGCACTCGGGGAATGGCTCGCCCGCGGTGAGTCTTTCGGGCGATTTGCACACGGTGCACCAGTAGATGCCGGTGACCGGCACGGTGGCGCCGGGACGATGGTTCATTTACTTCCTCCGTCTTGGTTGAGAACCCAGTCGGTAAGTTCTTCCATGCGATCCACCAGCAGGTCCGGGGCGGGATCGGCCAGCGTTTCGGGCTGGAATCCGTAGGTGACGCCACAGCACGGAATGCCGGCGTTACGCGCGGTTTGCACGTCCACGGAGCTGTCGCCCACCATCAGGGTCCGGGCGCGGCTGACGCCGGCCTCCTTCCTGAGGGCTTCCACGCCGATGGGGTTTGGCTTCTTGAAGTCGAAACTATTGCCGCCGTAAACCTGGAAGAAGCGATCATGGACGCCGAGGCCATCGACGATCGCCTGGCTGATCCGAACCGGCTTGTTGGTGAGCACCGCCATGCGCTTGCCCGCCGCGCGCAGCCGGTCGAGCGATTCCTTCACGCCGGGGTAGAGGGTGGTGTAATCCAGGTAGTGCTCGCGGTAGTACTCGAGAAAGAACTCGAGCGCTTCCTCGACCTCCGCTTCGCTGGCGTGGTCTCCCAGCGCGCGCCGGATCAGTAACGGCGCGCCGTTGCCCACATAGGAGTAGACCCGCTCATTCTCCAGCCGCGCCATGCCCATGTGGGTGCGGGTGGCATTCACGGCCTGGGCCAGGTCCAGTTTGGAATCGACCAGGGTGCCGTCGAGATCGAAGATCAGAAGGTCCATTTCTCTCTGGTAATAGGTTTTGACCGGTACTCGCTCCCATGGAGCGGGGCTGCTGCGCCAGAGGCGGGGTGCCCTCTGGGCCCGCCGCCCTGCCAAGGGCTACGCGGCGCCCGTCTTCCGCTTCCGCAGGCGCCCTGCGCGGGCCATGGGTTTGCGGCGCGCGCGAACGCGGCGCTCGCCCAGGCCGTACTCCACCATTTTCCTTTGCAGCGTGTTGCGATGGATGCCCAGCAGCTTGCTGGCCGCCGACTGGTTACCCCGGCTGCGCTCCAGGGCGCGCTGAAGCATGCTTCTTTCCAGCACTTCGATGGCCTCTTGCAGCCGGATGTTTCCGCCGAGGAGATGCTCCACCAACCCCTCAAATTTTTCTTTCATTTTTTTCGAATCCCCTCTTCGAGCGCCTTCCCCCAGGCCGTTTTGACCTGGTCATAGGTCTTCCGAAAACCTTCCTTCAACTCGTGCGGCGCCAGGGCCGCGAACGCTCGCGCGGCGTCCACCACGTAAGGAGCCGTGCGCGAGTTCACCACCGATGAGGGGGGCTTATCGCCCTGGGAAAACGCCATGATCGCCATAATCAACGCCACCGAAATCAATATCCCGCGCACCGCTCCAAAGACCGCGCCGAGCAGGTGATCGAAAATCGAAAGCCCCGTCACCTTCAAAAACCTTCCAACTATGTAGCTCACCAGGTGCCCCACCAGCATCACGCCGCAAAACACCAGCAGGAAGCCCGCGAAGTTCGCCAACCCGCGGGAGCTGAGGTAGGGTATCAGCCACGCTCCCGCCGCTCCATAGAACCAGATCCCCAGCACGATCGCCAGGACCACCGACGCCAGGCCGATGACCTCGCGCGAGAGGCCCTTGCGAAAACTCATCGCCACCGACGCCGCGAGAATCGCCAGCAACACCACGTCCAGCCAGTTCATAGCTTGTGACCAGTGAGCGCGCGATAGGCCTGGCGGTATTTCTCGCTGGTTTTCGCCGCTACTTCTTCGGGCAGCGCCGGCGCCGGCGGCTGCTTGTTCCAGCGAATCGACTCCAGGTAATCGCGCACGAATTGTTTGTCGTACGAGGACTGCGGCCCGCCGGGCCGGTAGGAGTCGGCGGGCCAGAAACGCGAAGCATCGGGCGTGAGCGCTTCGTCGCCCAGCACCAGTTGTTCGCCCACGAAGCCGAATTCGAATTTCGTATCGGCGATGATGACGCCTTTCGTCTCGGCGTAGCGCGCGGCGCGGGTGTAGATGGCGAGGGTGAGATCGCGCAGCCGCTCCGCAAGATCCACGCCAACCAGCCAGCACACGCGCGCGAACGGCACGTTTTCGTCATGGCCCGTCTGCGCCTTGGTGGCGGGCGTGAAGATGGGCTCGGGCAGCTTGTCGCTTTCCCGCAGACCGGCCGGCAGCTTGATTCCGCACACCGTGCCGTGCTCGCGGTATTCTTTCCAGCCCGAGCCTGAAAGATAGCCGCGCGCCACGCACTCGATCTCAATCATGCTGGCTCGCCGCACCAGCATCGAGCGGCCTTCGAGCTGATCGCGGAATCGAGGAAGCGGGTCCGGATACTCCTCCACACGCGCGGTGAGAAAGTGGCTGGGAATGAGGTCGCGCAGGAAATCGAACCAGAAAATGGAAAGCTGGGTCAGCACCTTGCCTTTATCGGCGATGCCGGTGCCCAGGATGTAGTCGAACGCGGAAATGCGGTCGGTGGCCACGATCAGCAGCCGGCCGTCCAGTTGGTAGACATCGCGGACCTTGCCGCGAGCGTAGCGCTGGACGCCCGCGAGATCGGTCTCCAGGATGATTTGGTTCCCGGTGGAGTTCACGATGCCTTCAGATTTTCAATCGGGGGAGTACACCAAATGATACCCCGTATCGTGGCATTGTCAATGCGGGATTAACCGGCGTTGCGGCCCGGGAAAAGAAAGGGCAGGCTAAAGCGTGCCCCGCCGGTGCGGGTAAAATCGGAAGATGACGGACGCCGCCCTGCTCGGCCACATTTCGCGATTGCCACATGCCCGCGCCAATTTCAAGCAGTTGATTCGCGAATTGGGAGCTAAAGGCGCCCAACGCGCGGACTTGGAGACCGCGCTGGCCCGCCTGGCCGCGCGCGGCGAGCTGCTCGAGCTGCGCTCCGGCCATTACGCCGTCACCGCCGGCAGCCGCGAATTCGCCGTTGGACGCCTCAATATGCACCGGGACGGCTACGGGTTTTTGATTCCCGACCGGCCCATGGAAGGCATTGTCGGAGACATTTTCGTTCCGCCCGAATCCGCCAAAGCGGCCATGCACGGCGACCGCGTGGTGGTCCGCATCGCGCGCATCGAATCGGATGGCCGCGCGGATGGCGAAATCGTCAAGGTGCTCAAGCGCGCCCATCCCACCGTGGTGGGCGAATTCCGCATCGGGCGCCGCGGCCAGTACGTGGTCCCGCACGACGACCGCATCCGGCAGTGGATCGAGGTCCCCGAGGGCATGGAGTTCCCGCCCGCCGGCCCGGTGATCGACCGCATTGGCGTCGAGCCGCCACAGGCCGCTTCCATCGAAGAGTTGAACGGCATGATTGTGAACGTGGAGCTGCTGGATTACGAAAACCAGACGGGCCGCGTCATCGAGATCCTCGGCCGCCCCGACGATTTCGGCGTCGACGTCGAGATCGTCATCCGCAAGCACCAGCTTCCGCATCGCTTCCCGCCCGAGGTGATCGAGCAGGCCGAGCGAATCCCCCATGCGATCGATATCCGGGGCCGCCGCGATTTTCGCGGCCTGGACGTTGTCACCATCGATGGCGAAACCGCGCGCGATTTCGACGACGCCGTGTGGGTGGACCGGCTGGCCAACGGCAACTACGCGCTCGACGTGCACATCGCCGACGTCAGCCACTACGTCAGGCCCGGAACGCCCATCGACGCCGAGGCCCGCTTGCGCGGGACCAGCGTCTATTTCCCCGACCGCGCGGTGCCCATGCTGCCGTTCGAGCTCTCGACCGACATCTGCTCGCTGGTGCCGCACGCCGACCGGCTGGTGCTCTCGGCGCTGCTGGAGATCGACCACCAGGGCGAGGTTGTGGCCCAGGAATTCACCCCCGGCGTGATTCGCAGCGTCGAGCGCATGACCTACACCGATGTCCACCTGGTGCTGGAGGGCAACCCCGCGCTGCGCGACCGCTACCAGCCATTGGTGGCGCGATTCGAGCTGATGCGCGAGCTGGCGCTGGTCCTCAACCGCAAGCGCGTGCGCCGCGGGTCCATCGATTTCGACCTGCCCGAGCCGCTCATCGAATTCGACGAGTGGGGCGCCATGACCGGCGTGACGCGCGCCCCGCGCAACATCGCGCACCGCATCATCGAGGAGTTCATGCTGGCGGCCAACGAGGCGGTAGCCGGTTCCGGGGCCGTCTCGCTCTACCGCATCCACGAAAAGCCCGACCCCAAGCGCGTGATGGAGTTCGAGGAAATCGCCGCGCACTTCGGCGACTCGCTGGGCATCGGCGCCGTTCCGGTGAAGAAGTTTGGAATCACCGGCCGTCACCGCGACGGCACCAAGCACCGCCGCGAAATCGTGGTGGCCGATTCGGGAATGAACATCGGGCCGCGGAACTACCAGCGCCTGGTGGCCAGGATCGAAGGCAAGCCCGAGGAGCGCATCCTGAGCTACCTGATGCTGCGCTCGCTCCAGCAGGCGCGCTACAGCACGGAAAACGTGGGCCACTTCGCGCTGGCGGCGGAGGCATACACTCATTTCACGTCCCCCATCCGCCGATACCCCGACCTGGTGGTGCACCGCCTGCTGAAAACCCGGGGACAGACGGAACGTTTTCCAGTTTCGGAAATCGCCGAAATCGCCGAAGAGTGCTCGCAATCCGAGCGCCGCGCCGCCGATGCCGAGCGCGAGCTGGTCGAGTGGAAGAAAGTGAGGTTCATGGCCGAGCGCCTGGGCCAGGAGTTCGACGCGCTCATCATCAGCGCGGCGAAGTACGGCATTTTCGTGGAACTGGCCGAGCTGTTCATCGAGGGGCTGGTGCCCATCGACACCCTCCCCGGCGACGAGTACACTTATCACGAGAACGTCCGCAAGATTGTGGGCCAGCGCACCCGGCGCGAGTTTTCCGTCGGCGACCGCGTGCGCGTGATCCTCGACCGCGTGGACGCCAACGAGCGCAAGCTCCAGTTTTCGATGGTGGAAAATGAGCGAGACTCACCTCGAACCAAGCGACCTGATTCACATTCCCGGCGGCGAGTTTCAGATGGGCCAGGAAAACGGCCGCGACGATGAGCGCCCCGTCCACCGCGTCACGGTGGCGCCGTTCCTGCTGTGCCGCTTTCAGACGACCAACGCGCACTGGGAGGCGTTCCGCAAGGCCACCGGGCGCGAGAAGGTGGAGTTCGCGCACGAGACCGCGCCGGCGGCTTGGGTGAACTGGTTCGACGCCATGGCTTACTGCCACTGGCTCTCGGCCGAATGGGGTATGCGGGGCGCCCTCAGGGCCCGCCTGCCCACCGAAGCCGAATGGGAGTTCGCGGCGCGCGGCGGGGTGGAGGGGAGGCTCTATCCCTGGGGCGATGCGCCGCGGGTGTACCAGGCGCGGCGCTGGAAGGACGGTCCGGAGCCAGTGGCGGGCTTCGAGCCGAACGGCTACGGCCTCTTCGACATGTGCGAGAACGTTCACGAATGGTGCTCGGATTGGTACGACGCGGGGTATTACGCGGTGTCGCCAGCGGAGAATCCGCAGGGGCCGGCGCACGGGGTTCGCCGGGCCTCGCGCGGAGGGGCGTGGCGGCATCATGTCAAGTTTTCGCGCTGCGCGGCGAGGAGCAGTATCCCGCCGGAGTTTCGGTATGCGGATTACGGGTTCCGGGTGGGCGGAGAAGCTGTGAAAGAAGCGATTTAGCCACGGATTAGCACGGATGAACTCGGTGTTCATCGGCGGCCCCCCAACCGGCCTGCCTCTTTTGCTCTGTCGGATTTCCGAGCGGAAACACCCGTTTCCCGGCGTCGTCGACAGAAACGCCTCCGCACGTGTCCGTTATCGTGAACCTCGACCGGCCAAATGAGATGGCGACGTGCGAGCTTACCACTTGGCGCGTGTTTACCTGCTGGGCTGTCGGCTGGTGCCCCCCAGATCTTGCCAAATGGCATGCCGGACAGGCGGAAAAGACCGTTTTTTGAATTGGGGCTCCGCCCCAAACCCCGAGGTTTGCCGCTTTGTGGCCAGGATCATTTGATCGAACGGGTGGCGGA
>JBEKSR010000123.1:0-16680 GCA_049516835.1 Bryobacteraceae bacterium | reverse complement strand
GTCAGTGGCTGCGGGGTCGGCGAATTCATCAACTCTGCTTTGGTCTCCCACAGTAGAGTACCGAACCTGTCGCCAAATGTCCAGCGAAATCTTCAACCCCGTCCCCGAGACTGAGGGATTACTGGATTGGCCCGAATCGGCTGGTGGCGCCTCTCAGCTCACCGCTTTGTGGTGGAAGCGGTTCAGGCCAGCCGCCAGCAGCGCGAGATCGATGAGCAGCAGGGCGCCCAGAACCACCGCCATGTGCATGTGCGGGGTCTGCGGCGCCAGAGAGCCTCGCAAACCTTCGCTGGCATAGACCAGGGGATTGACAAGCACGGCGATTTGCAGCACCGGAAAGGCCCTCAGGACGCTCCACGGGTAGTAGGCGCAGCCGAACATCATCATGGGCGCCAGCACCAGGCTGAACATGAGGCCGATCTGCGTCTGGCCCACGCTGCACCCCAGCGTCAGTCCGCCGGCCGCCGAGAAGAACGCAACCAGCAGGCACACGGCCGCAAACGCAAACGGCTGGTGGAAACTGAGGTTCACCCCGGAGCCCATCAGCAGCCACCCCGCGGGAATGACCACCAGGCCCGCCACCAGCGCCTGGATCATGCCCGCCACTATCTTTTCGACGGCCAGCCAGCCGATTTCGATGGGCGCCAGCAGGCGGTCTTCGATCTCGCGCGTGAACTGGAATTCCGCGATCAGGGGCATGGCCACTGCCTGGATGCCCGAGAGCACCATGCTGATGGCCATGATGCCCGGCAATAGCAGGGTCTTGTACTCCGGCCGCATGATGCCGCTGGTGGTCATGATGCGGCCGAAGACGAAGACGAACAGGAGCGGCTGCAAGAGGTTTTGCAGCAGCATGGGAAACAGGTTGCGGCGGGCCACATGCCCGTCGCGCGAGAGCAAGGCGTAAAACGTTTTCCAGTTCAATCGCGCAAACTCCTTCCGGTGTGATGCAGGAACAGGGTCTCGAGACTCGGCTCTTCGATGTGCACGTCGTGGAGGTCGGTCCCCGCTGCCTGAGCCGCGTTGACGATGGCGGGGATGAGCGGCCCTCCGCGGTCGGCGTAAACGTCAGCCGCGATGCGGTCCGCCGAGCGCACCTCGGTTACGCCGGGCAGCTTCTGTAGTTCCGCCAGCAACTGGTCCGGCACGCGGTCGAATCGCAGGCGCAGCAGGTATCCGCCGGGGATCGACCGTTTGAGGTCCTGGGGCGTTCCCTGGGCGATGATGCGGCCGTGGTCGATGATGGCCAGCCGGTCGCACAGGGTGTCGGCTTCTTCCATGTAGTGGGTGGTGATGACGATGGTTTTTCCGAGGCGGTTGTAATCGCGGACGATCTCCCAGAGCAGCAGGCGCGTCTGCGGATCGAGGCCGGCGCTGGGCTCGTCCAGGAACAGCACTTCGGGGTCGTGCATCATGGCGCGGGCGATGGAGAGGCGCTGCATCATGCCTCCCGAGAAGGTGCGGACCATGTGGTCGGCGCGGTCGGTCAGCTTGAACTTGTCGAGCAGCTTGCGGGCGCGCCGCTGGCGCTCGCGGGCGCTCTGCCCGAAGTAGGCGCCGTGGAACAGCAGGATCTCGCGGGCGGTAAGGGCGAAATCCAGGTTGGGCCGCTGCGGCACCACGCCGATGAGCCGCTTGGCCTTCACCTGCTCCTTCCAGACGTCGAGCTCGCCGACGAAGACGCGCCCGCTGGTGGGCTCGACGCGCGTGGTCAGGACAGCGATAGTGGTGGTTTTGCCCGCGCCGTTCGGCCCCAGCAGTCCAAATACTTCGCCGGGATGGATCACGAGCGAAATGCCGGCGAGCGCCTGGACCTCGTACTTCTTCTTCTCCTTGCGCCCGGTGCGCGCGCCGCCCCAGGAGAAGCCGGCGCCCCGGGCCGCCATCGGCGGCGGTGTGTCGTAGACCTTGCGAAGCTCCTCGATGCGAATGCCGATTCCCATGCACCCCTCCGTCGGGTGACCCTGTCAAAGTTGTTCGGACACGTTCCGTCCCATGAAGACCCAATCCTACGAGCATAACCCAGTCGAGCGGGGGCAGTCCTCGCGAAAACAAAGGGCAAGCTCAAGCATGCCCCACCAAGGGAGGCTATCCGGTGGAAGGGGAAGGGGGTTCTTAAAGGCTATAGAGTCTAGGGGGTGAATCGGTTAACATATGGAGCGTTGGCACGAGTGAGGTGAAAGGCATGAGTACACGGTGCGGCGGTTGGATCTATATATTCTGCTTTTCGCTGGTTTCCGGATTGGCACAGGAGAATGGACCTGCGGCATCCGTCCCGCCCGGTAGTGCGAACCGCCAGATGACGCTGGATGTGGTTGTGAGCGATAAGTCCGGAAGACCGGTCCCGGGCCTCGAACAGCAGGACTTTACGCTTTTGGACAACAAACAGCCGCAGAAGATCGTGTCTTTTCAAGCCGTTGAGGGTGGGGCCGCGACGGCTGATTCGCCGGTAGAAGTCATTTTGCTCGTGGATCAAGTCAACACTTCATTCAGTAATGTAGCCACCGAGCGAAGTGAAATCGAGAAATTTCTACGGCGAAACGGCGGGGCGCTTGCCCAGCCAGTATCAATGGTCTTCCTTTCCGAGTCGGGAGCGACCAGGACTACGTCTTCTCAAGATGGAAACGCTGTAATGGCAGACCTGAATCAGAAGCAATTCGGTCTACGCACAATTAACAGGGCACAAGGAGTTTACGGCGACAATGAGCGGATACAGTTGTCTCTCAACGCGCTCAAGCAGTTCGCCGACTATGAAGCGGCAATGCCTGGACGAAAACTCATGGTTTGGATTAGTCCGGGTTGGCCCTTTCTTTCCGGCCCGGGCGTGGAGATGGATCTGACCTCAAAGCAGAAGCAGCAGCTTTTCAACTCCATTGTCGCTTTTTCAGACGGGCTGCGGCGGGCTCGCATTACTCTTTACGATGTCGATCCGTTGGGGATGGCGGACGCGGGCCAATTCCGAACGACAGAGTATATGCAGTTCTCAAAAGCAGTGAAGAAAGCAGGGCAGGCGCAGAGGGGACACCTGGCACTACAGGTGCTGGCGTATCAAAGTGGAGGCCGGGTTCTCAATTCAAGTAACGATGTAGCGGGCGAGATCGCAACGTGCGTGGCGGACGCGAATGCCTTTTACGTTCTCTCCTTTGCCGGCCTTGCCGGGGACGGTCCCAACGAGTACCATGCGCTCGAGATTAAGATTGACAAGCCCGGATTGACGGCGCGCACGCGATCGGGATACTACGCACAGCCAGAGGCTCATCAGCCATAGCCATCGCTGGTTCCGCGGCCGCCGCCGCGATAGAACGTCTGGGCATGCGAATCCTCAGGGCCTGTTGTATAGCCCTGAGGATTCGGACGCGTGCTCTGGCGGTTCAAGGCGAAGCCTCGTCAGAACCGCAGGTGCAGCGACAACTGAATGTTGCGCGGGTCGTTTTGCTGCGTCAGAGTCACCACGCCTGCCGAAGTCCCGTTCAGAGTCGTGTTCGGACCGCCGAATTGCGGCGAATTCGTGGCGTTAAACGCTTCCGCGCGGAACTGCAGGTTCCAGCGCTCGTGCAGCGTGACGGCCTTGAACATCGAGAGGTCCGCGTTCGGCACCTTGGGGGGACGGAGGGTCGGGAACACGCTGCTCAACGTCCGCACCGAGTTCGAATACTGCTGGTAGAAGGCAACTGGCAAGGTCTGGCCGCTGAAAGAGCAGTTCGACAAGGCGCCGGTGGTTAACTGGGTGCACGTATTGAAGTATTTCGTGGCGTTTCCGCCGGGCAACGCGGGGTCGATGCCCGACGATGTGTAGCCGCTCGGCGCGCCTAGCGGGAAACCGGTCTCGCGCATAAAGATGCCGTTGGCCTGCCAGCCCTTCAAAAACACGGCTAGAATCCCCTTCGTGCGGCTGAAGAGCGGAATCGCCCAGTTGCCGCTGATCACGATGCGGTCGGGCGTATCCTGGCTGGCTAGCGCGCGATCCGGCGTCTGCGTGATGGGCTCCTGGGCGTTCAGATACGAAGTGGCGCTCAGCCACTTGGCGTGGGTGTAGCTCACCAGCAGGTTCAAGCCGTGCGTCAACCGCTTGTCAAAGCGCACCTGCAGCGAGTTGTACCAGCTTTTCCCCACGGGAATATTGTTCTCGGTGACCCCCGTAAACTGCGGATAGGGCAGCAGCAACTGCTGCCGCGTGGTGCTGGCGGCGTTCGGGCCGGTAGGGAGCACGCCGTAGAACGGATTGGCGTACGGGCACAGCGCCGATGATGCCGAGCAGGTATCGGTCAAGTTGGGCGTGGCATTGGCGCCGTATTGCAGTAATTGGGCCATGGTCACAGCGTCGAGGTTCTGCGAGACGTTTAGCTCTTGGCTGCGGCTGCCCACGTAGGAAACTTCCAGCACCGAGCGCGCGGGCAACTCGCGCTGCACGCCGATGGAGAACTGGTGCACCCTCGGAATCACGCGATTGGGGTTCGTGAAGGTGATCGATTGTCCCAGAAACGTCGACAGCCCCCCCTTGCTGCCGGAGGGCGTCAAAATCCCTGCTGGATAGGGGTTGTTGAGATAGCTACCGGAGAAGTCGACATTGGCGTTGGGGCTGGCGATGTAGGGAGTCGATTGGCTGAATCCCTGGGTGCCCGACGGGTTGAAGGTGGCGACGTAGCTTAATCCATAGCCGGCGCGCACCACGGTCTTGTTCATCGGGTGCCACGCCACGCCCACGCGCGGCTGGAAGTTGTTCAGGTCGCGGCCGTAGGGCATCCTATTGCTGAAGCTGGCAAACTGCAGCCCGCCTTTCAGCGTAAGGCCCGGCTGCAAGGGGTCAACCACCTGTACGGGGCTGTTGCTGGTGAAGGCGAAGCCCGCATTGATCTGGTTGTTGCGCTCCGTGACAGGCGATTCATAGTCCCAGCGCAGACCGTAGCTGAGGGTCAGGGTGTTGGTGACGCGCCAGTCGTCCTGCACGAAGAAGCCATAATAGCGATAGCCGTAGGCCAGCGCCGCGTTGATGGGCGCGCTGCCACCCGACGGCATGCCCAGCAGCAGCGAGGCAATCGAGTTGCCTTGGGCGGCGTTCGAGGTCAGCGCGTTCTGTTGCGTCCAGCCGGCACTGAAGGTGAAGTTGCCGAAGCTGGTGGTGGGTGAATTGATGTTGTCCAACATCACGCGAAATTCCCCGCCGAACTTCACCTGGTGGCGGCGGACGGTCCGGTTCACGACCTCCGCCCACGACCAATCGGCGCTCTCGGTGAACTGGTTCCCGTAGCTCCGCGCGGCCCCAAACGTCATGTAGCCGCTCGGTGCGATGTTCGGGAAGTAGGGCGGCAGGGTGTTCAGCAGCGACGACGGGAAGCCCAACTGCGTCGGGTCGAAGCCGCTGGCGTAGAGCGTGATCCACAGGTCGTGCCGAAAGTACCCCAGGCGCGAGGTCAGCACGGTGGAGGGTGACAGTACGGAAGTCAGGTCGGCGTTGCCGCCCTGGTTCAGGCGCCCGTCGGAGTAGGAGTTCCCCGGCGCGGCGGCCAATTCCTTCCAGCCGTAGTCGCCGTTGGTTTCGGTGCGGAAGCCGCGCACGAAGCGCGAAAAGAAGTGTTGCTTTTCGTTGATCTGCTGGTCTATGCGGATCACGTGGGCGTCGTAGGCGTCCGTCCGCGAATTGGGCGTGGCTACGAAGTTGTTGGTGGCGCCCGCGATGTTGGGCGCGGGAATGTAGCTGGCAATCTTGACCCCCACCGGGTTCATGCGGTTGGCCGGAATAGTGTCGCTGGGAAATGGCTGCCGCGTGTACGTGTTCGTCCCCGACAGCGCGGTGGTGTTCGGGTCGTAGATGGTGATGGGCGAGCCGTTACTTTGCAGCGTGGTGTTGAAGTTCCCGGCCACCGCTGCCGGGTACGGTAGCGTTTGAGTGCTGGGCGTCGGAATGGAGGAGCGCCAGATCTCGTACGACCACATGAAGAAGGTCTTGTTGCGGCCGTTGTAAAGATGCGGAATCACCACCGGCCCGTCGATCTCGAGACCCGGGTTGTTCTCGTGATACGCGGCACGCGGCGTGCCGAGCCGGTTGTAATCGAAGGCGTTGGCGGTGAGGACCGTGTTCTTGTCTAACCAGTAGACGGACCCATGAAGCTGATTGGTCCCGTTCTTCACGCTCACCGTCATGGTGCCGCCCGAGGTGCGCCCGTACTGCGCGTCGTAGTTGCTGCTCTGAATTTTGTATTCCGACACCGCTTCCGGAGTCGGCACGAAGCCCATGTTGGCCGCGCTGCTGCCTTCCGTCCCCGTATTGGGTACGCCGTCCAGCAGCAGATCGCTGGCTCCCGTGATTCCCCCATTGATGGACATGCTCTCGGCGACGTTGTTGCCGGCGTCGAAGGGCCGCGCCGAGCGGCTCAGCGCGTTGGCGCCGATGTCGAATTGCACGCCGGCGGCCACGATGCCCAGCAGGAAGGGATTGCGGGCCTGGGAAGGCAGGTCGTGCACGTTCTCTTCGCCCACCACCTGGCCCTTGTCGGAGGGGACTGCCTGTAGCAACTCGGCTCCCGCGGAAACCGTGACCTGCTCGGTCACCGCCCCGAGTTCCAGCGTGAAATCCTGCTGCACATGGTCGCCCACGCGCAACTCGAGATTGTCCTGCACGGCTGTCTTGAACCCGGTAGCCGTGGCCGTCACCCGATAGGTTCCGATCTGCAGCACCGGGAACGCGTATTGCCCGGCCTCATTGGTGGTGGCGCGGCTGATCTCGTTGGTGGCGAGGTTCTGCGCCTCCACAGGCACTCCCGGCACGGCGGCGCCCTGCGAGTCCTTCACAATACCTGTGATTCCAGCACGGAATTCCTGCGCGAACATCGGCGCGCATAGCAGCAGCGCAAGCAAGCAAACGAGACGTTTGGACATGGCAATTCTACTCCTTTGCACAAACGACAATGCGAAACTCCCTTAGGCTTCGCAGCATAACAGAGTGCATCAGCCGACGCCAAAGGAATTCGGAGAAAACGTCCCTGTTTTGCTATGTGAAACCAGCCTCCGGTCTGAGACAGAGCCTAAGCCTTCTGGATACACTGGATACGACCCGCCCGGATTAGATACTCGCACTCCCGGCTTTCAAAACGCAAACAGGTTCGTTAGTCATAGCAAAACGCCCGTGGCCCGGCGAGCCAGGGCTTCCACCGCCGCTATGGCTGTGACCGCATCAGCGCCTCTATGACACTCCAATAGATCGGGCTTGCCTGGGATTTCGCCCACGCCCGGTAGAGCGCCGGATACTGGGCGGGATTGGCGGCCAGTTCCCCCCGCATCCCCGTCTTCATCCCGCCACCATAGGCTCTTTCGAGAAGCGGCGACTCATCCGGCGGGCGAAGCACACGAGCATGAATCAACATGCTCAAACGATCGGACTGCTCGACGCAGGTCACGCCGGGCTCGACCAGCAGGCTGAGCACGGCATCCGCGCCGGCCGGCGTCTGGACCAACTCCATCAGGCCGCGCCCGGAACTGAAAGCGTAGTCCCGGAAGGCGTCCAGAACCAGGGCTTCCGGTCTCACGCCATCCATGTGCCGCGCCAGGTCCTCCAGACGCATGAAACAGGAGCTGAAGAATGCGGCTCCCGGAGCCCACCTGGCTTCTACCGCCAGGCGCAAATGGGGCTGCGGAAGGAGTTTCAGCACGTTGTCGTGGACGGTATGAATGATGCCACCGGAAGGGGAGAGCAGCGCCAGCATGTAGGCGTTCCATCCACGCTTGTCGCGGACCTCCGCATGGGCGCCTGCGGCGAGCAGCAGGCGGACGGTATCGGCGCGCCCGTACTGCGCGGCCAGCATCAGCGCCGTCCGCCCATCCTGGTCCTGGGCTTCGAGCTCCGCTCCCGCTTTCAGGAGGGCTTCCACGCGACCGGTGTCGCCCTTTTTCGCCGCGGCCAGCCAATCTCCCGGCGGAACCGCGGCCACGGAAGCGAACGACAGAAGGAACAGAACCCTGCGTGACACCACAAACCAAACTTAGCAAAAAGCGGCGAGCCGAGCTTCTCAGACGCGATCGTTCTTGGTCGCCTGGGTTCGAGAGCGGCCATACTCTTCGGCGCAACGGATGACATATTCGGGACGCCGATGGGAGCTCTGCAGCGCGCGCCACAGATACTGCCCGACGATGCCGAATCCCAAACTGGTCAGGGCGCCGAAAAACAGGCTTGCCAGGATAATCGGTGTATATCCTGGAACCGCAATGCCGCCGCGAAGTTTGGCCACAATCACGATGCCGCTTCCCGTGCGGGCGGCGGCGAAGGCGATGAGTCCAAGGTATAGCAGCACGCGGATGGGCAGATCCGTAAAATTGAAGATGCTATTCAGGCCGTGACGGAGCTTCTTGCCAGTGGTCCACGCACTCTTGCCTTCCAACCGGGCCGCGCGCTCGTAGACCACATATTCGCGGCGGTAGCCGAGCCAGAACAATAGAGCAATCGGATTCGAGTTGATTTCCGGAAGCTGGAGGAGCCGGTCGCACACCTGGCGCGAGCATCCGAATATGTCCACTCCGCCGGCTGGCATATCCTCGATGACGAACCGGCGAAATACCCACCAGAAAAGACTCGACGCCAATTCGGAGAGCCGGGGATCGCTCCGGCGGCTGCGAACGCCGAATACGATGTCGGCGCGGCCGCTCGTTAGAATCTCGAAAAAGCTGGCGATCAGCGCCGGCGGTTCCTGCAGGTCCGCGGCCATCACCGCCAGAACTCGCCGCGGGCGCACTTCAGCCCCGCGGCGATGGCGGCAAACGACCCGAAGCTGCGGCTGAGCGAAACCAGTTGCGTGGCCAGCGGAAATGCCGGAAGCCGCTCCCGAAGAATCTCCAGCGGCCGGTCCGGGCTTCCGTCCACCACGAAGACGGCTTCGAGTTCGCCGGAGACCCGGGAGCCCAGCTCGATCAGTTCGTCCAGCAGCCGGTCGAGACTGCCTTCATTCATGTAAACCGGGATGACAAGCGAGAACATCTCAGCCTTTCCGCCGGCATTGGAAGTCATCGGCGGGATCATCCGGGCGCCTTGGCGAGCTGCAGAAACTCCGAGTAATCCCGGATGTAATCCGCACTGTCATACTTGTCGGAGCAGAGGACCAGCAGAACGGCGTCCTGAGAGAATCTGTACTGGATACCCCATACCATGGGAGGCAGGTACAGTGCGAGAGCGGGGCTATCGAGCGCGAATTCCTGGCGGTTCCGTCCGTCATCGGCCACTATGTGGCACTGCCCCTGCACGCATACCAGGAACTGGTGCGGCTTTCGATGGGCGTGCTCGCCGCGAACTTCCTTGGCGGCCACGCCAGAGACCAGGAAATACCGTTTCACCTCGAAAGGAACCTGCTCGCCCACTTCCGCATAAGTCAGCAGGCCGCGCAGGTCCTGCGCCTGGGGCAAACGATGGAGGGCCACGCCCGCGACTCTGGTCTTAGTGGCGCCTCCCTTCACGGGAGCGGCCGCCAAGGCTTCGGCGGAAGGCGCGCCGGCCCCCTCGTAACCGATAATGCGCGCGGGGTTCCCCGCGACGATCGCCAACGGGGGGACGTCGCCCGTCACCACTGCCCCGCGCCGCCCGGCAAACCGCCGCATCCCCCCGCGTGTTACTATTCCGTTTTAAAACCTGGAGCAAACTCCGTGAAAGTCTACGAAAGCAAGGACATTCGGAACGTCGGTGTGGTGGGCCACGGCGATTCCGGCAAGACCACGCTCACCGCCGGGTTGCTCTTCACCGCGGGAGCCTCGAATCGCTTGCTCCGCGTGGATGAGGGCAACACGATCACGGATTTCGACGAGGAGGAAATCCAACGCAAGATCACCATCTCCACCGCCATCGCCGTGGCCGAGTGGAAGAAGGCCAAGATCAATATCCTGGATACTCCCGGCTATAACATTTTCATTAACGACACCCGCGCGGCTCTGGTGGCGGCCGATGCCGCCCTGGTCCTGGTGGACGGCGTCGCCGGCGTCGAGGTCCAGACCGAAAAGGTCTGGCAGTTCGCCGCCGATTATAAGCTCCCTCGCGCCGTCGTCATCAATAAGCTCGACCGCGAACGCGCCGATTTTCACCGGGCGCTGGAAAGCGCGCAGGAAACCTTCGGCCGCGCCGCCGTTCCCATCCAGATCCCGATCGGCGCCGAGCGCGATTTCGCCGGGGTGGTGGACCTGGTTCGGATGAAAGCCTACACTTACGCCGCCGATGGCGACGGCAAGGGCAAGGAGGGCGACATCCCCGGCGACCTCGCCGCGGCCGCCCAGAAGGCCCACGAGGCGCTGGTCGAAATGGTGGCCGAGGGCAATGACGCCCTCATGGAAGAGTTCTTCGATAAAGGCACCCTGGCGCCCGGCCAGATCGCCGAGGGCCTCAAGCAGGGCCTGAGGGAAATGCGCATCTTCCCGGTCCTGTGCGCCTCCGCGTTTCACAATATCGGGTCCGACCTCATCCTGAATTTCATCGTCGAAAACCTGCCCGCCCCAGTCGAGCGCGAGGCCATCCCCGCCACCGTCAACGGCGCCGAGGCCACGCGCAAGATCGCCGAAAACGACCAGCCATCGCTGTATGTTTTCAAGACCACGGCCGACCCCTTCGCCGGCCGCATCACGTTTTTCAAGGTCATGACCGGAGTGGTGAAGAACGATGCCAATCTCCAGAATGTGACCCGCGGCACGGCCGAACGCCTGGCGCACATCTCGAGCCCGATGGGTAAGACCCTGCAGCCGGTCACCGATCTGCACGCCGGCGATATTGGCGCGGTCGCCAAGCTGAAGGATACGCTAACCGGTGACACCCTGGCCGACAAGGGTCTGAACATTACCTATCCGCCGGTGAAGCTCCCCGAGCCTTCCATCGCCTTCGCCATCGAAGCCAAGTCGCGCAACGACGAGGATCGCATGGGCAATGCCGTCCACCGCATCCTGGAAGAGGATCAGTCGCTGCGCTTCTACCGCGACCCGCAGACTCGCGAGTTCCTCCTGGCCGGCTCCGGCCAGCAGCACGTTGAAATCGTAGTCAGCCGGCTAAAAAAGCGATACGGCGTGGACGTGGCCCTCAAGGCTCCCAAGATCCCGTACCGTGAGACCGTCCGCGGCACGGCCGACGTCCAGGGCCGGCACAAGAAGCAGACCGGCGGGCATGGCCAGTTCGGCGATTGCTGGATCAAGATGGAGCCTCTGCCGCGCGGCGGCCAGTTCGAGTTCGCCAACGAGATCTTCGGCGGGTCCATCCCCAGGAACTTCATCCCGGCGGTGGAGAAGGGCATTATCGAGGCCGCCGAGAACGGCTTCCTGGCGGGCTACCCCATGGTGGACTTCAAGGTGACTGTCTACGACGGCTCCTACCATGATGTCGATTCGTCGGAGCTGGCCTTCAAACTGGCTGCCCGCAAAGCCTTTAAGGCGGCCATGCAGCACGCCAAACCGGCTCTTCTCGAGCCCATCATGAACGTCGAAATTCAGGCCCCCGTGGAATACGCCGGCGATCTCATGGGCGACCTCAACGGCCGCCGCGGTCGTATCTCCGGTATGGAGACCAAGGGCAGCAGCCAGTTCATCCGTGCCCAGGTGCCCATGGCTGAGATGCTGAACTACCAAAGCGACCTGACGGCCATGACGCAGGGCCGGGCTTCCTTCACCATGGAGTTCGACCACTACGATTTTGTGCCGCAATTGCAGTCCGACAAGATCATCGCCGCCGCCAAGGCCGCCAAGGCGGGGGAAGAGGAGGAAGAGGAGTAGCGGCAAAAACAGCCACCAGCAACTTGCTTTACCTAGGTGAATCGTTGTAGTCTTTATGGTTCATACCTGGGCAGCGCCCGGAAGTAGCTTATTTTCTGTAGTTCGAGGCAGGAATGGACGTTCGAACGAAGACGCTCTTCTTCCTTTTCGTGGCCGCCGTAGCCCTTACCACTACCGGATGCGGGTTCAACCAGCCGTCCAGGTTCCGCATGGCGTTCCTGCCGCCGCCTTCCCACCCTAGCGGCCCGGCAATCGAGCTTGCCGAACCTCCCGTCATCCAACCTAATCTGTACCTAAAGGATGTTCCTCCCTTCCTGCTGACCGATCCCCATCTCTCCGACCGCCGGCTTCGCGCGGATTTGCTCGTCGAGCGCGCCGATCGGAGGTTTGAGGCCGGTAAGCGCTATTACCAGAGCAACGATATCGAGAACGCGCGCCGGGAATTCGACGCCGCCATCGACTCGATGCTGGACGCCTCGGACCAGAATCCCACCGACCGCGAGGAATACGAGTGCAAGCTGGATGAAATGGTGGACGCCATCCACCGCTTGGATCTGACGGGCCTGGGCGCCTCGGCCGGCATGGAAGAGGGCAAGTTCGAAAAGGCTCCCTTGGAAGACATCCTGCAAATGACCTTCCCCGTGGACCCCAGGTTGAAGGACAAGGTGCGGGAGCAGGTGGCGGCCACAGTTTCGCAGTTGCCCCTGGCGGTGAACGACGCCGTTCTGGGATACATACACTACTTCTCCGGCCGCGGCCACAAGACGCTGGTTGGCGGGTTGCAGCGCTCCGGCCGCTACCGGCCCATGATCCAGCGCATCCTCGATGAAGAAGGCTTGCCGCGGGAACTCATCCACCTGGCCCAGGCCGAATCCGGTTTTATCCCGCGCGCGCTATCCCGCAGGGCCGCCGGTGGTATGTGGCAGTTCCTCAAATGGCGCGGCAACGAGTATGGCTTGCAGCAGACCCGCTACGCCGACGACCGCATGGATCCTGAAAAGGCCACGCGCGCCGCCGCCCGCCACCTGCGTGACCTGTACCAGGAGTTCGGCGACTGGTACCTGGCCATGGCGGCGTACGATTGCGGACCGGTAGTGGTGGAAAGAGCCGTGGAACGCACCGGCTATGCCGATTTCTGGGAAATCCGGAGCCGCGGAGTTCTACCGCTGGAGACCACCAACTACGTTCCCGTCATCCTTGCCATGACCATCATGGAGAAGAACGCCGCCGAATACGGCCTGGATGGCATTCAGTTGGACCCGCCGCTGGCATTCGACACGATGAAGGTCTCCGCGCCCACCAGCCTGGCGCTGGTCTCCGATCTCACCGATACGCCGGGCGCCGAGATAGCCGCTCTGAATCCCGCCATTCTGAAGGGGATCGTCCCCGAGGGCTATCCGCTGCGCGTGCCCAAAGGCAGCGGCAACCAGCTCCTGGCCGCGTTGCAGCTCATTCCCGCGGAACACCGCAATTCCTGGCGCGTGCATCGCGTGGGCGCCGGCGAAACGCTGGCTTCCATCGGCAAACGTTACGCCGCCCTGCCCAGCAGCATCGTCGCCGCCAACCACCTGCCGTCGGCCCAAGCCGCGGAGGGCGACCGGCTGCTGATTCCCGCGGCCCTGCGCGTCGAGACTCCCGTCCGGCGGACAACCGGCGCGCGGACCACCGCCGCGCGGACCTCGACGCATCGCCGCGCGCCGGTCCACCGCGCCTCGGCAAAGGCGCCTGCGGCGAAGCCCGCCGCTCCGGCTCAGCCGGTGCACCGGAGCCCGCCGATCCTCACCCGCACCGCTTCCAGATAGCCCGCATCGAATTTTCCCCGAATCTCGTTTTTTCGCTATTGCCTCACAGTCAAAAAAGGGTATTCTATGGGTGATTGTGCCTTGACACAGGAGGCTTGCTGAATGTTGGATAGCCGCAAACTCGCTTCCAAAGACGAAGAAGAGATGGAAGACTTCCCCGACTACGAGGACGAAGAGGACTCGGAACTGGATTCCCAGCTCGACGATTACGACAACGAAGACGAAGAGGAGGAAGAAGAAATGGATCTGCCGACCATGCCCCCGCCCGAACCCATGCCCGTACCTCCACCCACGCCGGCTCCCCCGGCCGCAACGGCTGTGCCCAAGAAGCCGGTGAAGAAGGCTTCCGCCCCGAGGAAGGTGGTGGCCCAGAAGGCGCCGGCGAAGAAGGCCGTCAAGAAAGCCCCCGTCAAGAAAGCCGCCAAGAAGGCGCCGCCTAGGAAAACGGCCAAGAAGGTGGTTGCCAAGCCCGTCAAAAAGGCTTCCCCGAAGAAGAAGCCCGCGAAAAAAGGCGCCCGGGAGCGCTGAGTCGAGCGGCCCGGAGGGCCGCTGTGCTTAACTCTCTTTCTTCACCACGCGCCGGCAGCGCTCGAACAACTCCAGCAGCGCTTCCGCATGCTCTTCCGCCGAGCGGGCCACGGGCTTTCCCGAAAAGCCCGCGGAAGACTGCCCGGCCTTTCCGTGTCCCGTCGTCACCGCGATGAACTTCATCAGCTCCAGCGCCACTTCGTCCTGGCTGCGCGCCCCGCCTGGCGTAGTTCCGCTATCGGAGGTGTTACCGGTGGATGTTTCTGGTTCGGCCATCTGCGATGGATTCCTCCATGTGATACAACTCTAGGTTACCGCTCTTTCTTCCCGATGCCGCTTACGGCCGTCCGGCATGTGCGAAAAATGCGAGGAGGCGCTCAGTCTCATCTGCTCGAGGCGGATGACGGCCATTGGTATGTCGTCAAGTTTCGCAATAATCCCCAGCATCGCCGCATCCTGGTGAATGAGCGGCTCTCCGCCACGCTGTTGGACTACCTCAAGATTGCCACTCCCGAGACCGCCCTGATCCAGGTCGGCGCCGCGTTCCTCGCCGCCAACCCGGAAGTCCACCTGCACCTCGGGACCCAGCGCATCGCCATCGAGCCCGGGTGGCATTTCGGCTCGCGCTACCCCGGCGACCCCGGCCGCACCGCGGTTTACGACTTCCTCCCCGACGCGCTTCTGCCCCAGGTGGTAAACCTGGAGGATTTCCGCGCCATCCTGGTGTTCGACAAATGGACCGGCAACGTCGATGGCCGCCAGTCGGTGTTCTACCGCGCGCTGGTGCGGCGCGGAGAATCCGGGGCGCCCGTCGGGCCGGGCCGTCCCGGCTTTGTGGCCCGCATGATCGACCACGGTTACACCTTCAACGGGCCCAACTGGGATTTCCCCGAATCGCCCCTGCAAGGTCTGTATGCTCGCCGCCTGGTCTACCAGCCGGTGCGCTCCCTCGAGGACTTTCAGCCCTGGCTGGACCTGGTCACGCACTTCCCCGAGGAGGTGATCGACCAGGCCTGGAAGGGCATTCCCCCGGATTGGGTGGAAGGCGAAGAAGACGCCCTCGAACAACTCCTGGAGCGCCTCTTTGACCGGCGCAAGCGGCTGCCCGACCTGATCGGCTCCTGCCGCCACGCCAAGACCGACCCCTTCCCCAACTGGAAGTAATCTCCAGCGCGGTAAAATGGGCACGTGCTTCATCGTCACATCCTTCACAACGGAGTCATCCGCGGAGTCTCCGATCCGGCGCTCTCTCCGGGCCAGGCTGGCTTGCTCTCCGGATGGGGCGTCTTCACCACCTTGCGCGTGGCCGATGGCGTGCTTTTCGCCTTCGAGCGCCACTGGGCGCGAATCCGGCGGGACGCCGCGGCATTCCACATCCCCATTCCGGACGATGCCGGCGAGGTGCGGCGGGAACTGATCGAGCTGGTAGAGGCCAACCAGGCGTACAACGCCACGCTCCGGCTGGCGATTGTCCGCAACGGCCCGGGTATGTGGGCAGATCCCTCCGTGGGCCGCCCGAGCGACCTGATCGCGCTCACCGCCGATTCGAAAGAGTGGGGCGTTGGCGTCAAGCTCGCGTACGTCCGGGACGCCCGCCATGCCGCATGCCCGTTCGCCGGGACCAAGATTCTCTCTTGGGCCATGAACCTGACCTGGCTCGAATCCGCGCAATCCCGCGGCTTCGACGAAGCGATTCTCCTCAACGAGCGCGGCGAAGTGGCCGAGTGCACTTCGGCCAACATGTTTATCGCCAACGGCAGCCAGGTGTGGACGCCGCCCCTGAGCTCCGGCTGCCTGCCGGGGATCACCCGCGAGGTGCTGCTCGGCGATATCCACGTGCCTGGAATCACGATCGGCGAAAAAACCCTGATGCCGACGGACCTGGAATCCGCGGATGAGGTCTTTATCACTTCCACCACGCGCAACCTGCTGCCGGTCCTACAGATTGAAGAGAAAAAGGTGGGCCGATCGGAGCGCGCGCGGCAGGCCCTCGAACGGGCATTCTCGGAGTTCGTGAAGCGCTATGTGGCGGAGCACAAATAGCGGTCCGCGGCAAGCAGAACAACGAGTATGCACTGGGCTGTGGGGCAGCCAATCCTGGCTGCAGCCGGCTTTCAGCCGGCGCCCGAGGGGACCGGAGACTCTCGCATGCCTCGAAAGAGCCGCCTGAAAGGCGGCTGCAGGCAAGATTGCCCGCCCCACAAAAAAAATGGTTCCAAGTGATCTGATTTCCAGCCTTGCCCACCACCGGCATGCCCGGCACTGAACATCGCAATCAGGAGCGCTAAACGCTTCGCCTCTCCGCTCCCCAACAGCCGTTTTCTCCAGCCGCCGGATCAATGCCTCCTGGCGCGTCGCAACCTTTCTTCTCTCCCGATTGGGGCCGGTCGCTCGTAACGGCCTTTCCCTCGCCCGCAACGATTCCCGCTTGCGCGAAACCCATTCCGGGGTCAAAGGTCCCGACCTGCTACTTCGCTCCCTGCTACCTGGCTCCCCTGCCCGTTCGGCCCTTCCGCTCCACTACCAATGCCGGTTCGCCCCGGCCTCGGCCGCTTCACCGCTTCTGGCCCGTTGCAGCTTCGCCACGTAGCCCGGCTAACGGCGCCTCCCGCCTCCACTCCCCTTCAGG
>JBEKSR010000122.1:0-16793 GCA_049516835.1 Bryobacteraceae bacterium | reverse complement strand
AGTCCCGCAGTAGCGAAGGGTCCTGAGCCACGGACCTCTTCCGCCCCCCGCCGGGGCGGCGAACGCGACCTGGCGGGTGAACACCGCTTTCGCTCAGTTCCGCCATGCCCTGGCGAATGACTCGTCGCGACATGCCCGTCGCGCGAGAGACCGCCGAAACGCCACCGCGGCCAATTGCCGCACTTTCCGCGGCCGCTACCAGTCGCCGGGAGCGCTCATCTAGAATCCCGCGCACTGCCGCAAAGCGCCGCGTGATCCCGGTAAGGTCTGCCATCCTCTCCAGGATACGCCAAAACAATTCAATATGGAAATGTTATTTTGTTACGAGCCCTTAGGTGGTTCCCTTCAATAGGCCGACTGGACCAGTGTTCACCAATGGACTGCACGAATTCAGCACGGACGAGCTTAGCGCGGTGATCGAGCCATCCGTCGTTCTCCTGCCGCAGATACAAGCCTTCGATGGGGCCACCGAAACGCGAGGACTCTCCTGAAAGTAGTAGTTTCAGATCCCGGATGTGGTAATGTCCCCGGCCCAGCTCCGGTACGGACAACAGCCCAATCCGTTGCAGTAACTCGTTTCGTCGTGCCGCCGACCAGAAGCGGCGAACTCTTCGATCATAGACATCAAACCCAATGAACCAGTCGGGGAGCGCATTGTAGCGGACCGAGTGGACCGCGTAGCACCATTCACCAAACAGTATTAAGTTGTCAAGCGCTTCCGTCATCGCAGCTTGGCGGCGGGCAAGCCATGGCCACAGGGGCGAAAACTGAGGATGGGCTGGGCGTCGGATGTATTCGCCGCGGCTTTGCGCGACGACGCTGCCATTCAGCACGGAGAAGCCGACGTTCGTACCATCGACTTTTTCCTCAACAACAACATCACCGTTCAGAAACTGGGCAGCCGCATCCGGGGAAAGGACCTTGTCATCCCTCGGCTGGCCAGTGGACAGCCAGGCCAAGTGAGGCGTGTGTGGAAACTTCACGAACATCCGCAACCGAACTTTTCTTCGTACTTGGCCTTGATCTCATCCGGGCACAGGAACGTAATGTTGATTCCGCATGCTTTGAAGGCGTCGCGAACCGGCCACCACTTCGTGTCAAACGCCTGGAGCACGCATGGTTTTTGGGGATGGGCTGCGGCAACCGCGATGAACTTATGATCGCTCGGGTCGAAGCCCTTGAGGCCAGGATGCCGAGGGAACTCTGTGTAGCTGCCTTCCGGGGTGGGAGTGATGCGAACACAGGTGCACCGTGTGGAGTTGCCCCGATTGGTGAGCACCCATCGGCAAAAATGATCGCCCACGCCAGGCTGACCGCTTGAGTTCAGGTTGGCGCAGTATTCGCGCAGTAGCAGGAAAGAGTCGTCGATCACCACATGGCCACGCTCGACGATCTCGCTGAGTTTCTTGGCACACGCCTCCATACACTTGGCGCCGGCGGTGCTCTTCCCGTTGGCTACCATCGGAACGTTGGTGTCTACAACGCATGGATCGAGTCTCTTGGACATCATTCGGCGGGCTCGCTTCTGCGAGCAGCCTCTTCAGTCATGGCGACCAGATCGCCCATCTCATCGCCAAAGAAACCTGCCGGCCAGTTGATAATGTTTCCGTAGAGGTCCACGGTGAGCGGTTTGAGATCGGCCCCCCCCACACCGTTCTCGCAGAAATACAAGGCAACCTCGTCCTGTCTTAGCCGCTCTTCAGCAACACGGCGTTGCAGGCGGCGGAGGAAATGCTCCGAGTGGCTCTCGATAATGAACTGCATCCCCAGGTCCACACCGTGTTCGCGGGCGTGAATGGCTTCTATGAAAAGATCGGCCATCTCCGATTGCACTGCCGGATGAAGGTGAAGTTCGGGTTGCTCCATCAGGACCGTCGTATGCGGCGCCGCATAGAAGCAACTCACGATGACAGGGAGTATTTGCGAGATGCCGAATCCAACGTCGGTGAGGTTAACCTCTTCCCTGCTGCCTTTCGTTCTTACAACGACCTCGTATTCCTTTCGATGCTCAGCGATGGACCGCGCCTCGAATGAGTCCAGCAGACCCATTTGTTTCAGCCAAGCCGCGACGAGGGCTGGGAAGCGTACTGCGCGCTTCCTGAATCCCCGGCTGATCTCACGGTCCTTTGCCGCAAGGAGAGCCTCCACCGCGCGCTCGCCCGACCAGCCCACGTGCTCGGGCACCTCGCCGGCCCACGTGTAGGCGCGCTTGGCGCGGTTGCGCAGGGGGCCGAGGTATTGAAGTCCGCGAAACTGCCTTTCCAACGACAGCGTGAAACTGGCCAGGAAGTCGGCATTCTGGTAGTAGGAGAACACTTCATCCGGGAAACCATAGAAGCGGACGGGCGGCGGGAGTTGCCAAGCCCTGCCCGGATTGCGGACCAGTTTATAACCGTGCCACGTCAGTTTGAAGCCCTGCTTGGCCGGGGCCATGCCAATGCGTAGGGGAAAGGAATCCTTGGAGCCCAGCATGTATTGGAGACTCTCCACGAAGACTTGTGAAGTCTTGGGATCTGTTCCTACGGAGGCCTCGAACCTAAGTTCTTCGCCGCTGTACGTGTTTCTGCTCCTTGGGTCCAAGAAAGATAGGGGTTCTGGCAGCGTCCACTGTACCTCGAAGGCTACACGTAGGGTCTCTTCGTGGTCGTAAACGAGGTCGCGAAATGTCCCCAGGTCAACCGGCGTATGTTCGTCGCCTGGGTGGAGGACGCGGCGCCGGTCAGGCGACTCGACCGTCTGCTTGAGCATCAGCAGAAACTGAATGATGCTGCTCTTGCCGGCACTATTGTTTCCAAACAGTACGGTAATGGGCGCCAAACGGACGGCTCCCGTGTCGCGCCACGATTTAAAGTTTTGGATGCGCAAGTGTGTGAGCATTTGTGTCTCGTGCTATGGACTACGTTACCAAACGAATGGCTATCCAAAGAAGCGGGGACAAGAGAAAAGGGGGGATCTCCACCACAACCACCCTCGCGTTCGCCGTTGGCTTTCCCGCCCGGGCCGGCCCCCCTACTTCGTAAACGCCATCCCCGCGAAGCTCACCACGCTGCGCTGGTCGATGTTCCACTGCTGGTATCGCAGCAGTTCGCCCTGCGCCTTCGGAGCCGCCTTCAGGAACGTATAGAACGGCGCCGAGCCGCACCACTTCAGATCGTCCTGGTTCTCGCGCACCAGTTCCCAAAACCCCGCCGCGTCGGAAGCCGCGATGCGCGCGATGCGCTCTTCGTCGCGCGCGCCCACTTCGCTCATGACGCCCTGGCCGGCCATCGCCGTGAACTGGTCGTGATACCGCGCGCCCATGTGCGCCATGTCCACGCCCAGAATCCAGAACAGGCGGTCGCCCTCGCGCTCGCGCAGCTCCCCCAGCGCCTCGATAAAGCGCTTCACCTGATCGTCATCCTCGGGCCGCCCGCCTCCCGAAAAGCTGCGCGCGAAGGACCCGCACAGAATGGGCAGAATCCGCACATCCGCCCCCAGCGCGTGCTGCAGGAAGATCAACTGCAACTCCACGGTGTGCTCGAAGGAGTGGCAGTAGTCCTCCATCTCCACGGCGCCGCCGCCGCGCGCGGCCAGCCAGTCCGTCAGCGGCTGGTCCGTCTGGGCCTCCCCCAGCGGTGTCCGGAACCTCTTGCGCGTCATGCCGAACCTTCCGGGCGCTCCCCAGTGCGACGTCGCCAGAATCACGAAGGTGCGCTCGCGGTGCTCCCGCTTCAGCTTGCGGTAGGCCGCGCGGTACGATTGCCAGCCGCCCTCCGGGCTGACGTGCGGCGCCGCGATCGCGAACACATCGCCATCCGCCGCTGCCGCCTCGCCGGCTTCGGCCGCCATGTACCGCAACAAGGTCTGGCGCAGTTCGTCGGGCTGGCCCGGATACGCTCCGCCCGCGTGCGCCGGCTCGCGCACCGCCTTCTCCGCGAACTCGCGGCGCCGCTCGGCCTCCATCCGCGCGAAGTTCTCGTCCTCCAGGAACCCCGCATGGCTCAGCGTCTCCGCCAGGTGCTGCGCAATCTCTCCGACTTGGAGATCGTTGGTGATGCGCACCAGCGCCGCCCGCAGGTCCAGCTCCGTCTGGCGCCCGTCGAAACACCGGAGGCACTCCACCAGCACCGGCGGAATGATCAGCATGGCATCGGAGAACCGGTACGGATCCCGAATGAAGAGCCCCGGATGCTCGGGCGCGGGCGAAGGCATGAAATCCAGGGCCGGGCGTAGTCGCGGAAGTGGCTGGGACAAGTCCCATCGTAGCGCAGTAGCGCCGGCGGTCTTGCCGCCGGTGTTAAACTGAGTATTTCCATGGCCCTGCTGTCGATCGTGATCCCCATTCACAACGAGGAGCGCTCCATCCTGCCGCTTTACGACCGTCTCACCGCGGTGCTCGAGCCGTTAGGGCGGCCCTATGAAATCCTCTTTGTGGACGACGCCTCGGGCGACCGCAGCTTCGAGCTCCTCGCCAACCTCGTGGAAACCGATGGCCGCCTCAAAGTCATCCGGTTGCGCCGCAATTTCGGGCAGACCGCGGCTTTGTCGGCTGGCTTTCACGAATCCCAAGGCGACGTCATCGTCGCCATGGACGGCGACCTCCAGCACGCGCCCGAGGACATCCCGGCCCTGCTGGGGAAAATCGACGAAGGTTATGATATTGCCAGCGGCTGGCGCAAGAACCGCGTGGACAACGCGCTCAGCCGCAAGCTGCCTTCCCGCGTCGCCAACTGGCTCATGGCCAAGGCCTCCGGCATCGACCTGCGCGATTTCGGCACCACCTTCAAAGCCTACCGGGCCGAAGTGCTGAAGGATGTCAACCTGTACGGCGAGTTGCACCGCTTCATTCCCGCGCTGGCCAGCTTCTATGGCGCCCGCATCGCCGAGGTGCCCATTCGCAGCACTCGCCGCGCCTCCGGCGGTTCGCACTACGGCATCGGCCGGACCTTCCGCGTGATGTTCGATATCCTCACCATCAAGTTCATGCTCAAGTACTTCACCCGCCCCATGCATTTCTTCGGCTCGCTCGGCCTGGCCGGCGCCACTTTGGGCGGCGGCATCATGGGCTACCTCGCCATCGAGAAGCTGCTGGGCTACGAGATCGTGGCCGCGCACGGCCCCCTCATGTTTGCCGGAGGCCTCTTGCTTCTGGCTGGCCTGATGATGTTCAGCACCGGCTTGATTGGCGAGATGATGATGCGGACCTACTTCGAGAGCCAGGATCGCCGCATCTATGCCGTGCGCGAAATCCTTACGCGCAAGCCGCACGGTGTTCCCGGCGCCGCGAAATAACGCTACAGATTCCTTCCCCTGCGCCAGTGGTCCTCGAACAATCCCCTCATCGCCTCACCCATCCCCTCGTGATCGAAAACTACCGATGTCCACATGGGACGGCTGATCACCGGGTCCAACAGCGCGATCAACCCCTGCTGCCCATCGAACAGCGCCAGCTTCATGGGCAGGGAATCGGCGATCTTCACCTCCACGCCCGCGGCCATGTACTCGCTGAGCCGCTGCCGGTGTTCCTCGTCGAGCGACGCCGCTTCCAACAGCAGCCGGCACGCGACGCCGCCCATCCCGGCCTGCTTGACCAGCTTCTCATCCAGCGGATCTACCGCGTACGGCGGACGTGAGAACTCCAGGTACTCGCGCTTCACCTCCGACAACATCCGGCGGTACTCGGCGCCAGTCTGCGCCGGTTCCGTGACGATGCGCAGAAAATCCAGCGTCCCGCGGCCGCCCTGGCCTTCCGAGTAGAGCGCCTTCAAATCGTCGATCAGCCCCACCCCCAAGCGCCCGTTGTCCGTCAGTTCCTGCTCCAGCATTTGCCGCTTGCGCGCCAGGTATCCTGGAACCGCCAGGCTCGGCTCCACCGCCGAGAACAGCTTGGTCTTCTCCTGCACCACCTGCGCGAAGCCCTTCTCCACCAGGCTGTCGAGGACTTCATAGATCTTCTGCCGCGGAACGCGCGCGCGCGCGGCCAATTCCAGAGCCTTGAACTTGGGATGGCCCAGCAACACCAGGTACGAACGCGACTCGTAAGCATTCAGCCCAAGTTGTTGCAGCCGCCGCCAGAACCGTTGAAAATCGACTTCGGCCAATTCTTCGCTCATATTCCTTTCACCTTATCAGAGCCGCAACCCAAAAGTTCGGGCAAACCCGTCGCGGCCCCACAAAAAGGTGGATAACGCCAGGTAAACACCTGATATCTTGAGAGATTGGATTTGACTTGGTACTATTAGAACTTTAGAATGAGCCTAGAGTGGAAATCGAATGTCTGAGAACGTCGTAACCAACGGTCCCCCGTCCGGAGCGGGGATGGCTTCCGGTCCCAAGATCCGGATCGTGGTAGCCGACGACCATCCTATCTTTCGGGACGGCCTCTGCAAGCTGCTCGCTTTGGAAGAAGATTTCGAGGTAGTGGCCCAGGCTCAGGATGGCCGGCAGGTGCTGGAAGTCCTGCAGCAGCTCCAGCCCGATATTCTCCTGCTCGACCTCAAGATGCCCGGACTGGATGGTCTGGCCACTTTGCAGCGGCTTCAGACGGTCAAGAACAAGACTCGCGTCATCGTTCTGACCGCCTCCGACGACAAGAATGAATTCGTCCAGGCCATGCGGCTCGGCACCTCGGGAATCGTTCTCAAACAAACCGCCACCGATCTGCTGATCAAGAGCATTCGCAGGGTCCATGCCGGGGAAATCTGGCTGGATTCCCATACCACGGCGGCCGTGATCCGCCAGTTCGTCTCCGCCGACGAACCACCGCCTCAGTTGCCGCCCACCAGCCCGGCTCGCGATCGGGAACGGTCCCCGTTGAGCCAGCGCGAGCGCGAGATCGTGGCGCTGGTGGCCCAAGGCTTCAAGAACAAGGAGATGGCCGAGAAGATGTTCATCAGCGAACAGACCGTCAAGAACCATCTGCACAACATCTTCGACAAGCTGGGCGTCTCCGACCGGCTGGAACTGGCGCTCTACGCCATCCACAACAACCTGCACATCGGAAGGTAGCCTTCCGCTATTCCCAAACCCGTTTCGGAACGCCGCGGTCGCGGTCCTTCACCCGGTCGTACAGGTAAAACGTGGAGACCGTCCCCAACGATTGGTTGTAGTAGCTCTCCTGCCCCAACCCCTCTTTGAGGTCTTCTTCGAAATCGTGGAGTGCCTTCAGATCGTCCGCCAGCGCGGGCTTCTTCCCGCCGGAGGGCGTCTCAAAAAACTTCTGGTATCCGCCATCCACCAGCGCGCCGATTTCGCCCCCCTGCGCCATCCCGGCGCGTCCGGCCAAGCCAACCTTCAGGTCTACGGCGCACCCGCCGCGGCTGGCGCGCACCACCCCGCCCGCCACCGGCGCGATCGTGAACCCCGCGTTGCGAAGCTTCTCCAGTCGTTCCGCAAAGCTGGGATTTTTGACCCGTTCCCGTCGAAAAAACATCACTCCCATTATAGTGTGGGGCAGGCAATCCTGCCTGCAGCCGCCTTTCAGGCGGCCCGTCCCCCAATACAATTCCGAGAATTCCCCCCTTCCCCTGGCACAACATGACCATGAGGCACTACGAAAGGCGCCTGCCACACTGGGACGTCGTTGAACAGCCTCTATTCGTGACCTTCCGTCTGCACGGCAGTCTTCCAGCCAGCCGTGTTTTTCCCCCGGGACTATTGACCGGCGGGAGGGCATTCGTGGCCATGGATCGCCTCTTAGACAGAGCCGCGAATGGTCCGTCATTTCTGCGCCGGCCGGATATCGCCGGGTTGGTGGCGGCGGCTTTGCGCGATGGCGAGCACCGGTTTGGGCCCTATCAATTGCATTCCTTCGTCGTCATGCCGAATCACGTTCATGTTCTGGTAACGCCTCATGTCGTAGCCACACGATGGCTGGGTCCGTTAAAGGGATTCAGCGCCCATCTCGCCAACCGGATCCTGGGGCATGTTGGCCAACCCTTCTGGCAGGATGAGAGCTACGATCATCTGATCAGGTGCGATGCGGAGTTTGGGCGCATTCAGGCTTACATTGAACAGAACCCGGTGACTGCCGGGCTGGTCGGTGCGGCCGAGGAGTTTCGGTGGTCGAGCGCACACATAGCCGCCTGAAAGGCGGCTGCAGGCAGGATACTTCTCCCCATCGCGGCATTCTGCACTTGTTGTGGGGCGGGCAATCTTGCCCGCAGCCGCCTTTTAGGCGGCCTTTTCGCGCGGTGCGCGAGTCTTCTGACCCGCAGTCGCCGGCTGAAACCCGGCTGCAGCCAGGATTGACTGCCCCACCACGTCACCCCCGCTTCCACGCGAACTGCCCGTTCACCACGGTCGCCACCGGTCCTCCGCGGAACGTTCGCCCGTGGAACGGCGAATTCCGGCTGCGCGAGAACGATTGGTTCACGTCGTAAGTCCATCTCAGATCCGTGCTGAACACCGTCACGTCGCCCGGGGCGCCGGGCGCCAGCGTGCCCCGGCCCAGCCGCAACACCGCGTCGGGGCCGGTGGTGAACAGCTCCACCATGCGGTTGAGCGTGATCTTGCCCCGGTGCACCAGTTCTTCGAGCGCCAGCGCTATGGCGGTTTCCAGGCCGATGATGCCGAACGGGCAGCGCTCGAACTCCTGCATCTTCTCGCTGCCGGGGTGCGGCGCGTGGTCCGTCGCAATCGCGCTGATAGCGCCCGCCGCCAGGCCCTCTACCACCGCGGCGCGGTGCGCGGCCGAGCGCAGCGGCGGCTTCATCTTGTAGTTGCTGTCGTACGGCGCCATGTCTTCGTCGGCCAGCGCGAAGTGGTGCGGAGTGGCCTCGCACGTCACCGCCAGCCCGTGCCGCCGCGCGTGATCCACCATGGCCACCGCGTTGCGCGTCGAAACGTGCGCCACGTGATAACGCGCGCCGGTCAGCTCGGCCAGCAACAGGTCCCGCGCCACCATCGCGTCTTCCGACGCCGCCGGGATGCCGCGCAGTCCCCACCGCACCGATTGCGCCCCCTCGTGCATATCGCCGCCCGCGCTCAGGTTCAGGTCTTCGCAGTGCTGGATCACGGGCAAATCGTACGACCGCGCGAACTCCATGGCGCGCCGCATCACGCGCGCGTTCATCACCGGCAGCCCGTCGTCGGAAATGGCCACCGCGCCCGCCGCCTTCATGGCGCCGAGGGCCGCCAGCTCCTCGCCCGCGCTGCCTTTGGTGATGGCGCCGATGGGGAACACGTTTACCACCGCCTGGCTTCGCGCGCGCTCCACGATGTAGCTGGTCACCGTGGGGCTGTCGTTCACCGGCTTGGTGTTCGGCATCGAACAGACCGTGGTGAAGCCGCCCGCCGCCGCCGCCCGCGATCCGCTTTCGATGGTCTCGGCGTGCTCGAACCCCGGTTCCCGCAAGTGCACGTGCATGTCGATGAAGCCCGGCGCCACAATCATCCCGCTGGCGTCCAGAATCTCGGCCCTGGGGGACGAAAGGTTGGGCGCGACGCCGGCGATCCGTCCGTCCACGATCAGCACGTCGGCCACGCGGTCCGTATTGGAAGCGGGGTCGATGACGCGGCCGTTCTTGATGACGATCGGCATGGCCTATCCAATCACCCTCTCCAGCACCGCCATGCGCACCGCGATGCCGTTTTCCACCTGGTTCAGAATCACCGAGCGCTGGAAGTCCGCCACCTCGGAGGACAGCTCGCGCCCGCGGTTGATGGGCCCCGGATGCATCACGATGGCGTCCGGCTTGGCCAGGTCCAGGTGCTCCAGTTGCAATCCGTAGAATCGGAAGTACTCGCTCGCCGGAAACGACGCTTCGTGCTGGCGCTCGAGCTGCACGCGCAGCATCATGATGACGTCCGCCTCGCGGATGGCCTCGCGGATGTCCGTGGTCAGGCGCACGCCCGGCGCCAGTTGCTCCAGCTCCACCGGCAGCAGCGAGGCCGGGCCGCAGAGCACGATCGCCGCGCCGAATTTCGAAAGCAGGTGCACGTTCGAGCGCGCCACGCGGCTGTGCGCGATGTCCCCGATGATCGCCACCCGCAGCCCCTCCAGCGTGGGACGCCGGTCGAGAATCGTGCGCGCGTCGAGCAGCGCCTGGGTGGGATGCTCGTGCGTGCCGTCGCCCGCGTTGATGATCGGCGTCGGCAGGTGCCGCGCCAGAAAATGCGGCGCGCCGGAAGCCGAGTGCCGCATCACAATGGCGTCCGGCCGCATGGCCGCCAGCGTGTTCAGCGTGTCCACCAGCGATTCGCCTTTCGTGACGCTGGACCCCGACGCCGTGATCGAAACCGCGTCCGCCCCCAGGCGTTTGGCCGCGATCTCGAAGCTGGTCCGGGTGCGCGTCGAGGCCTCATAGAACAGGTTGACGATCATCTTCCCGCGCAGCGTGTCCAGTTTCTTGACGGTCTGGCTTTGAATGGGTTGGAAATCCTTCGCGCGCGCCAGGATGGCCTCAATCTCGGCGCGGTCCATCTCTTCGATTCCGAGCAGTCCGGCGGGCATGTTGGCTACGCCACCTTTTCCACCAGCAGCACCTTTTCCATGCCATCCACCTCCTGGAACTTCACTTCGATGATCTCGATGTCGGTAGTCTGCACCACGCGGCCCACGAACTTGGCCTCGATGGGTAGCTCGCGGTGCCCGCGGTCGATCAGCACCAGAAGCTGCACGCGCGACGGCCGGCCGTGGTCGAACAGCGCGTCCAGCGCCGCCCGGACGGTGCGGCCGGTGTACAGTACATCGTCCATCAGGATGATGTCCTTGCCTTGCACCGAAAACGGAATCTCGGTGGCGCTGACCACCGGCTTGACGTCAACCGTGCTTAGATCGTCCCGGTACAGCTTGATATCCAGAATGCCGACCGGGATTTTGTGTTTTTCGAGCGCCTCGATCTTTTGCGCCAGCCGCTGCGCCATGGGAATGCCGCGGCGCTTGATGCCGATGAAGGCGAGCAGGTCTAGGTCTTTGGTCTTTTCGAGAATCTCATGGGCCAGGCGGACCAGCGTCCGATCGATTTCGGACGCGCTCATGAGCTGTGCTTTTTCGCGCGTTAGGGACATAAGGCTCCGAAGGACAGAGTATCACGTGCCACCACTGCATTACAGAGGTGCCGCTCTGTGGGGCGGGCAATCCTGCCCGCAGCCGCCTTTCAGGCGGCCGGACCCTCTGGAAAACGGTCCCGCAGGCTGAATAGCCTGCCCCACAGCTACAATAGAACCAATGACTACGGAATCCGTTTGCCCGAAGTGCGGAGGCACCGGTTGGATCATTGTCGAGCGCGCCAACGTCTCCGGTGCGGAGCCATGCGATTGCCGCGCTCAGGGCCGCGCGGAACGCCTCGAGGACCGCGCGCAGATTCCGCCGCTCTTTCGCCATGCCTCCTTCGATAATTTCGTGGTGCCCGGACCCGATAACCCCATCGCCCGCCGGGAGCTCACCAACGTCCTGCTCGCCGTGAAGAACTACGTGCGCGACTTCCCCAACCAGACGCGGCCCGGCCTGCTGCTGATCGGCGAGCCCGGGACCGGCAAGTCCCACCTGGCCGTGGCCGCGCTGCGCAAGATCGTCGAGAAGGGCTTCGAGTGCCTCTTCTGCAACTACCAGACGCTGTTGAACACCATCAAATCCGGCTACGATCCCGCTTCCAATTCCGCCGACCGGGAGGCCTACCGCATGGCGCTCGACGCCGAAGTGCTGCTGCTCGACGACATCGGCGCGCACCGCGTCACCGATTGGGTGGAAGACACCATCACGTCCATCGTCACCTACCGTTGCGACAACCGCAAGGCGCTCATCGCCACCACCAACCTGCCGGAGCCGGATGCCGGCAGTGTGGCCGCGCATAAGTCTCCGACCGGACAGTACGAATACCGCACCACCCTGGCCGAGCGCATTGGCGCGCGCGCGCGTTCGCGCCTCTTCGAGATGTGCACCGTCATCCGCATGCCGCTGATTGAGGACTACCGCATCCGAAAGGGCAAGCAGTTTTGATGCGCCTGGCCGCTCTCCTGCTGCTCTTCGCGGCGGCGCTGCCGGCGCCGGTCTCGACCGCGCCGCCGGAATACGTGCAGGCGGTCGAGTTCCCCTACTATCTCTACCCGCGCACTCTCTGGGAGCGTGAGCTGGTGTGGCTCAAGACCATCGGAGTGAGCACGGTGGAATTCTCCATTCCCTGGAATTGGCACCAGCTCCAGCCCGGCGAGTTCGATTTTACCGGCCGTACTAGCCCGCGGCGCGACCTGGTGGCCTTCGTCAAGCTGCTGCGCCGGCTCGGTCTGCGTGCCTGGGTGCGCCCGCTGCCGGCCGACGCGCGCGGGCAACGCGCCTGGCTCAAAGCGCTCGAGGGAGTGCTCGCCACCCAGACCGCCAGCCACGGTGGCCCCATCGCTTTCGTCGAAGGCCGCGCGCTGGCCATCGATGCCGCCGCTCCTCCCGCGCCCGTGGCCCTGATCTCCGCTACCGATCCATCCGCTCTCACGCGCAGCCGCCAGGCCATGGCGGGGGCGCCCCGCGCGCTGTTGTGGACCGACGTGGAAGATGCGCTCTATCCCGCCGGCTGGGCCGCCAACCCCGAATCGCCGCTCCGCAAAGGCGCCGTGGGCCTGGCCGGCGATGAGCGCCCTACAACCGCCGCCCTGCGCCGCGACGCCGCGCTGCTTCGCCACTGGGCGCGCCTGCTTCCCGGCCTGCATTCCGTCCCCATGCCCAAGGCCGCGGGCGTCACCGCGGTCGAGCTGGTTTCGCCCGCCGCCTCTGCCGTCAGCATCACCAACACCGGAACGAAGCCATTTCACGACGATCTCCGCGTGCGGGAGCCGGAGTCGAAGCGCATCCTGGCGATCCCCAGTGTTTCCGTTCCCGCCGGCGAATCCCTCTGGCTCCCCGTCGCCGTTTCCCTCGGTCCGGATGGCTTGTGCCGCGACTGCACGAATTTCTCGGGCGCGGAGCATATCGTTTACGCCACGGCCGAGTTGCTCTCCATCGAATTCGAGAACGGCATCCTCGCCATGGAGTTCGCCGCCCCCGAGCCGGGCGAAGTGGTTCTGCAACTGGCGCGCCAGCCCATCGGCCCGTTCCTCGCCGCGGGCAAGCCCACGGAGTTCGATTGGGACGACAAGACGCTCCGCGCGCGCCTCGCCATTCCAGCCGGCAGCGCCCCCGGCCACCGCGTCCGCATCGGGATCGCCATCGAAGCCCCCGACACGTCGGCTTTTTTCAACGACGCTCGGCGGCTGATCATCGGCCGGAAGAACGTCGTCTCCACTTCGTATTCCTCGCCGGAGGTGGCCGCGCGCTCGCGCCTGCGCCTGCCCGAGGGCTTCACCGCCGCGCCCACCGTCAAATCGCCGGATGAAATCGACTACGAAATCAGCGTGCCGGCCGATGCGGTGCACGGCGATTGGGCCAACCTGGCGCTCGAAGCCGACGGCATGCCGCTGGGCCGCGCGCGCCTGCAGCTTTTCCGCCCCGCCACCATCCGCTTGATGGAAGCCATCGAGCTTCACTTCGGCTCGCAGACCGAGTTGACGCCCGATCCGCCCACCGCGCCCATCGATCCGAAGGCCGGCGGCAACCTGGAAATCTCCATCCGCAACAACTGGCCGCAGATCCGGACCTACCGCCTGGAGCCCACCGGCCAAGGCCTCGAATTCTTCCCGCCCAAGACCGAGATCAGCGTCGGCGCCGAGGATGAGCGCCGGGTGTCTCTGCGCGTGTTCGCCGCGGAAGGGTTGGCCGGCGTGCGCGACTGGCGCCTGCGCGTCGCGGATCTTTCCTCGCCCGGCGCCGATGTGGACCTTCCCATGCGAGTGGTGTCGCTGCCGCGCGGCCGCACGGTGGCCTGGTCCGCCGACCTGGACGGAGACGGTTCCCCGGAATGGGTGCTCGAATCGCAGAAAGTCCGCGCCATTTTCTCCACCCAGGATGGCGGCCGATGGATGGAATTCGCGTGGAAGGACACCAACGTGAATTTCCTGCCCGAACAGGGCCTTTTCGCCGGCCCGGGACCGGTCGAGGTTCGCGCCACGGATGATGCCCTGGAGTTCACCGGAAAGGGCTGGAAGCGCACCGCTCGTCTTTCGGAGACCACGCTCACCATCGAACAAAGCTCACCGCTTCCCGCCGACTCCCTGAGTCCGGAAAAGCGCGGCGGGGCGACGCTGACCGTTGCGCGCCCGTCGCCGGCGCGGGTGGCGTATACGTTGAACTGACGGGAAGACGCTTCTTATTTCTTTTCCATCTCGTTCAGTTTTTGCACGCGGCGCCTCAGATCCGGATCTTCGCTCGCGAACCTGGCGTTCAAGTAGGCATTGAGAACCTCTTCGGCGAGCTTCGGCCCGATGATCCACGCGCCCAGGCACAGCACGTTTACGTCGTCATGTTCCACCGACTGATGCGCGCAGAACGTGTCGTGGCACAGCGCCGCGCGCATGCCGCGGATCTTATTGACGGCGATGGCGGCGCCCACGCCGGTGCCGCAGACCATAATGCCGCGTTGGGACCGTCCGGACAGGATCTCGTCACAGAGTTTTTGGGCGATATCCGGAAAATCGACCGGATCGGTGCTGTAGGTCCCGATGTCCTTGACCGTATGCCCCCAGGATTGGAGCGTCTTGACCAGCGGCCCCTTGAGTGGAAAACCGGCGTGATCGCATGCCACCACCAGCTTCCACTTCGCCGGATCCGTCGCTGCCGCGTGTGCCTGCGAAACCGCCAGTGGTACGGCGGCCAGGCCGCCTAATAAGCGGCGTCGTGCAATGTTCTCATCTTTCATTTTGGGCTCCTCGAGCTACTCCGCCCCTCATTCTCGCGGAAGTGGACCAGCGTACAGCAGGCGCAGGCCCCAATCGATGTCGCCGGGGAAGGGGGGCAGCGCAATCACCCCGATGGAGTTTGACTGTACAAAGCCGTCTCCGGCGCCGATCCAATTGCCGGTACGCGGATCGAACCACTCCGCCCGATAAGTGCTGGAAGGCTTCACCGCCCGAATGATGCTCCGCGGGCAGCCCTTTTCGAAGTACGCCACGATGATTTCCTGCTCCGCGGTGTGCGCGGCGTAAGCCCATCCCTCGTATCCTCGCGTGGTCTGGGTCTTGTTGGGCGATACCCAATCCGCATCCGGAATCAAGTCCTGGTAGCGCCTGCCTATGGAAAAGGCGAACGTGCGCAGGTGCTGCATCTGGGTGGCGGAACTCCACTGGAATGCTTCCCACATCTTGATGGGCGCCTGTGGCTGGACATCGGCGCCCCAGATGGCCTCCGAACCGTAGATATGGCCGGCCAGGCCTCCGGAAAGGAAACTCCCGTACATGCCGGAGCGCACGAACTGGTCGTCCTTTTCGGTGTTCCCCGGGGCTCCGAACTGATAGCCGCTGGCGCGCCCACGCGCATCGTTGTACCCGGAGTAGTAGGGTTCCCCGTTCAGGGCCGGCCGCGGATAAACGGCGTGGAATATCTGTGTCAGATACCAGTAGAAATCGTGTTCGCGCGAGTTGCCGATCTGATGCAGCGTAACCCACGACCCGTCGCCCCAGTTCAGCAGCGTGGAGGGGGCCGCGTTGGCCGTCAGCAGCGTGCCGAACGGCGGCGGCCCGTGTTGCTCGAGCGCCATCTCAATCGCCGGCAGAAACTCGGTGGTGGGAATGGATTCGCTGGAGGTATCGAAATGGATGGGGCTCAGCAGCGCGTTATTCGCCTGATAGCGCGCGAAGATGTATTCGATGAACCGCGCGTACGAATCCGGCCAGGTGTAATACTTCTTCCAGGCCTGGCTCGCGTCCCGGCGCGAGACCTCGATGAACGGAACAAACCCCTCCTCGTTCAGGTAGTCGATCTTGCGATCGAGATAGTCGAAGTACTTCGGGTTAATGCGGTCCACATCGGCGAAGACGTCCTCGTAACCCGGAACCTTGCCGGGGTACACGAACGGCCGGCCTCCCTCGTTGTCCATGTTCTTGGCGCTCGCGGCGCCGAACTCCAGCCAAGCCGAACGGATTACGGTTCTTTCGGGATTATCCATGACGATGTGCGCGGGTTTTCCGTCGCTGGCCCAGTTGGGGAATGCGGCGATGATTCCCACCAGGTTGAAGCCCTGCGCTTTTCGGTAACGAACGTAGTCCTTGAAGCCGGCCGTGGGACCGATGGGCCGCTGCCGGTCGTCGTCATACCACTTGAAGCAGTTCGTGCCGGTGGCCCACCAGGTGTCCCCCAGAACAAAAAACGGGGTCCCGTCGGCCAGTTGCAGCGCATGATGGTTCGGCGTGGCGCGCAGGAAGCCCCGGCGGAGGGGATTCTGCTGCTTCTCTTCTTCGGCCCAGGCAACCGCTTCGAAAGAACCGTTCTTGCCGGCCAAGCCCTCTTCCGGCGGATACGAACCGCTCTGCCACTTCCAGAGGCCCGGTTCGGTAGCCACCAGGCGCACCTTGAAGGTCCGCTCGCCATCCCAGAACCCGTAGACGCGCTTCTGAAAACTGGGTCCCGTCAGATCGACCCAGATGGTGATTTCCGTGTACGGATTCACCATCCCGCGCGCCGCGGTGAACGTCAACTCCTGTTTCTCCCAAACGTGCACCGGCCCGGCGGCCGCCGCCCGGAAGGCCGCCGCAGCCGCGGCCAGAAGGATCCATCGAGATCTAGGCATGCTAACTACGCCAACCCTCCTACCATAGCAGTCGTAGCGAAAACTGGAGCGTACGCGGCGAGAGCGGGGTGCGCGACTTGAAAGGGCCAGGCACGCAGTTCCTTTTGGTGGGGCATGCTTTAGCTTGGAGCGCCGGGATAAACCGGCATTGAGTAGCGGATGAGAGAGCCGTACAAGAAAGGCGTAGCGAGCCGTCTTGGCCCCGAGTCATGCGTGGTCAGCCGT
>JBEKSR010000121.1:0-16877 GCA_049516835.1 Bryobacteraceae bacterium | reverse complement strand
GAGCCGCTACGCGATTACGAGACAGTGGTGCGGCTGATCGCAGGGACGACGACCGCCAAGGGCTTAACAGTGACCTGCCGGCTGGATCACCACAAGTACCCCCTCGGGCGAAAGATCACAGATGAAGAGTTTGCCCAGGTCAACCTGAAGCCCGACAAATTTCATGGCGAATGGAACTACACAATTCATCCAAGCAAATAACTCCAGTTGTAAATGTTATTTATTTACGATACCTAAGTGGCGGTCAGAATGTTGCGGAGCGGTCGGGAATCCGAAGAAACCCGCTTTTCCGGCGCGGAATCGGACGGGTTCAGGTAGGCCAGGCGGTCTTCCAGCCGGTTCCAGATGAAGTTGTTGATGAGAATCAGCCCGTGTCCATACCGCTTTTGCAGGCGCACGTTCAGGCTCTCGAAATACGACGAGCCCGCCGGGTTGTTCTGCATTGTCACGCCATTGTACGTGAACTGCGGGTATGGGACCACGAGCTGTTGCAGGGTCGTGCTGGTCCCGTTGAAGGCCGAGACGCTCGGAATCAGCCCTTTGAAGGGATTGGCGTTCGCCAGCGTGCCGGTGAGCTCGGTGATGACTGCGTTATCGCGAACCGGCAAGGTGCTCATGAACTGGCGCGGGATGTAATTGATGTTTGTGGAGATGGGCTGGTGCATGGTGTGGGAGCCGATGTAGGCCACTTCCAGCACCATCTGGCCCGGCAGTTCCCGCTGCACGCTGAACTCCCAGCGGATGGTGTACGGGTTAATGGAATTGGGGTCGAAGAACGTGATGGAATTGCCCAAAAACGTCGACGTGCCCTTCGACGAACCGGACGCTTGCAGGAAGCCGTTGGGGAACGGGTTGGAGAGCGTCGAGAGGACCGGAGGAATCAGCGGGGAGGGCAGCGGAATGGTGGTCTGCTGGCTGAACCCCGGAGAATTCGGCGCCGGAAGAAGGATGGGATCCACCATCACGCCGATACCGCCGCGGATCACGGTCTTGTTGTCCCACAGGTTCGGAGTCCAGGCGAACCCGGCGCGCGGGCTGAAGATGTGCGAGTTGGTGTTGTAGATGTTCGGGTTGCTCGAGGTAGGGAAGGTGAGACCTCCCAGTGCCTTGAAGTTGCTGGCGGGCCACTGCGGCTGCGGGTTGGCCGCATAGGCGGCGGCAGCAGCGGCGGAGGTCGAGTTGGCGGCCGTCGGGTCGAACCCGTTCACGCTGCGGTTGTAGCGTTCCGTCTCGGGAAAATCGTGATCGAAGCGAAGTCCCAGGTTGAGGGTCAGATTGCTGCGGACGCGCCAGTCGTCGTTGATGAACAGACCTATGTACTTGTCTTGGGCCGTGGTCTGGGTATTCAGGTCGAGACTGCCGGCGGTGGGCACGCCGAGCATGAACTGTGCAAAATCCTGGCCGAACACCGTGCTGTTGGCGGCGGCGGGGCTGTTGACCCAAGTGCCCGTGAAGGAGTACGTGCCGGAGGGGTTCCCGAAGGTGTACGCGCTCCATCGATACTCGCGCAGGTCGGTGCCGATCTTGATGTTGTGGTTGCCGTGGTTCTTCATCACCTGGCCGAAGAACTGGTAGATGTCGTTGTAGTTGGTGCCGTCGCTGTTGTAGCCCAGCGGCTCAAAGCTGGCGCGGGCGCCGCCGGAGGTGCTGGTGCTGCTGAACGTGATGTACGGCAGCATCTTGAATTCCGAGTTGCCGTCGATGTAGGAAGGGAATCCCAGCGACGAGGGGTCCACCGTATCGGCGGGAGAGGAATGGTTCTCGATGTAGCGCGCCCAACTGAAGCGAACGTCCGCCACCATTGTGGGCGTAATGGTATAGACATCCTCCAGAGTGGAGCCTTGGTTGATGCGGTAGAGGTAGTTGCCGGAAGCCGCGTTGCCGAGGAAATTGTTCTTATTCTGCGCCCGATAGTTGTGTCGGGCATCGAAAGAGAGCCGGTTCCGGTCGCTGACGTTGATATCCAGGTGGCCCAGTTCGTTGTCGTAGCCATCGCTATCCACGGCGTTGATGACGAAGTTATTCTGCGCGCTGGCCAAGCCCGCGGTATTCGGCTGCGGGAAGTAATTGAGGTATTTGATCGCCACCGGGTCGAGGCGGCTGGTGGGGATGATGTTGCCCGGAAATGGCGTCCGCGAAACCAGGGTGCCGGGAAGGACTCCCGTATTGGGATCGTAGATGGTGGCGGCGTTGGTGGTGAGCTTCAGCAGCGCGGAAAAATCGCCCTGCCGCTCGGCGGCTGTGGGCACCGATGTGAAGTTCTCCGGGTTGCCCGTTTCCACCGGCGAGTTGGCGGGGTCGGAATCGCGCATCCCTTCCCAGCCGAAGAACCAGAAGACGCGGTTCCTGCCGTTGAAGATCTTGGGCACGAACACCGGGCCGCCGCTCGTGATGCCGTATTGATTCTGGTGATACGGAGGCCGCGGCACGTTCTTGGCATTGTTGAAAAAGGTATTGGCGTCCACCGCGGACGTCTGGTTGTAGATGTAGGCGGAGCCGTGCAGCGAGTTGGTGCCGCCCTTGGTGATCATGTTGACCGTGCCGCCCATGGTGTGGCCGTTGGCGGCGTCCATGTCGAATGCGTTGACCCGCACTTCCGTCACCGCGTCCTGCATGGGGCTGTAGGCCATCTGATTGGTCTGGCCCGCATTGGGCGCGCCGTTCAGAAGCACCTCGTTGTGCGTGGCGGGCGCGCCTCCGATGCTGATGGAATTGGGCGCGCTGTTGTCGAACGGGCGCACCGGACCAGGCTCGTACGTGGAGATCACGCCCATTGCCAGGTTGTCCAGCATCATCGGAGTACGGCCATTGACCGGTATGTCCTCGACTTCCGCGGTGGTGATCACCTGGCCCAAGGACGGGTTGGCGGTGACCAGAATCGGCGCCTCGGCGGTGACCGTCACCTCTTCGCTCACAGCGCCCACTTCCAGGTGGATGTCGATCACGGGGTGCTCTCCGGCGCTCAGCGTCACGCCCTTTTGCGCGAACTTCTTGAAGCCCGGAGCCTCCGCCGCGATGTCATAGGTTCCGATAGCGAGAAATGGAATGGTGTACTCGCCGGTGCCCCCGGAGACCGTGGAGGCTTTGGTGCCGGTCCGGGTTTCGGTTACGACGACCTTGGCATTCGGAATCGCCGCGCCTTGTGCGTCGGTGACGCTGCCGCTGAAGGTGCCGCGATATTCCTGCGCGAATAGCGCGCTTCCCACCAGCAGCGCAGAAGCAAACAGTATGCGAGTCTTCATGTGCATAACCTTTCCTGAATATCTATGCAGCGAGTCTATTGACCAATATATGAACTGCTACGGATTATGAAGCCGGCGTCACCCGGTGTCAAGCGGAAATTCTGGAGCGGATCTCGCCCAGCTAGTTCTTGGGACTCTCGACGAGCGGCGTCCCTTCATGCTTATTCAGCGTGCGTAGCCTGCTGCTGTCTACATCGGAGCAATTGACCAGCGACAGGGCCGGCCCCTGGGCCGCGTCGATGATCACATCGTGGAACCCGATCTCCCTGGCATTGGTGCATTTAAAACCCGTTTGCGCTTGAATATGCACGTTGCTGAAGGTGACGTCTTCGATCGGCATCTCGCGCAGCCCGGTGATCTGTCCGGCGCTTTTGGACCCTCGGGCGGTGATGTTGCTGAAGTGCAGGTCGCGGAAGATGGGCGTGCCCTCGTTCACCGGAAACACGTCGGTGGGTTTGTCCGCGCCCGTGTAGAAAGTCGTGATCGTGAAGGCTTCCCGGACGTCCTGCATCACGATATTGGATGCGGTGAAACCCTCCACCACGCCTCCCCGCCCGCGCTGCGACTTCATGCGGATGCCGATATCGGTGCCCTGGAACACGCAGTTGCTGACCACCACGTTGCGCACGCCTCCCGACATCTCGCTGCCGATTGTGACACCCCCGTGGCCTCGCAGCATGACGCAGTTGGTGATGGTGATGTTCTCATCCGGCTTGCCCATGCGGCGTCCCACTTCGTTGATCCCGGATTTGAGGGTCACGCAATCGTCTCCCACGTCGATCCGGCTGTTCGAAATCTGCACGTTGCGGCAGCTTTGCGGATTGATGCCGTCGGTGTTGGGCGAAGGCACCGGGTTCTCAATGGTGACGCCATCGACGCGCACAAACTCACACATGAGCGGATGCACCGTCCAGGCCCCCGAGTTGACCAGGTGAACCTGCCCGAGCACCACGTTCTTGCAGCGGATCAGGTTGATGAGGCCGGGACGCCCGCCGGACATCTTGGCCATCTCAGCCAGTTCCGCGGGGGTCCGCTGGTCGCGTGGAATCTTGAGCCGGTCGGGCCAGCCCATCCGCCGCCACCAGATCTGGCCCTGCCCGTCGATGGTGCCGCAGCCCCGGATGGTGATGTTCTCAGCGTTCTCGGCAAAGATGAGCGAAGACATTTCCTTTCTGCCCGGAGACCACGCACTGTCGTGCTGCGGATAGTCCGCCGAATCGCCGCTGCCGAGGATCACGGCGCCGGCCTCCAGTTCCAGCGTGACATTGCTCTTAAGCGCGATCGTCCCTGTCACGTATCGTCCAGGAGGAAGATAGACCGTGCCGCCGCCAGCGCGGAAGCACGCCTCCACTGCCTTGGCGAAGGCGGCCGTTTCCTTTTGTTGGCCATCGCCCACGGCCCCGTAGTCGCGAACGTTGAAGATGTTGGAAGATGTGGCGGCGGAGGCCGATACAGCGACAAGCGCACACAAGCCAAGTCGCAAAGTGGTGCGGTGCATGGCTATAGCATACGCCGTGGCGCAAGGGGAAAAGCCTTTCGAACCGCTCGATCACTCGCAAGGCTGTTCTTGCGCCGGGAATATCGAAGCAGGCCCGACCCCGAACTCGCGGTGAGCGCTTATTCTTTTTCGTTTGAGGTGCGATAGAGTTCACGGCTGAGCGGTCCAATCCGCGGTCTGCAAATCCTCAATTTCGTGGAAGTGCCGGTCTCGGGTAACGAGGACCATCCCGTGACGTTTCGCCGCGGCAGCAATCCAGAGGTCGTTCTCGGGAAGCGGCCGCCCCTTCTCCTTCAGGCGCTGCTTCAAACGTCCGTATTCGCGAGCAACGTCGAGATCGCATGAGACGATGGCTCTGCCAACGGCGAATCGCTCCACCTTTGCCGTGTTCTCAGACGGGCGGCCGGATTTCGCAGCTCCGAAAAACAACTCGCCGAGCGCCACCGCCGGAATGAATACTCCGGCCGCCCGGTCCAGATTAGACAGCACCGTGTCGTCCCCCTCCAGCAGGGCAATGACGATGTTGGTATCTAGCGGAATCTACCACTCGCCGGCGTCAACCGGCTCGCACTCCTCATCGATCGCTTGAATCGTCTGCCGGGCGGAAACCGAGTCGAGAGACGATGAGAATTGACGTAACCGTGCGCCCTTCTCGCCCGCCGGCGCCGAAGCGGAGAGAGAGAAGCTACGAACCGGTGCACCTGCTCCTGCATGTCCGGGGGTAGTTTCTCGACTTGCTTTGCAATCTCCTGTCTGAAGTCCATCTGCCGAGTCCCGCTACCTTCCAGGATGCACTTCCGCAACGCACTGTCTACTCGATTGGCCGCAAAACGCTGGTGTTCTTATGCTCTTTCTGCATACTCTCTCCGCCCATGGCGTGGTGTAGTGGCCGGGCAGGTCGGGGACCTGCCCCACGGCCCGCCCCGCCATCCTTCCCTATCATTGCCCGCTCCCCATCGCCATCGTGACTTCATATTCCGGGAAGGCCACGATCTTGTTCAGAACGGCCGCTTCCCCCGACTCCGGGAATGCCGGCCAGGAGCCCTGCGGGATATAGATGGGCATGTCCTTTCGCAGCGGCAGCACTTTCAACTGGAGACCCTGCCTGAGTACTTCATCGCCGAACCTCTTGAGCCCAATCTCCCAATCCGTGCCGTTGTAGAAGTTGTCATCCAGCAGGCGGCTCCCGGCGTAGATCCGGCCGGCATCGCCGGCGTACTGAATTCTCAGGAAGACATCGCTGACTCCGGCCAGAGCGCCTGGCGCAACATGGATTTGCCACACGCCTGCGCGGGAAAAGTCCGAGTCGTCCGGAGCCAGCGGGTATCCTTCTGGCATCTTCACGGGAACCGATGGCGAGCCGTCGCGAGTCTTCTCCCACGTGACGCCGATGCTCTTCGACGGCACACTGGCGGCGTAACGCGTGAAGATGCCATCGCGCCCGCGCTGCCGGATCGGAACCATCCCGATCGGCGTGCGGTCCAGATCCGGATACGCGGAGAACGCCAGCTTGCCGGCATCCCGGGAGCGGAGGTACAGCCACATCCCCTCGAAAGAGAGATCGGCCTCCGAGAGGAGCACGAACTCGCGGCTGCCCAGGAAAGCCTTCCAGCAATTCTCCGCCTGCGCGCGCGTCAAAACGACAATCCGCACTGTCTTGCCGCCCTTCGGGTGCACCGTCAAGGCAACGCCGCTGCCCGGCACGATGCGGCTGGCGTTTCCCTCGACCGACGATACGCTCCGTGGGTCGAACACAAACTCGGGAGGAATGCCGGGCACGGCAAAAAAGAAGTACGTGTTTTCGCGCTCGAGTTTGCACAGCAGTTGGGCCGTGGCGTACTTCAGCGTGGCGCCGTTGAGGTCCAGGTTCACGGGCCAGATGAAGTAATCGTCCGTGGGAACATCCACCGGATGGCGGGGCACTGCGAGCGTCTCCGACGGTGTCTTCAATGTCACCTGCACCGCGCGGCGCGGCGGCAGCGGATAATTCCGCTGGTAGTTGGTGAAGAACACGAACCCGCGGCCGCCATTCATGCGGGCGGCCGCGCGAGGGGTGGCGCTATCCCGCACGCCCTCCGGCATCCGATCGGGAAAAAAGGGAGTCATGGGCGCCAGGTAGCTTCCAAAATCCTGTAGGAAAAGATGGAACGTCTTCAGCACCCGGAACGAAGGCCGCATCTCGCCGAATTCGCCCAGGGGCGCTTGAAAATCGTAGGACACCACGGGCAAATCGTTCGGATAGCCAGTCGCGCGCGATTCCTGCAAGGTAGTCAGTTTCCCTTGCGGGTTGGCCCCGCCGTGAAACATGTAGTAGCCGTACAGGGCCACACCCGAGCCGAGTTTGGTCAGCACCAGCGCGCCCACATCTTCCGCACTGATGATGGGCCGGCGGTGATAAGCCACCTCCATGCCGCCGCCCATTTCCGCGGTCAGGAAAGGATAGGCCGCGAGCTTCGCCTCCTCACTCGGGTTGGTCGTCTTCAAATCGCTGGCGATATTGTCGTCGCATCGCGCCGCGTTGAAGAAATAGTGCGGGCTGGGCGGCAACTCGCCCAGCGCCCGGTCCCAAAACGCATCCGGGTATCCGCCAAATACCGGCATGACTTCCCGCGGCGGAAAATCGGGATGGCCCCAGCCCGTGACGGTATAGAATGGCGCTTCGATTCCCGCCTCGCGCGCCAGGCGCTTGAGTTCCAGGAAGTGTGCCGCGCCTTTCCCGGGGCCTCGCGCCGCGTACTCGTTCTCCAGTTGCACTCCGATAATCGGCCCGCCGTCTTTCCAGAAGAGGCCTTTGAGCTGGCGGCCGATTTCCCCGTACAACCGCCCAACATACTTGAGATAGGCCGGGTCATTCTGCCGTGTGGGACATGCCTTCAGCAGCCAGTCGGGGAACCCGCCGTTGCGGCATTCTCCATGCGCCCATGGGCCGATGCGGACCCAGACCAGCATTCCGTGCTTCGCGCACAGCTCCACGAAGCGGCGCAGGTTCCGCTGCCCCGACCAATCGAACTGGCCCTGAATTTCCTCGTGATGAATCCAGAAGACGTAGGTCGAGACGATCCGAATCCCGCCCGCCTTCATTTTGAGAATCTCTTCTTCCCAGTAGCGCTCGGGATACCTCGAGAAATGCATTTCGCCCATGACCGGCAGCCACGGAACGCCGTCGATCGTCAAATACCGGCTGTTGACCGCCAACTGGCGGCCGTCCGGAGCTTTTCCGCCCATCCGTGAAAACTCGTCCTTGGGTGCCTCGGCGGGCTTACTGGCGTCGATGTTGACGGGCTGCGCGCAGAGTGGCGCGCCCAGAAGCGCCGCAATGAGAATCGCGGCTCCGGTCATGGCGTGACCGTCAAAGTCCCCGTGAGTACTTGCGTGGTGGAGGCATCCGCCGCGCCGTGAAAGCCGGGCTGCTTGCCTCCTACCGCGATCTCGACAGCTCCCGGCGGCGCAAGCTGGCGCGGCGTCAGCGCGAATTCCACGATCTTCTTCTCACCCGGCCGGAGTGCGACGCGCTCGAACCCCGCCAGCGAGCGGATGGGCGCCGCGCCCTGGTCCCCGCGGCGCTTCAAATAAAGCTGGACCACTTCCTCGCCGGCCAGTTTCCCGGCGTTTAGCACTTCCACTTGGATCTTGGCCTCCCGTTTGGCCGACGCCGCCTTTGCCAGGGTGAGGAGCCGGTAGGTGAACTTGGTGTAGCTCAGTCCAAATCCGAAGGGGTACAAAGGCTCGCCCTGGAAGTAACGGTAGGTCCGGCCTCTCATGTCGTAGTCTTCGAATGGCGGCAGTTGATCGGCGGACTTGTAGAACGTGACGGGCAACCTGCCGGCCGGGTTGTAGTCGCCGAATAAAACATCCGCTATGGCGGTTCCCCCGGCCTCGCCCGGGTACCACGCCTCGACGATGGCGGGGAAGTGATCGCGCGCCCACTCGACCGCCAGCGCGCTCCCATTCAGAAGCACCAGCACCAGCGGCTTATCGAGCGCCGTAATCTTCCGCAGCAGTTCCTCCTGCGCTCGTGGAAGCCCGAGGTCGACTCGGTCGCCGCCCTCAAAGCCTGGAACGGACACCTTCTGCTCTTCGCCTTCCAGCCGTGGAGAAAGCCCCAGGCACAGCACCACGGCGTCAGCCTTCCGCGCCGCGTCCACGGCCGCATCTTCGAGCTTCCTGCCGGGTGGCGCCCACACCAGCCGCATATCGGCGTCGTTTACCATTTCGTGGAATTCCACGCGGATGGGGTACAGCTTCCCAGCCTGCAACTCCACGTCCGCGTACCGGTAGTTCGACTCGTGAAGGTTGTTGGCGCTCACCAGCGGCTTTCCGTCGAGCGAGATCTCGTACGCGTTCATGCCAATGGCGCCAAGCTGATACTTGCCGGTCACTGGTGGCGCCAGGTATCCGGTCCAACGCACGCCGAAGTTGTCGTCGTCCATATCCGCGCGGGGCGCGCCGTCCCGCCACCGGAAGGCAATTTGTGGATCGATGCGCGTGAACAGCGGCTGGGGATTGGCCGGAATTTCCCCGGCGGGCTTGCCCGGAGCCGGGTAGGCCCGGCCGTTGAAATTGGCGGTGTTGAAGTACTCCGCCTGGAGCCCGTTCTTGCGGTCCGGGCCATCCGAGGTGAAGAGCGCGGAGGAGGGCACGGTCTCAGGCGTCGGCATGTTTTCCGCCAAGTCACTGCCCTGCGCGTAGAGCACCTGCGTGCGCGGCCCGGCTCCGCGGCGGATTCCTTCGAGCGGCGTCACCGGCTCGGTGGGATCGCCGTTGTAGTTTCCCAACAGCACGTCGAGGTTGTCGGCATCCGGCCCAATCACGGCAATCGTCTTCATCCCCTTGCGCAGCGGCAACATGCCGTTTTCGTTCTTCAGCAGCACGATGGATTTGCGCGCGGTTTCGAGCGCCAGCGCGCGGTGCTCCTGGCTGTCATTGACGGAGTACGGAATTTGCGCATAGGGAACCCTCTCCGGGGGATCGAACATGCCCAGCCTGAACCGCGCGGCCAGCAGCCGGCGGAGCGACGTATCGATCTCCGCCTCGGTAATGAGTTTCTGGCGTACAGCCGGAACCAGCGCGGAGTACTCCGTGCCGCAATCCAGGTCGGTGCCCGCTTTGACGGCGCGCGCGGCCGCTTCCTCTTGGGTGGCGGCCGCCTTGTGGCCCTGGTAGATGTCGCCCACCGCGCCGCAATCCGAGACCACGTAGCCGGGGAAGCCCCATTCGCCGCGCAGAATCTCGCCCAGCAGTCGCGGGCTGGCGCAAGCCGGATCGCCATTCACGCGGTTGTAAGAGCACATTACGGAGAGTGCGCCGCCCTCCCGGACGGCCGCCTCGAACTGCGGCAGATACGACTGGCGCAGGTCGGCGTCTTCCACGCGCGCGTCGAAGGAATGCCGCACTGGCTCCGGCCCGCTGTGAACCGCGAAGTGCTTGGCCGTGGCCACCACTTTCAAGTACTTGGGATTGTCTCCCTGCAATCCCTTGATGAACTGAACCGCCATGCGCCCGGTGAGGTAAGGGTCCTCGCCGTAAGTTTCCATGCCGCGTCCCCAACGGGGGTCGCGGACCAGGTTGATGTTCGGCGTCCAAAACGTGAGGCCCTGATAAATGTTGCGCTTCCCGCGCCGCACGAACTCATGGTGCTTGGCGCGGGCTTCGTCGGAAATGGCGGTCGCCGTGCGGAAGATCAGGTCCGTGTCCCAGGTGGCGGCCAGGCCGATCGGCTCCGGGAAGACCGTGGCGCGTCCGGCGCGCGCCACGCCGTGCAAGCACTCGTTCCACCAGTTATAGGCGGGCACGTCCAGCCGCTCGATGGCGGCCGACGCGTTCATCATCTGCGAGACCTTCTCCTCCAGGGTCATGCGGGAGAGCAGGTCCTCGACGCGCTTCTCGAGCGGGGCGTCGGGATTCTTATAAACCGGCGCGCTCTGGCTCCACAACGCCGGCGTCAGGATCAGAGCAGCCCAAAATTGCTTCATGCCCTATTGTCACCTGCTGCGGGGCAGCCTGTTAACCTGCGGCCGATTGGGGGTGCCCTCTGGGCCCGGCCCTTCGGGTTGGCGCCCTTCGATTCGGGGCCAGGGGCCGGGGCCGAGGCCGGTGGGACCGTCGCGGGAGCGGGGTTTTCGGGGGCGTTGGCTTCGTTCCGTAATTCTTCCCGCAGGGTTTTGAGCCGTTCGAACTCCTCGATGGCGCGGCGGTGCTGGCGTTCCGCCTGGGCCTGATAGCGCAGCCGCAGGGCAAAACTGTTGGACTGGCTGGTCAGGCGGTGAAATCCCTCCCCCAGTACGTAGTTGCGGTTCTGGGCGCGGGTGATTTCGATATCCGCAGCGAGTGCACGGTTTCAGTCACAACAATCTTTCATTGAAAACAAACGAGTTAACCTGTTTGGCGAGGTTTCTCCGTTGTATCCTGTGAATGGATGATATGAGTTCACTCAGACGAATCAATTCTTCGCGGGCCAACGGAGCCCGCTCCCGAGGGCCGATCACCGCCAAGGGGAAAGCACGCTCCTCCGCCAACGCCATCCGCCATGGTCTGCTGGCCAAGTGCGTGGTCCTGGAAAACGAATCCGGTCCGTGTTTTGACGACCTTGTGGCCCAGCATACCGAACGTTTCGCCCCCGTCGATGGTGTCGAGTTCGGCTTGATTAAGGAAATGGCTGCGGCTTGTTGGCGTATACGCCGCGCCTGGGCCATGGAGAAGCGCTTGATGGAAAAGGCTCTCCACAATCAGCCGCCCGGCGACGAGACCGAGCGCATCGACGCCGCCTTCTCCGAACTGGCCGCCTCCCCCGAGCTGGACCTGCTCAATCGCTACGAAGCCCGCCTCCACCGAATCTACCAGCGCGCCCTGCTCAACCTCATCTTGCCACGCGAACACAAATTGCGAAACGAAGCCAATCCCATTTCCGAACCCCCGGCGGCGCACCCTAGCGCGCGTGACGGCTAAACTCCCTCAGCCTCCCCGCCGAGCGAAAGGCAGAAGTTCAGCACCAGCGCCAGCACGGTTCCAAACGCGATCCCGGCGATGTTCACACCGGCTACGGTCAAACCTTTAATCCCCAGGCCGGTCGCGGCAATCAGAGAGGCCCCGGCTATGACCAGGTTCTTGTGGTCGGAGAAATCTACCCGCGCGTCGATCCAGATGCGGACTCCCATCAGGGCGATCAGCCCGTAGAGGATCAGCGTGATGCCGCCCAGGACCGGGTTGGGAATGGATTGAATGATGGCGCCGAACTTGGGGCAGAGCCCCAGCAGAATCGCGATTGCGGCCGCCATGATGAAGTTGTAAGTGCTGAAGACCCGCGTGATGGCCATCACGCCCATGTTCTCGGCATAGGTGGTTTGCGGGGTCCCGCCGCCCATCGCGGAGACGAAAGTCGCCAGGGCGTCGCCCAGATAGGCGCGGCCAAGCTGGGGGTTGAGGTCGCGGCCCATATAGCCTGAGATGGCGGCCAGGTGCCCCTTGTTCTCCGCCACCAGCACGATGAAGACCGGCGCAATCACCAGAATCGCGTTCAGGCTGAAGGCCGGGGTGCGGAACGGCGGCAGGCCGATCCAGGCGGCGGTTCGGATGTGGTCCACGGCGTGAGGGTCCAGCATGCCGCAGCACGCGGCAAGCGCGTACCCCACAATCACTCCCATCAGAATGGGCAAAAGCCGTATGAAGCCTCTCAGGTAGATGGAAACCAGGGCGGCGGTCAGGAAGGTGGCGGCGGCGATCGCCAGGCGGGTGAAATCGGCGGCGTTTGTGACCGTCAATTCGGCGTTGATGGCGTTGGCTATCGCCGAGGGGGCCAGGTTCACGCCGATAATGGCCACTACCGCTCCGGTCACCACCGGCGGCATCAGGCGGTCGATCCAGCCGGAGCCCCAGCGCATGGTCGCCAGCGCGGCGGCGGCGTAGAGGACCGCGGCCCCGGCGATCCCACACAGCGCGAACGGGACCTTGGAGGCGTCGCCGCCGGTCACGGCCAGAACCGGGCCTATGAAGGCGAAGCTCGGGCCCAGGTAGCTGGGAACCTTCATGCGCGTGGTGAGGATGAAGATGAGGGTCCCGATGCCGGTGAAGAACAAAGCCAATTGTGGGTTGAATCCCATCAGGATGGGGCCCAGCACGGTGGCTCCGAACATCGCCACCACGTGCTGCATCCCCATGGGAACCAGGCGCGCAAAGGGAATCTTATCTTCGGGATAGAGGATCTGGTTGTGGACCACTCAGGGCGTCTCCTTCAACTTCAGCGCCACCTTTTCCGCCGTCAGGGGCATCGAGTTGAGACGCACGCCGGTGGCGTCCTCGATGGCGTTGGCCACCATCGCGGCCGCCGGGATCATGGTGTGCTCGCCCATGCCGCGCGCGCCGAACGGGCCGTCCGGCTGGGGCGATTCGACGATCAGTGGGATCACCTCGGCCGGAATGTCGAGCGCCGTCGGAATCTTGTAGTCCGCGAAGCTCGGGTTCAGCAACCGCCCGTTTTCGTCGAACCGCATATCCTCATACAGCACCGTCGCCAGGCCTTGCAGCAGGCCGCCGGTGATCTGGCCCTTGATCAGATCGGGATTGATGGCCTTGCCCACATCCACCGCCAGGGCCGCTTTGAGAATTTTGGTCTTGCCCGTCTGGGTGTCGACCTCGATTACGATGCCGCCTGCGCCGGTGGTGTAGTGGACGTTGGGGTGCCCGCCCTGGCCGGTTTCCGGGTCGCTCATGGCCGAGGAGAACTCCGGCATGAACATGCCGCGGCCCATGATGGGGCCGCCTCTGAAGGTGTGGTCGGGGACCTCGATGCCGCCGATGACGAAGTCCTTGAGCGCCAGCTCCCAACCGGGCTGGGTGCGGCATTTGACCATCTCCCGTTCCAGGTAGAGGTCATCCTTCTTTATATGCAGGGCGCGCTCGATGAGATCGAAGATCTGCTGGCGCGCGTCCAGCGCCGCCTTTTGGACCGCGTTGCCGCAGCCCCAGGTGACGTGGGAGGCCACGGTCTGCCATTCGTAAGGGTTGCGGTCGGTGTCGGGGGTCTCGACGCGGATCTTCGACACCGGCACGGTGAGGATTTCGGAAGCAATCTGCGCCATGGCGGTCAAAAGGCCCTGGCCGATCTCCATGCCGGAGATGAGGATGTTGAGGCTGGCATCCTCGTTGAACTTCAAGAACGCCGACGAGCCGGCGTTGGGCGGCATGGCCGGCGCCTTCCAGAACAGCACCAGGCTCTTGCCGATGGCTTTGTGGGGGGCTGCGGGCTTTTCCGTCTGGCCCCAGCCGATGGCCGCGGCGGCGCGGTCGATGGCCTCGATCAACCCGTTCGGGTTCATGTGAGCGCCGTAGGCCAGGGTGTCGCCCTCGCGTATGGCATTCTTGCGGCGGAACGCCACCGGGTCCATGCCGATGCGCTGGGCGGCGCGCGTGATTTCGGATTCCAGGCCGAAGAAGAACTCCGAGTAGCCGAAGCCGCGGTATGGGCCGCCCGGCGGCAGGTTGGTGTAAACGCACACCGAGTCGATCTTGACGTTATCGACCCGGTACGGGCCGGTGGCCGAAAGCCCCACCGCATTCACCACGTTGGCGCCGTACTCCACATAGGCGCCGGCGTCCCACCAGAGCGTGTGATCGAGGGCCGTAATGGAGCCGTCTCTTTTCACTCCCAGTTTCACCTTGGCCACCACGCCCTGGCGCTGGTAGGTGTTGTAGAACTCCTGCGCGCGCGACCACATCACCTTGACCGGCTGGCCCTTGACCGTGGTAGCCAGAGCCGCCGCCAGGATTTCGGACGAAACGCCGGCCTTTCCCCCGAAACCGCCACCCACGTAGGGAGTGATCACCCGGATATCTTTGTGCGAGAGGCCCAGGGGAGCCAGCGCCTGGGCGAAGAGGTTGCGCTGGGTGAAGGGCGATTGCGAGGCCGTCCACATGGTCAGGCGGCCGGCGGCGTCCAGGAGCCCGATCATGGCGTGCGGCTCGATGGCGCAGTGGGCGTAGCGCGGCACCCTGTAGGTGTCCTCGAGGATTACATCGGCTTCCTCAAAGCCTTTGGCCGTGTCGCCCTTGCGGATCTTGCGCCAGTGGGCGATGTTGGTCTTCGGTTTGGGGAAGAACCACGGCACGTGCTCATAGCCGCCGAGCGCGGGGTGCAGCACCGGGGCGTTTTTCTCCAGGGCCTGGACCGGGTCGAAGACGGGGCGCAGCGGTTCATACTCCACCTCGACCAATGCCGCGGCGCGCTGGGCGGTCTTGGGATCGCAGGCGATGACGGCGCCCACCTGCTCTCCCACGAAGCGCACGCGATCCTGCGCGAAGATGTACCGGTCCTGCATGTACAGGCCGAACTTGTACGGAAAGTCTTTGCCGGTGACCACCTTGACCACGCCGGGGAGCTTCGCGGCTTTACGCGTGTCGATGCGCACGATGCGCGCGTGGGCGTGCGGACTTTCGACGATGCAGGCGTGCAGCAGTCCGGGGCCGAACTCGAGGTCATCCGCGAACCTGGCAGCGCCGGTGATTTTCTCCCAGCCGTCGATGCGTTGCACGGAATGGCCGATGACCTTGTGTTGGCAGGCGGAACCGCCTGCCCCACCTTGGCCACCTTGGCCACCTATGGCGTCGATGATGGGCGTGTAGCCGGTGCAGCGGCAGAGGTTGCCGCCGATGGCTTCCTTGATCTCCGCTCGCGTGGGCGTCTTGTTCTTGGCGAGCAGCTCGGTGGCGGAAAGCACCACGCCGGGTGCGCAGAATCCGCACTGGAAGGAGTTGTGTTTGGCGAATTCGTGTTGCAGCGGCGTGGGGTTCTGGGAGATGCCTTCGAGGGTTGTAATCTCGCAGCCATCCGTCTCCGCCGCCAGCACCAGGCAGCTCCGCACGGTCCGGCCGTCCAGGAAGACGGTGCATGTGCCGCAGTCGCCGCGGTCGCAGCCGGTCTTGGGGCTTTTGATTCCCAGCCTCTCGCGCAAAACTTCGAGCAGGGTATCGTTGGGATCTACTTCCAGAGACCGATGAACGCCGTTGAGTTGGAACCGGATGGGGATCTGTCTCATATGAGGCTCTCCCCATAGGCGGGCGCGGCGTCGCCGGCCATCCGCGCCACCGCGGCCCGGAGTCCCCGCTCGAGCATGACCTTGGCCATGTGCATCCGGTATTCCTTGCTGGCGCGGATGTCGGTGATGGGCTGGATCTCTTCGGGGAGAAGGTGCTGCGCCTCGCGGATTAGTTCATCGGTGAGCTGCTTGCCATGAAGCAGCCGTTCGATCTTGGCGGCCCGAGCCGGCACCGGGCCGACGGCGCAGAACGCCACGCGGTATTCGCCGCCCGCCAATGCCAAAATGCCGACGCCCACCTGCGCCAGGTCTTCGCCGCTGTAGCGCCCGAGCTTGACGTAACATGCGCCGCTCTTCTTCTTAGGCAGGGGGACCTTCACACCGAGCACCAGCTCGCCATTGCGAAGCGCCGTCTTGTGCGGGCCGGTGAACCAATCGGCTATGGGAATCTGGCGCCGGCCCTTGGGGCCTCGGACTAACACCACGGCTTCGTAATCGAGCAGAGCCGGTGCGCCATCGAGCGAGGGAACCGCCGAGCAGATGTTGCCGACCAGGGTCGCGCGGTTGCGCACGCCAACTGAGGCCACGGTGTGCGAGCACTCCCAGAGCAAGGGGAGCTTCTCGCGCACGATAGCGGATTCGAGCAACTCGGTAAACGTGACGCACGCGCCCACGAACAGCGCACCGGCCTTCAGCTCCAGCTTGTGCAGCTCCCGAATCCCTTTCACATCCACCAGCGCCGCGGGGGAGACCAGGCCTTCCTTCAGCCAGACCAGCAGGTCCGTGCCGCCCGCCAGCACCGAGGCGTTCTTCCCGTGGCGCGAGAGAATCGCAATGGCCTGCGGCAGCGTCTTGGGCTTGCGATATTCGAATTCACAGGTGATCGGCATGGTTACGCTCGGTTACGGGCGCCAGGCCACGATGCGGCACATCGCGGATTCCAGCTCGATGCCGTTGAGCGGGAAGGCTCCGATCCAGCACCGCTGGTTGCTGAGCTCATCGATCTCGCCCGCCACGTTTTCCGCGTGGACCATCTTCTTCGGGAAGAGCTTGATGTGCATCACCTGGTAGTAGATCTCCTGCGGGAACATCTCATCCCAGCGCTTATGG
>JBEKSR010000120.1:0-17593 GCA_049516835.1 Bryobacteraceae bacterium | reverse complement strand
CAGGCACTCGACAACCTAATCCGGGAAATCGGTCTGGAGGTGGCCGCCTGAATTCTCATGAACGAAACGAGAACAAAATTCTCGTTTCAGCGCCTCTTTCAGGCTAAAGCATGCCCCACCAATGGAACCTCCCGCGCACTCCGGCAGTAAGGTTAGCAGCAGGAGCGGATGTGGAGCTGCTCGAAGAGTTCGCGCGGGGCGATGCGGAAGCCTTTGAGGCGCTGTTCCGTCAATTCCAGGGCGAGGTCTACGGCTGGATCGTGCGGATCGTGCGCGACCCGGGCGCCGCGGAGGACTTGACCGTCGAGACCTTCTGGCGCATCTACCGGGCGCGTTCGCGATTCGATCCGCGCCGCGGTTTCGGCCCCTGGGCGCGGCGGATCGCCACCAACCTGGCGCTGGACCACTTGAGCGCCCAACATAGTTCCACCACGCTGGCGGAGGACTGTTCGCCGGAGTGCCTCCGGTGCTCGCCACCGGACCCCGCCCTGGCCGCCGATGTGCGCGAGAAGGTGGCGGCCGCCTTCGGCAGGCTGCCCATCAAGCTGCGGGCAGCCGCCACCCTGGCCATGATCGAGGAGACACCCTACGGCGATATTGCCGAAGCGTTGGGTATCTCCATCGGCACCGTCAAATCGCGCGTTTTTCGCGCCGTCCGCCTGCTGCGCGGGGATTTGCAGCGTATGGGAGTCGAGCCATGAATCCATCCGAAGAACGAGTACCAGATCTGGTGAAGCGCGCACTTGGCCCGGTGGCCGATGCCGGGTTGAAACGGGACCTGTGGCCCCGTATGCGGGCGCGGCTCGACCGGCCCGCGATTCGCCTGCCCTGGTGGGATTGGGCGCTGGCGGCTGCCATCCTCTTGTGTTTCATTCTGTTTCCCGCGGCCATCCCGGCCGTGCTTTATCAGTTTTGAATTTGAAAGGAGAGGTCCTGTGTCCAAACACGTTTATCTTCGCGCTTACATGGCCGGCATCACCGTGCCGAGCGTGCTCATGGTGTTCGCCCTGATCTCCTTCTGCGTGGTGCGCTTCAGTTACGATTTCCCGTTTCCAATCGAGCGCGCCATGGTATTTCCCTTGGCGTTGGTCCCGCCTATCTGGGGTCTTTGGAACATGCTTTTCGTAGCGCTGCGCCGGCGCAGATACCTTCCGCTCGGCCTGCATGGCGCGGTTGTTCCCCTGTTCGTGGGGCCGCTCGGGTTTGCGATTCTACGGATGTCCGGCTTGGACATCCCGCCGCTGGTGGCCACCATCTTCCCATTTGGCGTCGCCGTGGCGATGGCTGGTTATTACCTCGTCTGGAAGTACCTGGTGGGCTTCTGCAACGAGCTGGCGGGAATCGGATTGTGAGTATCCCAGTACTCAATGGCGTCGTCCCCGGTAACGACCAGAACGGACTGTCCGTCATGGCTGAAACGAACCGTACCGTAGTTCCGGCCATCGGAACGAAGGAAACGAGGCGCAGCCGGTTGTTCCAGCGCGTAGAGGCCCAGATCTTGGCCGGCAATGGCCAGCAGGCGCTCGTCGGGGCTGAACTGGAGATCGTTCAACGGACCCCGGCGAAGGCTGACTTGCCATGTAGCAGTGCCGGGCCGCCCGTCCGAAATCGTAATCGGGCCTTGCGCGGTTCCGGCAGCCATCCATCTACCTGTTCCGCTCAAAGCGACGTTCGAGATTCTCCGGTCGATCGGCCGATTCCGTGGGGCCGGACAGAACATCCAAACGCAGGCCGAAATCACCGAAAACGAAAGCGCGATCAAGACCGCTTTGCCTGGGGTTCGCAAGAACCGGCTCACGAGAAGCTGGCGGCCTCGCCGGCCAACTCCAGCGTGTCGGCGCCGGCGCCATCGCCCGGCAGCATAATGGTGAAGCGGGTTCCCATGCCCGGAGTGCTCTCGACCTCAATCTTGCCGCGGTGCGCTTTGACGATCCACGCCACAAAGCTCAAACCGAGTCCCAAGCCCTGTTCGGCGCCGGGTTTCGCGCCCGACCCCGGCACGCGATAGAAGCGGTCGAAGATGTGCGACAGGTGTTCGGAAGCGATGCCGCAGCCGGTGTCCTCCACCACCATCTCGATGTGTTCCGGCGAAGGCTTGAGGGCCATGCGAACCTGGCCGCCTTCGGGCGTGAACTTGATGGCGTTGGAAAGCAGGTTGTTGATCATGCGCTCGATCTGCACGCGGTCCACCAGCGCGGGGCACTCCGGGGGGACATCCGCCGTCAGGCGGACTCCGGCGGCTTCAGCGGGGATCTGGAACTGCTCCACCAGGTCTTCCACCACTTCGCCCAGATTCAGCCGCGATTTTTGCAGAACCAGTTGACCCGACTCGGCCTGCGAGAGCAGCAGCAGGGCCCGCACAATCTGGGAGAGGCGGTCGATATCCTGAAGCGCGTTGAACATGGCTTCGCGATACTGTTCGGTGGTCTTGGCGGTGAACAGGGCCACCTCGAGCTGGCCGCGGATGCCCGTGATGGGCGTGCGCAGCTCGTGCGACACATCCGCGGAAAACTGCTTCATCTGCTGGAAGGAAGATTCCAGGCGCTCGATCATGCGGTTGAAGGTGAGAATCAGGTAGTCCAGTTCATCGCCGGCCTGGCGCGTGGGGATGCGCAGGCTGAGGTTGGAACCGGAAATCCGCTGCGCCGTTTGCGCCACCGCCAGCACCGGCGTCAGGGCGCGCCCGGCCATGAACCAGCCCAGCAACGAGCCCAGGATCAGCGCCGCCGGAAACACCGCCACGTAGATCAACGTGAATTGACGCAGGATCTTGTTGCTTTGCGCGAGCGGCAATCCGATAGCCACGTAGTACGGCGCCACGTGCCCCTCGCTGAACACGATGCCGGAGCGGATCAGAAAGCGCTCGCCCTGGGCGTTCCGCCGCTCCGTCCAGAAGATTCTCGGCGTGCGCGATGCCGTCGCGGCGCGCACCATGGCCTGGATTTCCGCCGGGCGATCGATGCCGATGTCCTCGTACGCCGTGGAAACCTCGGGCTCCTTGGTCTTGGCGTTGGGGATGGCGTTTCCATCGGCGTCCGCGACCAGGCAAATTTTCCGCAGGTCGAGCACGATGGCGGACTCGTCCGGGTCCTCATCGTCGTAATACCAGTTAGACGCGTACTTCCCCAGCTCCGGATCCTTTTCGATGCGCAGGTAGCCTTTCATGGCCGCCCATTGCTGGTTGAGGTCATCCCGAATCTGGGTGTCGAGCTCGCTCTTCAGGCGCTGGCGAAAGAGGCCCGCCACCCCGATCAGCAGTACGGCGAAAAACAGCGCGTAGCTGGCCGTCAGGCGGAAACGCAGCCCGCGCGTGAGGCGGCGCAGATCGCGATTGCGGGGCACGTCACACCTGCCGATCCGACGCCTGCTCCGGGGTCCGTTCCGCGGGCTTGTCGGGAGCTTCGATCATGTAGCCGATGCCGCGCACGGTCTGGATGAGCTTCTGCTGGAAGCGGTCGTCGATCTTGCTGCGCAGGTGGCGGATATAGACGTCCACGATGTTGGTGAGACCGTCGTAATCCATGTCCCAGACGTGCTCGACGATCATGGTGCGGCTCAGCGGGCGGCCTTTGTTGCGCATCATGTATTCCAGGATGCCGAACTCCTTGGGCGCCAGGTCGATGGTTTCCGGGCCGCGCGTCACCTTGCGGCGGATGCAATCCAGCGCCAGGTCGGCCACCTGCAACTTCTCCGGCAACGGCTGGCCGCGCCGCAGCAGCGCCCGCACACGCGCCAGCAGTTCGACGAACGCAAACGGCTTCACCAGGTAGTCGTCGGCGCCCTGCTCCAGGCCCTTGACGCGGTCATCGAGGCCCCCGCGAGCGCTCAGGATCAAAACCGGCGGCCCCACCTTGCGGTTGCGGATCTTGGCCAATACCTGGAGGCCGTCCATATCGGGCAGCATGAGGTCCAGGATGACCAAATCGTAGTCCGTGGAATGGATGCAATCCAGCGCCGCGGCGCCGGTGGGCGCGGCATCCACGGCATAACCGGCGCCCTGCAGACCGCGGCATAGGAAGTCGGCGATCCGCTTTTCATCCTCGACGACCAGGATTCTCATTTGATCTCAGCTTAGCTCAAGCGGGCCGGGACAGGCGGGTCGGGTAGCGTCCGAAATGTGTGTCGATGGCAATTCTCAGCTTTCCGGCTCGCCGGGGAGCAAGTGCAACGTCTCGCCATCAAACTCGGCAATCAGCCAGTTCACCTTAGCGCCAGCAGCCGCTTTCTTCAGCCGAGCGATCTCCCGACCGCTTACACCGGCCCTGCCGCCCTTCAATTGGATGAGGCGGATGTCCAAAAGGTCGGAGTCTTTTCGGCCGAGACGGAAGGCTATGGCGTCAATAATGCCGGTTCGTGGAGCGCCCCTGACACCTTCAAAAAACGCCACCCGCCACCCGCGCTCCGTGCAGTACGCCTTCGGTGCTTCTTTACTCGCGGCCTCGGCAGCGTGGGCCTTTGCGAATGCGTTCCTTCGCCTGCGTGTTTCCAGCGCTTTTGCCCCAGCCGCACGCCGCTTTCCGGTCCGAGCCGCCTTCTGTCCTGCCGTTAGTTCATCGGGCACAAGCCGAGCATATCAGAACGCCAGGGCGTCCTGATCCCTCCTATCCGCGGCGGCCAACACAAAAAGAGAGTGCGTAACTCTCCGGCTGACGCACGCCAGAGTTACCTTTGGAGGCCGTCTCAGGCGAAACGAAACGACAGGTTCTTGGGGTCCATCTCAAGCCCCGGCCTTTTCTTGGACTTTTGGATCTGGGGGAACGAGCGAATCACCTGTTCCATTTTTCCGTTCAGGCCTTCACCCAGCGCGACCGCTACAGCCCGAATTAAGCGGTCGCTCTGTTCGCCAATCTTATCTTCGTTGTTCTCCCACTTCGACAGGTTTGTTTTGTGAATGTCCAGCAACTCCGCAAGCTGCGCCTGGGTCATATTCAAGTACTTCCGAAGAAACCTCACGTCTTCGCCCTGCAATCGATACGGCTGGCTCACGACGGCAAATGCCAGCGTTCGCATGAGATCGTTCAGATGCGGTATGACGACATCGTCATTTCCGCATCGCGAACACCGGGTAATTTCCACACCTTGCAGCACCACGTTTCGCAGCCCACATTCCGTGAATGGGTAACTTCCTCGAACTACCCTGGCTGGCGCGCCGCAGGCGGTGCATTCAGCCTCTTTCATTTTTTCCCCCTTGCTTCGATTGAAAACACTGTAATCAAAAACACCAGCTCGACGGTCTTAAAAGCAAAGATGATTGCGATCCATCTGCCGCCGGCATCACGTCCCTCCACTCGGTATTTCCATTCCCCTGTTTTGATGTCCTGTTCAGGAGGATCGAAGATCCGCCCTCGCAACAAAACATTCCATGCGTCCTCGTAGGAGAGCCTTTCTTTGGCGAGTTCCTCTCGAAAATGTCTGCCGTGCTTTACTTCTCCAGCTTCCAGGCAACAGCGCAACAGGTCTACGGCTTCCTGAACTGTTCGACAGGAGACCGTCATGATGTTGGTAATATACCAACATCAAAACCGGTTGTCAACACATTCTTGCGCCACGACTGCTAGTGGTGTTTTACCAACCCGTGCCATCCATCAGGCGGGCTGGGCGTCCGGCTTCGCGCGGACAAGTTGCCCGGCCCCTACTTGAAGCGCATGGTGATGCGGTTTTCGCGGCCGCCGTAGGTCAGTTCCAGGTCCTTCATCTTCTGCTTCTCCATGGCGAAGTAGAGCAGGCCGGAGACCGGCTGGTCGGTCTTCTTTTCGGGCAGCACCTTGTCTTCGAGCACCTTCTTGATCGGGTTTTCCTTTTCCGTAGCGGCGTTCTTGACGGTGGCCTTGACGTCACCCGAGTCGCCCTCTCCGCCGGTGCCGACCGCCGCACCGCCGCCGGGGTAGCCACCAGGGTAGCCGCCGGGGTAACCGCCGGGATAGCCCCCAGGGTAGCCGCCGGGATAGCCGTCGGGATATCCACCGCCGAGACTGACGCCGCCACCGGTGCGCTGGGCGGGAGCCTGCTTGATCACCAGCCCCCCGCTGCCGGCGATCTGGCTGGGGGCAAAGGGCTTAGTTCTCTCGCCGTCCTTATCGGTGCGGAGCTGAAAATCGTCCCGGTCGATAGAGATTTCCTTGCCGTACTTCGGCTGCACTCTTACATCGGCCACAATGTAGTGTCCATCCAAATCGGAACCCACGATTCCCTTGACGCCGGCGGGGTCGATGTAGAGCGTGACGGTGAGGACGAGGTCTTCATTTTCGCCCCGGGCCGTGGCCACGGTCTTCTTGGGTGCGGCCGGCAGCAGAAACGCCGGCAACAGAAGAAGGGCAAGACAGCGGGCAGCCATATGAGAATAATTGTACCGCCGCCCCACTGTTACAATGAATCGTCATGGACGAAAAAGAGCGTACGCGCGCCTTAGAACTAGCCTTGAGCCAGATCGAAAAGCAGTTTGGCAAAGGCTCGATCCTGCGTCTCGGGTCGAAGGATGCCATCGTACCGGTCGCCGTGATCTCGACGGGGTCGATTTCACTGGACGCCGCGCTGGGCGTGGGCGGCTTGCCTCGCGGCCGCGTGATCGAAGTCTTCGGGCCGGAATCTTCCGGCAAGACCACGATCGCGCTCCAGGTGGTGGCCGAGGCACAGAAGAAGGGCGGGATTGCCGCCTTTATCGACGTCGAGCATGCGCTCGACCCGGCCTACGCCAAGAAGCTCGGCGTGGACATAGACAATCTTCTGGTCTCGCAGCCCGACTATGGGGAGCAGGCGCTCGAGATCACCAACCACCTGACCGCATCGGGGCAGATTGACGTGCTGGTGGTGGATTCGGTGGCGGCGCTGGTGCCCAAGGCCGAGCTGGACGGCGAGATGGGCGACAGTCACATGGGGGTCCAGGCCCGGCTCATGTCGCAAGCCCTGCGCAAGCTCACCGGCGTCGTCTCCCGATCGCGGACCTGCCTGATCTTCATCAACCAGATCCGCGAGAAGATCGGGGTGATGTTCGGCAACCCGGAAACCACCACCGGCGGGCGTGCGCTGAAATTCTACGCCACCGTGCGGCTGGACATCCGGCGCATCGCGGCGATCAAAGACGGCGACACCGTGATCGGCAACCGCACCAGGGTCAAGGTAGTCAAGAACAAGGTTGCGGCGCCCTTCCGCGAAGCCGAATTCGACATCATCTATGGCGAGGGAATCTCCAAGGAAGGCGACCTGATCGACCTGGGGGTGGCGCAAAACGTGATCGAGAAGAGCGGCTCCTGGATCAGCTACAAAGGCGAGCGGATCGGCCAGGGCCGCGAGAACGCGCGCCAGTTCCTGAAAGACAACCCGGATATCCGGCAGGCGATCGACACCGAGCTGCGCAAGGTCCTGGGCCTGACTAAGCTGGAACCAGTGGCCGCCGCGGCCGAGGCGCCGCCGCCCAGCCCGGCTCCCAAACCAGCGCCCGCACGCAAGTAAGCGAGCCATGCTTCGCCCGCCGCGATGAAGGAACAAGACCGGCAGCGCGCCATTCGTCTGAAGCTTTCCCAAATGGAGTCCGCTCCGGCGCGTCACGCGCGGCGCCATCCCGGTCCGGCGCTTTCCACCGGGTTTGCGGCGCTCGATGCCGCCCTCGGCATGGGAGGGTTGCCGCGCGGCTGCCTGGTGGAGCTTTTCGGACCTTCTTGCGGGAAGACCACTTTGGCGCTCCAGGTGGCGGCTCACCTTCAGAAACAGGGCTCGACGGTTGCGTGGATCGATTCCGACCATGCCTTCGATCCGCGGTATGCCGTGAAACTCGGGGTGGCGATCGAGCGCTTGCCGGTGGTCGAGCCCGAATCCGCCGAGGAGGCGCTGGAGGCCGCGCGCCGGCTGGCTATCTCCGGCGCGGTGGACCTTCTGGTGGTCGATTCAGCCGCGGCGCTCGTCCCCAGCCTGGAACTCGAAACCGGAATCGGGGCGAGCGGCCCCGGCCTGCACAGCCGCGTGCTGGCATCGGGGTTGCGAAGACTGGCGATGGCTGTGACCAAGGCCGGCGCCTCGGTGCTGTTCCTCAACCAGACGCGCGGCCGCCCGGAGCCATCCGGAGGAGAGGCCGAAACCACCGCTGGCGGCCCTCCCCTCAAGCTTTACGCCGCGGTGCGCATCGCGCTGGTCCCCGCCGGCGAGCGGCGGGTTCGCTTCCGGGTACTGAAAAACAAGGTGGCGACGGCCTTCGTCGAGGGCGGCCTGGAGCGGAAGCCCGGCCTGGGATTCGCGGAAAGCCCGTAAAACGGCCCTTCCAGCAGGCCGAAATCAAGAAAACTGCGAAAAATCGGGCTTTTCTGGCGCTTTTCTCTTTACATCGCCATGTCCTTACCTTATGATTGATATCAATTAAGCCGCGCGTCCGCTAAAACGTGCGGGCTTAGAATTGTTTTCGATGGTGATGTGGTGTAGGGCGCGCAACGCGCGCGGTTTGCTCCACGCTGGATTGAAACGAACAAAACGACGGGAGAATCAAAGGAGAGTTATGGCGATTCAGAGAATGACCCAGACGCAACTGGTGAAAGAGCTCGCGCTACGCTGCCAAGTCAACAACAAGGCCGCGCGTGGGTTCCTGGAGTGTCTCGCCGGTCTGGCGATCGGCGAAGTGAAGAAGAACGGCGTATTCGTGCTGCCCGGCATCGGCCGGCTGGTGCGCGTGGATCGCAAGGCTCGTACGGGGCGCAACCCGGCGACCGGCGAAGCCATCAAGATTCCGGCCAAGAAGGTCGTGAAGTTCCGCGTGGCCAAAGCCGCCAAGGACGCGATCGTTCCGCCCAAGAAGAAGTAGCCAAGAGACAGACTTACAACGCAAAACCCCGCGAGGCCCAACCGGTCTCGCGGGGTTTTTTCTTTGCTGGATGTTTTGAAGCCGAGATGAACCCAGCCCAAGGTGCGGGCTGTTCCACGAAGCTGCCCTCTACTTCTTCTCTGCGACCTTTTCTTCTTCCTTCTTCTCTTCTTCGCCGCCCTTGAGGGCATCCTTGAAGTTCCGGATCCCTTCGCCCAAGCCTTTCCCCAGGTCGCCGACCTTCTTGCCGCCGAACAACAGCACGGCCACCAAGGCGATCACGATAATCTCGGGAAAGCCTAGCCCAGCAAAACCGGCAGTTAGCACGCCAGTGGGTTCCATACGGCCTCCTTTACATAGGTCATTGTAGCGGATTCCGGGCGGTCCGCGTTGGGCCGCTACCGGAACCAGGAGCGCAGGTCGAGAATGTCGCGGCGCATCCCCTCGGAAAGAGGGGCCATCAGCACGTTGATGGCGAACCACGTGGTGCCGATCGAGAGCAGCACCCGCGTCAGCCGGTTCGTCCCCAGGAGGATCCGCAGCAGCATGGCGGCCACGAACGGCAGGACCGCGGTGGTCGCCCGTGCGTGCGGACTCAGGTCCTCGAAGATGCCCGCCACTGGCACTACACAAAGCTAGCGCCGCCGGCATATCGCCGGTCAAGTTATCCTCGGTTAACGGTTTGTGAGGTAGCCTACGTTTATGGCGGAAACTCTGGAGTTGGGAGCGGGACCAAAGGGTACCCCGCTCTCCATTGAAGATGTGGCGCGCGTGGCGCGCGAAGGCGCTGAAGTGCGCATCGGCGATGCCGCCCGCGCGCGCATCGCGCGGGGCCGCGAGCGGCTGGAAGAGCTGCTGGCGCGCGGCGAGCGCATTTACGGCGTGAACACGGGGGTGGGCGGGAACGTCGGGTTCTCGGTTCCTCCAGAGAAAATGGACCTACTGCAGCTCAACCTGATGCGGCACCTTGGCTGCGCCACCGGCGAGCCTCTGCCGGGCGACGTGGTGCGGGCCGCCACGCTGCTGCGCGCGGCCACCTTCGTGACGGGCGCTTCGGCGGTGCGGCCGGAACTGGTGGATGCGCTGGCGGCGCTGCTGAACCGCGGGGTGACGCCCGTGGTTCCGCGGTACGGCTCGGTGGGCGCCAGCGGCGATCTGATGCCCTCGGCCTACATCGCGCGCGTGCTGGTGGGGATGGGCGAGGCGGAATTCCAGGGCCGGCGCCTGGCGGCGGCGGAAGCGCTCGAGGCCGCGGGGCTGCACCCCATCCGGTTCGCGCCCAAAGAGGGACTGGCGCTCATCAATGGCACCACGGTCATGACCGCCGTGGCGTCGCTCCTGTGGATCGACGCCTTCCGCGTGCTGCGCGCGCTGCTGGGCGCGGTGGCGCTTTCCGTGGAAGCCATGCAATCCCCCGACCTGCCTTTCGAGCCGTGGGTTCACCAGCAGAAAGGCCACCCCGGCCAGATTGCGGTGGCCGCCTGCCTGCGCGGGATGCTCGAAGGTTCCGCGTATACGCAGCCTTCCGGTGGCCAGAGCTGCTACTCGCTGCGCTGCGCGCCGCAGGGGCTCGGCCAGGCGTGGGAGGCGCTCGAGGATGGGCGCGCGGTCGTCGAGCGCGAAATCAACTCGGCCAACGACAACCCCCTCATCGACCCGGAGACCGGCAGGATGTACAAAGCCGGGAACTTCTACGGCGGCCACATCGCGCGCCTGCTGGACACGTGGAAGATCGACTTCGCCTCCATGGCCAACTGGGGCAACGCGCTGGTGGCGGTGCTGGTGGACGACCGCTTCAACCAGGGGCTGCCGGCCAACCTCACGCCCGAGCCCGGCCTGAACTCCGGATTCAAGGGTATGCAGATGAGCGTCACCAGCCTGGCCTGCGCCGTGCGGCAACTGGCGGGTCCGAGCTCCATCCATTCGCTGCCCACCGAGCAATACAACCAGGACGTGGTGAGCCTGGGGATGCACGCGGCGGTCACGGCCATGGACGCACTGGAATGCCTGCGCAACGAGACGGCCATGGTGCTGCTGGCCGCGGCGCAGGCCGTGGATTTGCGCGGCGGGCCGGCCAAACTGGGGCGCGGGTCGCGGACGGTCCACGCCGCCGTGCGCCAACTGGCGCGGTTCCAGGATCGGGACAGGCCCATGGAGCACGAGGTGGCGGCGGTATCGGCGAAAATCGCGGCGGGGCAGGTATAACCGAAAATTCGGGGCGTGACACACGCGTCCCAAGGCGCGTTTTCTTGCGCCGCGTGGACGCTGGTGTCAGTCCCCGAATTTTCCCCGCAGCCAGCGCCAGGTTTTTTCCTCTAAAATCCGCAAAATCCGTCAAGCAATCCCATTCCTCTTGCCCTACACTCTGGTTTTGGAGGCACCTATGATCCTTTGGAAACGCGCCGCGCTGCTCGGTTTTCTGAGCTGGATGATTCCGTTCGTCATCGGTTTTCTCCTCTTCCCATTGAAGAAAGCCAACGCTCAGTTGTTCGGCACCTTGATGAGCCTCGTGGTTCTTCTGACGGCCGCGGCGTTGCTCAATCGCTATTTTCGAAACCGGCCTGTGTCGGTCAGCGAAGCCGTGCGTGTCGGCGCGCTGTGGCTGGCCATCAATCTTCTGTTCGATTACCCGATGTTCGCTTACGGCCCCATGAAGATGACGGTGTGGGGCTATTACTCGGAAATCGGCCTGGCCTACCTGGCGATTCCCATCTTTGCGTTGGGGGCGGCGCGGCTGGCGCGGCGATGAAGCCATCCACCGAACAGGACTATCGCGAGCGAATCGTCCGAACGCTCGTGTACATCCAGCAGCATCTGGATGACGAACTGGAGTTGGAACAGGTGGCGGGGGTGGCGGCCTTTTCCAGCTTTCATTTTCACCGCATTTTCCGGGGCCTCATCGGCGAGACGCTGAAGGAGCACATCCGGCGGCTGCGACTGGAGCGCGCCGCGCGAAACCTGAAGCTATCCGACGAACCCATTACTCAAACCGCGCTGCAAGCCGGATTCGAGACCCACGAATCCTTCACGAGGGCATTTGGAGACATGTTTGGAGTATCCCCTTCCGCATACCGGGCCGCGCACAAGTCTGCGCCCGAATCGCAGTCCGGCACTCACTTCGACGATGTTTCGAATTATCATCCGCCCGACTATGAAGACATTCCTTCAGTAGAGGTGGGTGAGCTTCCGCCCATGCGGATGGTCTTTCTCCGGCATGTGGGACCGTACTCCCAAGTCGGCGCCACCTGGGGCCGGCTGATGGCCTGGGCGGGCAGGCGCGGGCTGCTCGGACCGAACATGAAGCTGATCGGCATCGTCCATGACGACCCGGACGTGACCCCGCCGGACAAGGTTCGATACGATGCCGCGGTGACGGTGAATCGCCCGGTGCAGGCGGAGGGCGAATTCGGCGTCATGGAATTCGCCGGCGGCAGCTATGCCGTGGTCGCGCATAAGGGGCCGTACGAGACGCTGGGAAAGACCTATCAGCGGATCTACGGCGGCTGGCTTCCACACAGCAGATATCACCTGCGCGATGAGCCGGCCTTCGAGCAATACCTCAATTCACCGCGGGACACCAAGCCGGAAGATTTACTGACCTTGATCCACGTGCCGCTCGGCGCGTGAGGCGCGGCGGATCGCACGGCAGGCATTGTGAACCGCAGTGCGGTATACCTGGTTAAGAATGACTCTGGACATCGGATGCGGCAAGCGCAAGGCCGAGCCGGACGCGCTGGGCATCGACGTGTCCGCCGATTCGGCCGCCGACACGGTCTGGAATCTCGACGAGTTTCCCTGGCCGCTCGAGGACGACCGGTTCGACCGCATCCACATGTCGCACATCATCGAGCACCTCGCCGACCCCGTGCGCGCCATGGCGGAGGTGCATCGCGTGGCGCGCGACGGCGCTGACGTTTTCGTGACCACCCCGCACTTCAGCTCGCACAATTCGTACGCCGATCCCACTCACAAGCGCCATTTGGCCGCGGGCAGCTTCGAGTACTTTACGGGCAACGATTTCCCCAGCTTCGCCGGCTCGGCGTTCCGCTTTGACATCGTCGAGCTGAAGCTCACGTTTGGCGGCAATTTGGTGCTGGACAACCTGGGCCGTTTCCTGGCCCGAAGGTCGATGCGGTGGTACGAGCGTCACGCCGCGTGGATCTTCCCCGCGCTGGACATTCAGTGCCACCTGAGGGTGCGGAAGTAGCGCAGGCGGTGTCGCCCGCCAACTGCACTCTACCCCGGCGCCCCCAGCCTTACCTTCCCCCTCACCATCGCCACCAACAGCACCGCCACGTGCAGCGCATGGTTGAACTCGCCTTCGGCCGTGGCCCGCGCCAGTTCGGGAAGAGAGTAGGTCAGCACCTCGATGCCTTCCTCGGGCGCGCGCCCTTCGATTCGCCGCGCGCCCGTGGCTACGCAGCTCCAGATACGGTTTCCCAAGCGGCCGGTGTCCGGCTCCATCGATCCGAGCACTTCCACCTCGGCCGCTTCGTAGCCGGTTTCTTCCAGCAGCTCGCGGCGGGCCGCCTCGGCCGGACTCTCTCCCGGGTCCACCAGGCCGCTCGGCAATTCGATGGTGTGCCGCTCCACCGCCGGCCGGTATTGCCGCACCGCCAGCACCCGCTGGTCTTCGGTGATGGCCACCACGGCGGCGTAGTCCGGCAGGCGCAGCGAGTAGTAGGGCGCCTCTCCGGGCTTCATGGTCTTGGCCAGCACCTCGAACCACGGCGTCGCAAACGCAATTTCCGTCTTCAGGGGTTTCATGGCTCTCCCGTCAACCATGGTCGAACGTCGGCCTACAGGTTCACACTGACCGCTTCTTCGAATATGTTGTGCGGCACCTGAATGCCGCTCACGCGCAGGCGCTCCAGAATCCTGGGCGAAATCCCAGTGGCCCGGAAACGCCCCTGCACCTTGCCCGCGTCGGTCACGCCCACGCGCTCGAAAGTGAAGATCTCCTGCATCTGCAGCCTGTCGTCGCGCACGCCCAGCACCTCGGAAATGCTGATCATCTTGCGCGTGCCGTCTTGCAGGCGCGAAAGCTGCACCACCATCTTGATGGCGCTGGCGAGCTGTTGCAGAATCACGCGCGTGGGGATCTCCAGATCGGCCATCATCACCATGGTCTCGAGGCGCGAAAAGGCGTCCCGCGGGGAGTTGGCGTGCACCGTGCTCATGGACCCCTCCACGCCCGTATTCATGGCTTGCAGCATGTCCAGCGCTTCGGCGCCGCGGCATTCACCCACGATGATGCGGTCCGGCCGCATGCGGAGCGCCGTCCGCAGCAACTGGCGCTGGTTGATGCCGCCTTCTTTGTTGAGGTTCGGCGGACGCGTTTCGAACTTCACCACGTGCCGCTGCTGGAGCTGCAATTCCGCCGTGTCCTCGATGGTGATGATGCGTTCTTCCTCGGGAATGAAGCGGGAGAGGGCGTTGAGCATGGTGGTCTTGCCCGAGCCCGTGCCTCCGGAGATCAAAATGGTGGCCTTGGACTGCACGCACGCCGCCAGGAACCGCAGCATGCCCGGCGTGAGCGTCTTGAACTCGAGCATCTCCTCCTGCGTGATCACGTGGCGGCCGAACCGGCGAATGCTCAGGCAAGGCCCGTCCAGCGCCAGCGGAGGAATGATGGCGTTGACGCGCGAGCCGTCCTGAAGGCGCGCGTCCACGATGGGCTGCGCTTCGTCGATGCGCCGGCCCACCTGCGACACAATCTTCTCGATGATGTGCAGCAGGTGCGCATCGTCCTTGAACCGCACCGTCGTCTCCGAGAGTTTCCCGTTTCGCTCGATGTAGACTTTGTTGTAGCGGTTCACCAGAATATCGGAAATGCTCGGCTCTTTGAGCAGGGTCTCGAGCGGCCCCAGCCCCAACACCTCGTCCAAGACCTCCTCCACGATCTTGGTCTGCTCGGTCGTAGTCATGGGCACGCGCTCTTCGTCGAGCAGCCGCTCCACTACGCGGCCGATCTCCGCGCGGACCCGGTCTTTGGGAATGGAAGAGACGCGGTCCAGGTTGAGCACGCCGATCAGCTTGCGGTGAATCTGCGACTTCAGCTCGAAATAGCGATCGGCGCTTCGCGCGGCCATGGACGGAGCCGTTCCGCGCATAGGCAAGGGGCGATTCGGTCCCACTTGGTCTCCCTGGATTTGCTCGTGGTGCGGTCGATGCGACTACAATTATATCCCGAGCCGGCGTGGCGCCGTGGCGTGCACGTTCCGCTCGGAATCATGCAGGAGCCCCATGGCTTCTTGGTCGCAAAATGGCGGGAACTGCATCATGAGCACGGCACCAATGCCGCGCCGCGGGTCGATCCAGAATAAGGTGTTCCGATTGCCCGCCCACGCCGGGCTTCCGGCGGAACCGCCACCCTGGCAGGCCTTCGCGTCGATCGAAAACCCGAAGCTTGCCCAACTGCGGAAGATGCCTGGCCACGGGTTCGTTGAGCCCGAGCTTCCCCTGCTCGATGAGCTGCATGGCTGCCACGGCCGTCAAGGGCTTGGTCATGGAGGCGACGCGCTGCCATTCCGAGGCATCCTGACGAATTTGGCGTGGTGCCCCATGGAGCATATGCCTCACTGGGCAGGTCGGGGACCTACCCTACGATTCGGCATGGCGGGTGTGCGCCGACCACTGGTAAAAGCGATTGCATTTCAATGAATTCCAGTAAACCCTTGCATCCGAGGCCCCCGCTTGCAGTGCCTCTATATCGTTTGCAGAAACTACCGAAAAGTGCTAACTTATGAATGTGATATCGTTAGCGCAACATGCCATTTGGCGGTAGGTTATGCAAATCAAGAAGATGGGCGTCCGCCCTAGAAATCTCTCCGATTTCGTGGCCCGGCTTCAGGCCTCAGGCCGGTACACTTTCCATCGGGAAGAGGCCGTCTCCGCGCTCGGCGTATCGGAGATTGCTCTGCGGAGTTCGGCTCGCCGGCTGGCCGCGAAGGGACGAATCTGTGCCCCGCGTCGCGGGTTCTATGTGATCGTTCCGGTCGAGTACAGCCAGTCGGGAGCGCCGCCGCCATCGTGGTTCATCGACGACTTGATGAAGTTCCACGGGCAGCCGTACTACGTCGGCCTCTTGTCCGCGGCGGCGCTCCAGGGAGCGGCGCATCAGCAGCCGCAAGTGTTCCAGGTGGTCACCGGCATCACTCTGCGCCCGATCACCGTCGGGCGGACCAGAATCCGATTCTCTCTAAAGCGGCACCTGGCTGAGACTCCGGCCACCGAGGTGAAGACCGAGACAGGGGCGATGCGCGTCTCGACTCCCGAGGCGACCGCACTCGATCTGGTCCGCTATGTGGGAAGCGCGGGGCAACTTGGAAACGTCGCCACCGTGCTCGCCGAGCTCTCCGAAAAAATCAATCCTAAGAGGCTCGTCGCAGCCGCGCGGGCCGAAGTCGAATTGTCCGTGGTGCAGCGCCTCGGATTCCTGCTGGAGCATGTCGCCTCTTCCGGTATTGCGGCGCCATTAGCCGAATGGCTCGCAACCAAGCGTCCGCGGCCGGTTCCGCTGCGGCCGGAGCGTAAGCCGAAGCTGACGGAAAGAGATTCCCGCTGGCAGATCCTGGTGAATGAGCAGGTCGAGGTTGACGAGTGATTCCCAGAGCGCACATCACCGCGTGGCGTGCTCACGCACCCTGGTCTACGGACGCCCAGGTCGAGCAAGACCTGGTCATCGCGCGGGTGATGGTCGAGGTGTTCTCAGCCCCGCTGCTCTCTAGCCGCCTGGCATTTCGCGGCGGAACAGATCGAGACCGTAGCGCGCCAGTGTGTGTGTGCACGAACGGCGCTGGAGACGTGCTGTTCGATGGAATGGAACACGGGAAACTACGAGTATAGGGTGGCGGGGGGCCTCGGATTGGGCCTCGACAGCCTTTACAGCAGTTGCTTGAGGTCGTCGATGCTCAGTTGACAATCCCGAAGGATCTTGTGCAACAAGCCGGGGCCGACCGTCTCGCCCGAGTGCGCCGGCACAACCGTGCTTCGGCCATCTTCGTGACGAAGAAAGTGGTGGCTGCCCCTGGTTCGAAGAACAGAGAAGCCGCGTTTCCCAAGCGCGGCGACGAGGTCGGCGCCGGTGACGCGAGGAATCCGGCTCATGCGGCGATGGTCACCCGCTGGATCCCAACGAACTCCAGAGTGTGTTCCGGCGCGCCCTCGACATCCAGGCACAACTCGATAGCTTCGCGAATACGTTCGGCGACCTCGTCGAGAGACCGTGCTTGCGTGTGGCATGCGGGGATCTGTGGAACCGAGGCAACGTAGTAGCCTTCCTCGTCGCGCTCAATGACGACATCGAATTGGCGTAGCACCGGAGAGTGTCCTCGCCTTCTATTCTAGACTGCCGGCGAACCCGTTGCAGAGAGGCCGACATCCGCAGCCTCGGCCCCCAACCAGTTTGCAGTGAGAGCGCCTCTCCGTCACAATCGATAATGATGCGGATTACGATTGAACGCCAATCCCTCGACCGGATTGAGGCCGATGCGCTGATCGTGCTGGTTTTCGAAGGCCGGAAGGAGGCGCGCTTCGGCGCCGGCGATCTGATCGACGCCGGCGAGGTGGCCGGAAAGTCCCTCGAATTGACGCTGCTGCACCGCCCGCCGGGGGTAGCGGCCACGCGCGTGCTGCTGGCCGGAGCAGGGAAACTGGAAAAGTTCGATCCCGCCGAGTTGCGCAGGGTCGCCGGCGCCGCGGTGCGGCATCTGAAGTCGAAATCGGTGAAGCAGATCGCCTTGGCGCTCGATCCGGAACATGCGGACGGCGAGTATGCCGCCGCCGCCGTCGAGGGCGCCATTCTGG
>JBEKSR010000119.1:0-17863 GCA_049516835.1 Bryobacteraceae bacterium | reverse complement strand
CCCCATCAACGGGTGCGTTTTTGCGAGCGCACCGCAGTGGAACGCGTCTTCTCGCGGTTGAAAGATGAATTCGGAGGGCGGTTTGTGCGGGTGCGCGGATGGGCCAAAGTGATGGCGCATCTCATGTTCGGGATTCTGGCGCTCACGGTGGATCAAATCTTGTGCTGGAGTGAACCGCAGAAGCTGGAGGGATCCACGGTCCCGACTTAATCGACGAAATGGCAGCCCGACATCCCGGTCTGGAATGAAAGGGATAGGTGTGTCTCCGCGTGGGCTAATCTGGGCGCAAATTTCAATCTGCATTGATTCAGTAACGCTTTGACGTAGCAACCAGTCGCGAACAGGGTCAGGAACTCGCGCATGCCTGCTGCGAGAGTTTATTTTGCAAGTCCCTCTTTAGCCTGCCCTTTGTTAAACTGGCAAGTTGTCCTCGCATTTGTCCCGCGCCGGAGAGTGGTTTCTGCGCTCCGGCATTCAGCAACCGAACGGCGGCGTAGCCCGCTATTACCGCACGGACCTGGAGCGCGACCATTTGGTCTCGACCGAAATCACCGGGTATGCGGCCAGCACTTTCGTCTATCTGCACGCCGTCACGGGGGACGCGCGGTATCTCGACCGCGCCGTAGCCGCGGCCCGTTTTCTGACCCGCATGGCATGGGACTCCGCATCCGGAACCATGCCATTTGAAATCGATCCGCTCGCACCAACCTGGTTCTTCGATTGCGGCATCGTGGTTCGGGGCCTGGTCTCGGTCTGGCGCGCCACCGCCGATGGGGAGTTTCTGGACGTGGCAGCCGCGCTGGGCCAATCCATGGTCCGCGATTTCGCCTCCGCGGACGGCAGTTTTCACCCCATCCTCTCGCTTCCCGACAAGCGTCCGCTGGAACGCGACGCCGGGCGCTGGTCGCGGTCGCCGGGATGCTATCAGCTCAAGGCCGCCATGGCCTGGTGGGACCTGCTGAACGCCACCGCCGATGCGCAATTCCGCGAACCCTATGAGCGCGTGCTGGAGTATTCCCTGGGCGCCTGCGGCGGCTTCCTGCCCGGCCATCCCGAGCGCCCCAAGGTCATGGACCGCCTGCACGCCTTCCTCTACTTCCTGGAAGGCCTGCTGCCGAGCGCCCACGAACCGCGGTGCGCGGCGGCCATCCGCAACGGCATCGACCGCGCCGCGCATCACCTTCGCGAGATTGCGCCGGAGTTCGAGCGCTCCGACGTCTATGCCCAGTTGCTGCGCCTGCGCCTCTATGCCGACTGGGCCGGCGCCCTGCCGCTCGATCGCGCCGCCGCGCAATTCGAGGCGGAAAAACTGGTGGAATTCCAGGCCGCCGGTCCCGATCCGCGCATCGGCGGCGGTTTTTATTTCGGACGCAAAGCCGGAGCCTGGCTGCCGTACGTGAACCCGGTGTCCTCGGCCTTCGCGCTCCAGGCGCTGAAACTTTGGGACCAGTGCCGCAACGGAGCAGCGCGGACCTGGCGGCACCTGCCGATCTGAACGTGAAATCGGGAATCCAGATCGCCTTGTGGTACGCAGCCGCGCGCGTGGCCGGGATCTTGCGTCCCCAGTGGCGCAGGTCCCCGACCTGCGCACCGCGCCCCGCGGAAACCGGCATCTCCGTAATCATTCCATCCCGCAACGGAAAGCTCCTGCTGGAAGCGCAGTTGCCCGCCATCGCGCAGGGACTGGAATCGTTCACGGCGGAAATTATCGTGGCCGATAACGGCTCCGACGATGGCACTGCGGAGTGGCTCCGCGCCGCCTGGCCGCAGGTGCACATCGAGCTGTCCCATCCGCCGCTTTCCTTCGCGCGCGCCGTGAACCGCGGCGTCGCGCGCGCGCGGTACTCGCACATCTGCCTGCTGAACAACGACATGCTGCTCGAGCCCGGCTTTTTCGGGGCGCTGGTGGGCGCCTTCGAGCGAGTGCCCGATCTGTTCTGCGCCACGGCGCAGATTCGCTTCCCCGAGGGCATCCGCCGCGAGGAAACCGGCAAGACAGTGATGGCGCAATCCCATCCGTACGACTTCCCCATCCGCTGCGACGAGCCGCTTCCGGGCGAGGACCTGAGCTACGTGCTCTACGGCAGCGGCGGCTGCTCGCTCTACGACGCCGCCCGGTTGCGCACGCTGGGCGGCGTGAATCAAGCATACGAGCCGGCCTACGTGGAAGACCTCGACCTCGGCTACCGCGCCTGGCAGCGCGGATGGCCCAGCGTGTACGTGGCGGGCGCGGTGGTGGAGCACCGCCATCGGGCGACCACCTCGCGCTATTACACCGAAGAGCAGCTCGAGGAAATCCTGGAAGTCAACTACCTGAAGTTTCTGGTGCGCGCGGTGGCGAGCGGGAAGCTGTTCCGCAAGCTGTGGCGGCAGGCAACCCGAAGACTGCGGGCGAGGGTTCGGCCCGCGCTGCTCAGAACAGCCGCCGGGATGGCACTTGGGGGAGGGCTGCCGGGCGTGCCGGAGTACCCGGAGGAGCTGATTCTGGCGCTCACCAGCGGCGCTGTGGCAGTCTTCCCCGGGCAGCTCGTTTCAGGCCGCCCGCGTGCACTGATCGTTAGCCCGGATCTGGCTGCTCCTCTATCAGCCGATTTTGACCCGGTCCTGGTCGCCTTCACCAAACGGCTGGCCACGCCCCCGCCAGAGATTCTGGCGGCCTGCGTCGAGGTGGTTCTGGTGCTGGAGGACGCCGCTTCGCCCGCTTTCCGCGCCGCCTTGCACCAAACCGTGCGCAAGTGGCGGCCGGCAGTGGCTCACCTCGAGGCCCCGCAGATGGCGCAGTACGCCGCCGATTGCGCGCCGGCTCGCGCCATCCTGGTGCAGTGCAGTGTGCAGAATAACGAGTAAGCATGTGACCGTGGGGCAGCCAATCCTGGCTGCCGCCGGCTTTTGGCCGGCGTTGTCGCGTGTGGAGACTTGCGCCTCGGCGCGCACGAGCCGCCTGAAAGGCGGCCGCGGGCAAGATTGCCCGCCCCACAAACGAGATTCCGTGTAACCAGGAGGTCTTCGCATGCACCATTAAAAAAGGAGATGCCACGTTCGCAGTGCCGGCCTGTAGTCCGCCCAAAGTCCTATTAGTACTGATGGCTGGCAAGTGCTAGAAACACCATCTTCTAGGTAAAAAGGACCAAAATTAGCTGGTCAAAGAAATGGCTTTATCGGTTAGAGTAATTCTAGGAGAGAATGCCGACCTCTGTCAGTTCGCTTAATAGCAGGGGAAGCAACCGGGCCTTGGATTTAGCCCGCGTGCTTCTGGTGCATGGCGAACTTGCGCCCCGCTTGGCCCTTCGGACCATACTGCAAGCCGGTGGCTACTCCGTGGATGTGGCAGCCACGCCGGCGGAGGCCATCAGCAAGCTGGATGAAGGGCGATACGAACTGGTTCTGAGCGATGCGGAGTTCGGGTCGCGCCCGGCCGGCCGCAATGTTCTGGCTTACGCGCGCGTCAAAGACTACCGGCCGGCAACGGCGCTGGTGACATCTTACGAGCCTAGCCAAAACCACCGCCCTGGGCGAGGCAAGCATCACATCTCCATCTACACCGAGAACTTACCGAACTTGCTGGGCGAGGTTGCGGAGCTTATTGGGATGCGCGCGAGCCGCCGTTACCGGCCGCTCCGGCAGGCCGGTTAGCGTCCGCGTCCGCCGCCGCCACCAGCCGTCGAGCCGTGTCCCACCGAGGAGGATCCCGCGGACGACGCCGCGGTGGATCCGCTGCTCATGGATGGCCCCGAGGAAGCCGCCGGGGCGGCGGCAACCGTCCCCGAGTATCCGCCAGATGTAGGAGCCATGGTCGGGTACGCTGACCCACCGCCACCGCCCACACCGCGATTGCCAATGAAGGAAGGCGGCGGTATGTAGTAGGCTCGGGCCACGTTCTGCGGGCTCCAATAGCGATACCCGTACGGACTCCAGGCCGCACCCCCGCAAGGAATGTACGTGATCATCCCGTACCACGGGTTGTAGCGCCAGCCGGGCGCACACGGGTCTGACGGGCACGGTTGCGAAGTCGAAGTGGGCGTGACAAACGAGAGACCCGCACAGCCCGAATCGTGCACCTGTTTGGCTGCGGAGACGTTGGCCATAGCCACCAGCTCGCCGCGCCGTCTGCTCCAGTTGTCCAGGCTATCGGTATCTTCTTTGTCGAATTTCTCAACAGCCGCGATGGTGCCGCCGAGACCCAGCATCTTGCCTCCGGCTACCTCGACATTCTGGCCGGCAATCTGCACCGTGGCAAGACCATCGAAGACCTTGAGCCGGGCGGGTGCTGTGTCGAAGCGGTACAAGCCCTTCTTGCCAAGCAGCACCGTCCCGTCTTTGCAGACCAGCGTCACGTTGGTGTCCTTGGCGATCTCATCGGCTTCCACCACGGCCGAGCCAGTAAGCAGCTCGAGCCGGGTGTCGATAAGGCGGTTGGTGAGCATTTTGAAAGAGCCGTTCTCACCCAGGCGCAGAACGACGCCCGGGGTCAGCAGGACCTCGGCGCGTCCTTCAGCCGTGCGCACCACGGCGTTCTCTTTCACATCGGGGAAACGTGTGGGAGACGGCTCCACAATCTGGTCGCTGAGGTACACCTTGCCTTCGACGTATGAGATGAGGCCCGACTTGGCCGAGATCACAGGTTGCGCCAGCGCTGGAATGGCGCTCAGCGCGAGGACTACCGCCAGAAACCCCGCTATCCATACCGGCTTCATAGACACCTCGCCTACCTATAGCTTGAGCGGTATAGAGACGCTTGTCAACAGGATTCGGTTGTATCTTTCGGGCTAGACGGGAGGTCAAAGTCGGACGATCTTGTTTGAATTGAAGCCCTTTAGCGCATTGCGGGTGTCCACCACCAGGCGCGCGCGGTCCAGGAGGGCCTGGTAGTCGAAGGCGGAGTGGTCGGTGACGATCACCACGCAATCGGCGTCGGCGGCGCATTCTTCAGGGGCGGATTTGAGGTCCACGCCGTCGACGCGAAGCCCGGGGACGTGGGGGTCGCTGTAAGTCAGAACCGCCCCGCGCCGCTTCAGCAGCAGCATGACGTCGAGCGCCGGCGATTCGCGCATGTCGTCGATGTCCCGCTTGTACGCCACGCCCATGACATGGATGCGCGATCCTCTTACCGGCTTGCCCGCGTCGTTCAGCGCGTTCTGCACCTTGTCGGCCACAAAGTGGGGCATCTGGGCGTTGATGTATCCCGCCAGTTCAATGAAGCGCGCCTCCATCCCGGCCTGCCTGGTCTTCCACGAAAGATAGAAGGGATCGATGGGAATACAGTGCCCGCCCAGACCCGGGCCCGGGTAGAAGGGCATGAAGCCGAACGGCTTGGTGGCCGCGGCGTCGATCACTTCCCACACGTCGATGCCCATGCGGTCGCACATCAGCGCCATCTCATTCACCAGCCCGATATTGATCATGCGGAAGGTGTTCTCCAGCAGCTTGACCATTTCGGCCACTTGAGTGGAGCTCACCGGCACCACGCGCTCGAGCGCCTGCGAGTAGAACAGCCGGCCCATCGCGGTACACGCCGGCGTGCAACCGCCCACCACTTTGGGAATGTTGACGGTCTGGAAGTTGGGATTACCTGGGTCTACGCGCTCCGGGGAGAAGCACAGGAAGAAATCGCGGCCCACTTCGAGGCCCGATTTCGACAGCATGGGGAGCACCAGCTCATCCGTGGTGCCGGGGTAGGTGGTGGATTCCAGAATGATGAGCATCCCCGCGTGGAAGTGCCTGGCGATTTCCTGGCAGGCGGAGACGATATAGCTCATGTCCGGGTCTTTGGTCTTGCGCAGAGGTGTGGGTACGCAGATGTTGATGGTGTCCAGCTCGAGCACGGCCGAAAAATCGGCGGTAGCCCGAAGCCTTCCGGATTCCACCAGGGGGCCGAGCGTCGCGCTGGGAACGTCGCCGACATACGAGTCTCCCGCGTTCACGCGCCTGGCCTTCTCCTCGCTGACGTCGATCCCGGTAACGGAGAATCCCGCCCTGGCGAACTCCACCGCTAGCGGCAGCCCCACGTATCCCAAGCCCACGACTCCCACGCGCGCCCCGCGCGTACGGATCTTCTGTTCCAGAATTTCGGCGGTGGTAGGCGTTTCAAGCCTTGGTTCAGACATCAAATTGGTATTCTCCCACATTTGTGCCGCAAGGCCGCGGATAGCGGGTAGCGCCGCCGACGTAACGCCGCCGGCGCTACGAACCGGGGTGCTGTAAAATCGGAGTTCATGGATCGGGGGCCTATTGAGCCAGAACTCTCCGGGCGCCAAGGCGGCCAGGCGCGCGTTTGTCCTACAGGGCCGCTTCCGCAGGTTTTTTTCGAATCTCGGCCCCGGGTTGATTACCGGCGCCGCGGATGATGACCCATCCGGCATCGCGACGTATTCGATCACCGGCGCCTCGTTCGGCTACACACCGTTGTGGACCGCGATCTTCTCCTTCCCGTTGATGTCGGCCGTACAGATGATGTGTGCCCGCCTGGGCATGGTCACCGGCCTCGGGCTGGCAGGCGTAATTCGAGTGCGCTATCCACGGTGGATCCTATGGAGCGCGTGTGCGCTGCTGCTCGTCGCCAATATCTTCAACATCGCCGCGGACCTCGGTGGCATGGCCGACGTCACCGGGCTTCTGACTGGTGTCAGGTCGCTGTATTGGACTCCCGCGTACGCGCTCCTCCTGGTGGGCCTGCTGTTCTGGACGAGTTATCGCCTCATCGCCCGGATCTTCAAATGGCTCACTCTCGCCTTGTTCGCCTACATCGCCGCGGCATTTCTGGCGCACCCGGACTGGCCCGCCGTGGTGCGGGCGACCCTGATTCCACGTGTGGAGTGGTCCGGCGCGTATTGGGCGACGCTGGTCGGCATCCTGGGAACCACCATCTCGCCATACCTCTTCTTTTGGCAGGCCGCGGAGGAAGTAGAGGAGGACATCGCCCTGGGCAAGGCGACCGTCAAACAGCGTGAAGGCGCGACCCAGCGGGAACTGCGGCGTTCGCGGAACGATGTCCTCATCGGCATGTTCTTTTCAAACCTGGTGATGTACTTCATCATTCTCACGGCAGCCGCCACGCTGCACGCGCACGGTAAAACTTCCATCTCCACCGCGCGCGATGCCGCCGAGGCGCTGCGTCCTTTGGCCGGCGCCGGCGCGTACTGGCTCTTCAGCCTGGGTTTGATCGGAGCCGGCATGCTCGGAGTCCCGGTATTGGCCGGATCTTGCGCCTACGCCATCGCGGAAGCGGCCGACTGGGTTGGCTCGCTGGAGGTACACCCTCCCCTCGCGCACGGCTTCTATTCCGTGATCGCCATTGCGATGGCGCTGGGCCTCGGTTTGGATTACGCAGGTCTGAACGCCGTCAAGATGCTCTTCTGGTCGGCGGTGCTCAACGGAGCACTGGCGCCGCCCCTGCTCATCCTTGTGGTGCTGCTGACCAGCAGGGCCGACGTAATGGGCAAGCACCGCAACGGGACCCTGCTACGCTGGCTGGGGTGGACGTGTGCCGGTGTCATGCTGATTGCGACCGTCGTCATGGTTGTGACTGCTTCTGCAGCATGATGCAACGACGATTGGCATGACTCGTGCTCTATGAGTTTCGCTTCAGCCGCCGAATGCCCGTCACGCTGTGACGGGCGGAAGCCCTGAACGGACAAAGGAGATTTCAATGTTTCTAGCGCTGTTTGTGATTTTTCTGGTATTCTGGCTGCTGGGATTTCTAGCGTTTCACGTTGCCGGCGGGCTGATTCACCTTCTGTTAATCATCGCGGTGATTTCATTGGTGGTGCACTTCCTCAGGAGGGCGTAGCTCGGCCTGCAAGGAGGCAAAAAATGCACTTTCTGTAACCAGCCTTGCATCTGTCCGCGGGGCCGGCCCTGCGAATGTCGCAGGGTGTCACCTTCCGTTGGAAGTGAATCGCGCGGCCACCATGGCGCCAGGGTCGGTCTGGAAGGCGAGGATTTCCTTGCCGCCGTTGACCAGAAATCCACGCATGGCCATGGGCGAAGGTTCGGCGACCTCCCCGTCTTGATCCGGGAGCGTCCATTCGAACTGCACCGAGCAGTCGCTCTCCACCTGAAAGCTGCCGTTCTCGGCTATATCCAGCGTCCCCTTGGCGGACACCACGTGCGCAACTTCGCCGTCCTGCATCGGTATGGTGCTGCCGGAGACCGTAAAGTCATATTTCTTCAGGAGATCCGCCGCCGAGCACGTGTCGGATGTCTTCTGCATGATCCCGTGCTGGGCGCCGCCTGGGTCGGTCTGTGTGAACTGCACGCGAGTTCCATCGGCGGAAAGCGTTCCGCCGAAATTCTGGAAGGCGCCGGAATCGTCCTGCAACTTCCAGCTCACCGAACAATCCGACTTCGCCTCGTAGCTCCCCGTCACCGGGTTGCCTAGAAGCAGTCCGCGGAAGGTGGCGGAGGCCGTCCCGCTCAGGTTGCCGCGCCCATCGAAGGCGATTCGGCCCAGGCTGGCAGTCGGTTGCGGCGCCCCGGAAATATCCGTCGAGCCCGTCAACTGAAACGCATACGGCCCAATCAGATCCGCGGGATCGCAGACGCCGGCGACCTGCGCAGCCAAACCCGAAGGCAAAACCAGGAGGAACAGCCAATTCATCCGCATGATGTACTTGGGAGGCATCTGAAGAGCCAAACCAGGTTTGGTCCCAAATCTGCTTATGTCATGAACAAAAAGGAGATTCACAATGTTGCTATTGATTATCGTCTTGATACTGGTTTTTGGGCTTGGTGGTGGATACTACGGCCATAGCCGCTGGGGTTACACCGGGGGTATGGGCTCGGGGTTGGGCACCGTATTGGTCATTCTCCTCATAGCCTACCTGCTTGGGGCGTTCCGCTAGAGTGCGGCGGCCGTTCCGCCACCGGCGCTACAGGAAGAACTCGCCTTCCGCGACGATCTCCGCGGGACCGGTGAGGTAAACGTCTTCTTCGATCCGAAGATCCAGCGGGCCGGCGGGCGTGAGCACGCGCACGGGAGAACTTACCAACCAGCGCGCCACCGCCGCTACGGCCGCGCCGGTGGACCCCGTCCCCGAACTCATGGTCTCGCCCGCCCCGCGCTCGTAGAACCGCGCTTCGATGGCGTGCTCGCCCACGGGTTTGAAAAAGGAGACGTTGGTGCGCTCGGGAAAGAGCGGATGCGACTCGATCTCCGCCCCCATGGCGCGCCAGTCGAAATCGAAATCTTCCACCGGCACGGCGCACTGCGGGTTTCCCACCCACAACAGCGTCACGTCGCGCGGCCCGGTGGAAAGCGGCAGTTGAAAAAGCTCGGCGGCGATCTCCGGGCGGCCCATGTTCATTTCGAATTCGAAGCGCCAGCCGCCGCGATCGAGGAGCCGCAGCGTCTTGACGCCCGCGCCGGTGCGCACCCGCACCGGCGCGGACGCGCGGCTATCCTGGATGCAACCATGCTGGATGAGGAACGCCGCCGCGCAGCGCGTGCCGTTGCCGGAAATCCCGGCCATGCTGCCATCGGAATTATAAAGCTCGATCGATCCGTCCACTTCCGGGTCCGGCGCCACCAGCATCCAGCCGTCCGCGCCCACGCCGGTATGGCGGTCGCAGATGGCGCGGGCGATTCCAGCGTGACCGTCCGGGGGCGCGTCGCGCAGCCAGGTGAGCAGAAAATCGTTCTTGGCGCCGTGCGCCTTGGTGAACGGGATCTTCACTGGTTGCCTCCCGTGCGCCGGTAGATCTCGATCGCCGGCGCGCCTTTCACCATGATGCTCTTTTCCAAACTGTATCGGCCGTCGCGAACGGCAGCGGCCGCGACGGCGTCGCCGCGCACGGCCACGGCCCATTCCTGCCACATGAAGAGTTCCGGCCGCCTCACCGTGGCCAGCCATGGCAGGCCGTTGTCCCCGGTGAATGTCTCGCGCAAGGGGATTCCCATCTGGCGGTAGATGCCGGTCAAATCGCCGAACGACGTGATGATACCGGAACCGGGCACGTAGCGGGGCGCCAGGTAGTCGGCAGCCTCGCGAGTCCAGGCGCGGCGCACCTCCGAATTGACGCGCGATTCCTCCCAGGTGATCCAGTTCCGCGGTTGCGGATCGACCATCCAGTGAACCGTCCCGGCCGCGATTACCAGCGCCGCGGTGATGGCGCGCATACGGAGAGGCACAATCGCGACCAGTCCCGCGGAAGCCACGGCCACGAGAGGCAACGCCGCCAGTCCATAGCGGGTGTTGTAGTACGAGTTGGGCCAGAGCGTGGGCACGAAGATGGGGGTGGCGGAGGAGTGTATGCTCCAGATGTAGAACACGCCCGGCAGCGCCAGCAGCGCCAGCGGCCAAAAGGCGCGCCTGGCGAGCGACGCCGCGGCCCCGGCTATCGCCATGAGCGCCAGGCCCGGCCCGGCGCACAATTGGGCCGCGGTGCGAAAGTAGAGCCAGGCCGCCCACCAATCGCCCTTCCCCGGATACGGCGCGATGCCCTGAATCGCCCGCGCCGAATACGGCCCGCGATAGAACTCCAGCGGATCGGAGGTCAACCACCAGTTATGAGCCAGCCAGTAGAGCGGGCCGGCAGCCGCCAGAAGGCAGAATAGGAACGCCACGCCGGCGCGGCGCCGCTTCGCCGCAAACAGGAAGTAGACCGCGGCGAACGGCAGGAAGAACCACCCTTCGTATCGCGTGAGTGTTCCAGCACAGGCCGCGAGGCCGGCGCCGGCCACGGCCCCCCATTCCTGCGTTTCGCGGAACCGCACGCTGAAGTACAACAGCGCCATGAACGCCGCAAGGAAGACCGCTTCGGTCATGGCTGTGGACTGCATATAGAGAAAGTTAGGGTTCAGCGCCAAGAGCGCCGTGGCGGCTACGGCGGCGGCTGCGGATTCGAACACCCGCCGCACCGAGGCAAAAAGGAACGCGCCTGCCGCCACAAAACACGCCGCCGCGGAGATGGACCCGGCAATACCGCTTCGCCACCACGCATCGACGCCGGCGAAGGGCAGCATCATCCAGTGCGGAAGCGGCAGCCACACGGTGCCGATCTGGTCGTATCCCGGAGTCTGCGAATCGAAAATGCGGCGCGCAATGTTGAGGTGCGCTTCGGCGTCGCCGTAGTAGAGCAGCCAGCCGCGGCTATGGAAAAACCAGACCGCCGCGGCGCTCCACGCGGCCAGCGCCAGCGCAAGCCAGAGGCATGCGCCACTAGAACGCGGTGCAGTTCTTGAACTCCCGATAGCGTGCCTCAATTTCTTCGCGGGTGAGCGTGCGGAAACGGTCCACTCCGAACTGCTCGCAGCAAAAACTGCCCATGACCGACCCGTAGATCACGGCGCGCCGCAGCTCCGCCACATCGATATCGCCGCCCGAAAGCCCGATTCTCTGCCCCGCGAGGTAACCGATGAACCCGCCGGCGAAGCTGTCCCCGGCGCCAGTCGGATCGAACACGTCTTCGAGCAAATAGCCCGGCGCCATGAAGTGGAAGTCGCGGCGGAACAGGATGGCGCCGTGTTCACCGCGCTTGATCACCAGGGTGTGAGGCCCCATCTCCAGGATCTTCGCCGCCGCGCGCCGCAGGTTGTGCTCACCGGAAAGCAGGCGCGCCTCGCTGTCGTTGATCAGCAGGAAATCCCACTGCTCGAGCGTCTCCAGCAGCTCGCCGCGAAAATCGTTGATCCAGTAATTCATGGTGTCGCCGCCGGTGAGCTTGAGACGGCTCATCTGCGCGCGGACGTTCCTTTGCAGCGCCGGCTGGATGTTGCCCAGGAACAGGTACGGTTCCGAGCGGTACGATGGCGGCAGTTTCGGGTGGAAATCCGCGAACACGTTGAGGTCGGTGCGCAGCGTGGTGCGGTCGTTCATGTCGGCTGAATAGACGCCCGCCCAGAAGAACGTCTGGCCGCCCTCGACGCGCTCCAGGCCCGTGAGGTCGATGTTGCGCGAGGCCAGCAGGTCCACGTCTTCCCGCGCGAAATCGTCCCCCACCACGGCCACAATTCCGACCGAAGTGAAATAGCCGGCGGCCAGCGAAATATAAGTGGCCGCGCCGCCCAACATGCGGTCCACTTTGCCGTGCGGCGTCTCCACGCCGTCATAGGCCACCGATCCCACTACCACGAGTGCCATATAAGAGAAGATTGTAACGTAGCGCCGGCGGTCTTGCCGCCGGTGGGGTTGCCCGAAGTGAAACACACCGGCGACAAGATCGCCGGCGTTACGTCATGCCTGCCGCTGGCTGGCGTTTCGTTTTACCCATTTGTAGGCTTTGATCGAATTCCGCCAGAAGTATTTCTCGGCCGCCGCCTGTCCCTTGGCCATGAAATACTCATGGACGATCTTGAATCCCACCGGAACGGGTAACCACTGGTCGCCGTTCGGCCAGTCGCTCCCGTAGAGCACGCGGTCCATTCCGAAAACATCCAGTATTTCGTCGATCCTGGGGCGGTAGAATTCGAGATCCACGGGGATCTTGTCGTCCACCCGGCGCAGCACCTCCGACACTTTCACGTAAATCTGCGGCCGGCCCCGGATGGCTTTCATGCTGGCGTCATAGGAGGCCTGTGCCGCGGATTCGGTGGGCCGCAACATCTGCGGCAGGTGATCGATGACCAGGCGCAAATTCGGGACGCGGTCGCTCACGCGCACGACGCCTTCCAGCAACGAAACGCTGGGATTCGCCGTATCCATAACCAGGTCCGCGTCCGCCAGGGCTTTCAGGTCGGCGATAAACTCCGGCCGATCGACTTCCTGGCCTGCCCGCCCGCCCAGCCCGTACCGAATACCCCGGAAGAGCGGGTTCTTGTGGAACCTTTCGAGATTCGGCCTGAATTCGGGTGTGCCGGGCGTCAGGTGCCCCACGGTACCCACCATGATGTCGTCGTCTCTGGCGACGTCCAGCACCCACTGGTTGTCCTCCAGCAATGGGCTGCACTCGATCTCAATCGCGCCCACGATGCCCAGCCCATCGACGACCTTGCGGTATCGCGAGGGCAAGGAAGGCATGTACATGACCTTGTGCGCCGGGACGTCCGCGCGAGGCCATGGCACGCCCCCAGGACGCGACGTGTCGAACAGGTGAATGTGCGTATCGATGATAGGCATGGATGGCGGGGTCTGCGCGCTCGCATCCGCAAGGGTCAAACCCGCGGCAACGCCGAGAAACGTTCGTCGATTCATAAGTGGATTCCGATCTGCTGCCTCCGCACTTGAGTATAGCGTTACTCCATGGACCATCCGACCCGTTCCGCTATGAATTCCGCAAACGGCCCGATGTCCATGTCGATGCTGGCACGGTCCAACGCCGCGAGATAGGCGGTGCGGTCCTCGACACGGATGACCGTCCACGGATATCCGCCCGAGGCGAGCATGGCGTTCATCAGGAAACGGGCCATGCGCCCGTTCCCGTCGGGATACGGGTGTACGTAGCCGAACAGCCAGTGGCCGAAAACGGCGCGCACGCCGGGCGCCGGCTCGTTCTCGAGTAGATCGAACAGGGCGGGCATCGCATCGCGCACGGCTTCCCAGCGCGGCGGCACGTAACGCGACGTCCGGAGATAGACCGGGCCGTTGCGGTAGCCGGCGAGAGCGGACGGCGCAATCAGACCGGCCCCCACGCAAGGCTGAAAGAGCTCGCGGTACCAGTCGCGATGAGCGGTCCGGACCAGGCGGCCGGGATCTTCTCCGGCGATAATCTCGCCGACATTTGCCTTCACGGCCTGAAAGGCCTGCCAGTATCCGCGCGCCGCCAGTGCGTCGCGGTCTTGCCGGTCCGCGTCAAGATTGCCCGGGTCCCAGTTGCCCGCCCCGACCCGCTCGATCAGCTCCGGCGAAACGCTGTAGCCTTCGATCGAGAGCGAGTGATAGGCATCGCTGCGATAGATGTCGTCAACCGAGCGCAGATAGGCTTCCCTGTCTCGCGGCAGGCCGGGCGGCCCTGGAAAGACTTCGAGAACCTTTCCCCTCATCGACTCCCAGATCGTCCGCATCCGCCCGACTATGGGCGCGACCGCCGCGGGCGGCGACGTTAACGCCGCACGGCCTGCAAAAGGATCGGCCTCCCGCACGCCGAATCCGGCGGCCTTCATGGTCCTGACGATCTCGTCCGCTGCCCCGGCGCGGCCTATGCGGCGGAACGCCCCGGCGAGCCGGCCCGCAACGCTTGAGTGTCCTCCGTCGAGAAGACGCCGGAGCAGTTCCGATGCGTCGCGCAGGCTCGCGAGCACAACCTGGGTTTCAATTGGATTGCCGATGAAGAACGCTTCCGAGACCCTGACCAATGCCGCCGCCGGAGAAAAAAGCCGCAGCCCGTCCCTTACTGTCAGATCGGCTGCGGGCGGCATTTGCGGCTGTTTGAGGTCGTAGAGCGATGTGCCGAACGGGAGCGCGATCTTGTTATTGGCGCCACTGGGGCTGTGAATGATCACCTGTGCCGGGATGACCGTATTCTCCGCATGCAGCAGGAGCGACTGCTCGGGCGACAGGCGCCACTTGTCCCCGAAGCGCTCGACGCAGTAGCGCGCGCAAAACTCCCAAAAAGAGGCGTACCACGGCGTGCTGTCTCCGTCGCGCGCCCCCGGATGGGAGGAGATCAGCCACCCCTTCATGACTTCCTGGACGAAGCCGTTCTGTAGCAACCGTTCGCGATCGGTGCGGCTGAGTTTCTGAGATTGAAGGACCCGCCGTCCGCCCTTTTGCAGCTTCCGAAGGGCGGTCAGGGACGCGGCAAGTTTCTCGTTCGGCGTGGCCATCGTAAGTCCCTCTGGAGGGCTACAAGTCTTTTTTGCTGAACAATCACAAGTGTATTATGATGTATCAATACAAGTCAATAATGCAGACGGAGGCCTCCCGCCCGGACGCTACGGCTCGTCGGGAAAGATCTGGCGCGTAAGGTCCTCCGGCGGCTTCTGGCGCGAAATGCTCCACATGCCCCCGGCCAACCCCACCGCCGCCATCCCCCACACGATCAGATCAACGGCATCCACGCGGTTCCGGAACGCCACCGCCACCACGCACACCGCCGTGCGGATCGCCCACCCATAGAACCGCGCCGGCTTCTGCCAGCCTTTGCGCACAGCCACTGCCGAGCGCCCCGCCATGAACGCGGCGCCCATGCCGAGGAACCCCAGCAGGCCGCGCAGGAATACCATTGATACGGCCATCATTTAGAAGATATCACCGGCCGCGGCGCTATACTCGCTGTGAGAGGACAACCCACACCATGAAACGCACATTGACCATCGTTCTACTGATCGCCGTCACTACGGCTCTCGGACTCGCCCAGGACCAGCAGAAAGCCGCCAAGAAGGCCCCGCTCAGCCCTTCGGCGGATACTTCCGTCACCATCAACGGCAAGACTATAGCCATCAAATACTGCGCGCCCTCGATGCGCGGCAGGAAAATCTTCAACGGTACCGACGTGCTCCAGCCCGATAACACCATCTGGCGCGCCGGCGCCAATCAGGCCACCGCGCTTCACACCGATGCCGACCTCGACATCAACGGTCTCGCCGTACCGAAGGGGGACTACACCCTGTACGTCTGGCTGGATCCCAAAGAGTGGAAGCTCGTCGTCAACAAGCAGACCGGCCAGTGGGGCACGGAATATCACCAGGAGCAGGACCTGGGCCGCGTGTCCATGACCATGAGCAAACCATCCGCTCCCATTGAGACCTATAAGATGACGCTCTCGAGCGCGGGCGGCAACAAGGGCAAACTGCAACTGGAGTGGGAGAACGTCATCGCCTCCGTGCCACTCACGGTAAAGTAGGCTCGGGGCGCCGCGCTTCGAACCGCCGCGCCAGTTCTTCGGAGATTTTCACCACCGTCCCGTGCCGGTAATCCGCCGGAAAGCTCACCTGGGCGGTTATGTCTTCGAAGGTTCTCCAGTCGGTGGTGCGCACCGCGCCGTAGTGCTGCGGCTGGGTGTAGTGGTCGAAATAGATCAACCACTCCGGCCCGATCCGCGCCACCGACGGGCCCTCCACCCAATCGCCGGTGAAGGGCTCGCTCACGTTGCTCCACGGGCCGCGCGGAGAGTCCGCGAACGCCAGACGAAGGCGTTTCACCAAAGGCGTCTTGCGCTCGTCCTTGAACACCATCACCCAGCGTTTACCGGCCTGCGCCACGGTGGCGTCGATGGAGTTGAAGCCCGGATCGAACCACAGGCGCGAAGGCGAGAACGTCCGCCAGTCCTTGGTGGTGGTGGCGTAGATGCGATGGTTGTAGCCGCTGTCGCCGCTGGCATCGGTATCGGAGAAGCGCCCCGGAATGGTGCTCGCCCAGAACACGATCCACTCTTTGCCGCCGGCATCCCACACCGCCTCGGGCGCCCAGGCGTTGCGGGCTTCCGGCTCATTGTCCATCACAAAGAGGGCGCGCTGGGGCGTCCAGGCGATCAGATCCTGGGAGCTGGCATAGCCGATTTTGAGCCGCCCGCCCATCTCCGCCCGGGTCCATCCCCACGTCCAGACCATGTGCCAGGTGCCGTCCGGGCCTTGCCCCAGCCATGGATCGCGCATCAACATGCCGGCCTCGCCGGGCTTCACCCAAGGCTGGTTGTCATTGAGCGGCGTCCACCGCCGGCCGTCGTTGCTAAGCGCGCAGTAGACGCCGGTCTCGCCATTCCCCCGAAACGACGTGAACAGATACCAATCGCCACTGAAAACGGGCGCCGCGATCAGAAACGCGAGAATCAGCCGGATCATGCCGACTATGGTAGTACGCCGCACGGGCGGTAGCGCCGGCGGTCTTGCCGCCGGCGTTCTTCCCAGTCCGGACAACCCCACCGGCGACAAGATCGCCGGCGCTACTTTCGCGCACTCGCGGAGGTTCGGGGAGGTTACACCGCCAGTTGGCCGTGGTACAGCATCTCTTTGGGGTTGAACTTGGCCCTAACGACCAGCCGCCCCAGCGTGGTGGAGAATAACACTTCCTTATCGTCCTTGGTGAGGGTCAGCGAATCTTTGGAAAAGCCGAACAGCAAGTTGGAGTTCGAACTGGTCTGCTGCTGCACGACTCCGGCCTGGGCCAGTTCCTTGCCTTTCGGCTGGAGAGTGGTGAAGTGCTTCAAATTGTCGAACGTGTCATCCTGCGAACGCCTGGGAGGATTGTCCTCCTGCGACTGCCTCGGAGGATAGTCTCCCTGCTCGTCCTGGTAGCGGCGCTGGCCGCTCGGCAGCGGAAACCCGATCACGGCAATCACGTAATGGTTCGCAAACGCGTCCGGCAATGGCGTCTTGAGCGCATCCAGAACCGGCTGGGCGCTTTCCCACCGGACCGTGCCTCTGTATAACGTCCCGCGCTGCTGACCGCGTCCGCCGCCCTGATTGCCGCCCATGCGCCGGCCGCCCCCGCCCATGCCGATCCCTCCGATGCCCGGGATCCCGATCCGCGGCATCCCCATCCCGCCGGGCGACCCTCCCGGATATCCGGCGCCGTTGGGTGAGCCGGTCTGCGATCCGTACCCTTCCGGCGCCGCGCCTTGCGCCGACGCCTCCTTGGCCCACGGCGATTTCGTGATCAGCGTGTCGATCTCTTCGGAACTCCAATCCTGCGGCGGCTTCTTGTTCCAGAAACCCGAGGTGGTCGCATGGAGCGGCCGCCAAGCCGCAAGGCCGCCTCCCACAAGGATCAGCAGGTTCCTCCGGCTCAGAACCAGTGGACCGCTCGCTTCAAGCATGAATGTTCTCCAGTAATCACTTAGACGCGACACTCTGGCCTCCCCGTTACAGCAATTGTTCACAGGTTCTTGGCTACGCGAGATCAAAGGGCAAGCTAAAGCATGCCCCACCAGGTGGGGCATGCTTTAGCCTGAAAGAGGCGCTGAAACGAGAATTTTGTTCTCGTTTCGTTCATGAGAATTCAGGCGGCCACCTCCAGACCGATTTCCCGGATTAGGTTGTCGAGTGCCTGGC